>JBPCQX010000171.1:0-27990 GCA_050997675.1 Solirubrobacteraceae bacterium
CCGCTGAAGCGATGCAGCGCATCGGGATTGCGGCCGGTGAACAGGGTGGCGAACCAGCTCACGATCATCACGATTGCGATCGCAATCGACCAGAGCTCGAGCCAGATCACGTGCGGCACCGCGAGCAGGAGTCGGAAGAAGACGGTCAGGCGCGAGCGCTCGCAGTCGTCTGTGTTCGTCAGGCGAATCGGATGCCGGCTCATGGACGGCCAGCCTATCCGCACGCGCGGTGGAAAGCCAACTCACGCGAGAGGGCCGTCAACCGCTCGCAGCGCGTGCCCATCGCCGACTCGCATACGCGAGCAGGAAGTCGCTCAACTGCTTGAGCCGGTGCGCGAACCCGCGCGCGGTCCGCCCGCTCGCGCGGTGCTCGAGATCCACCACCACCTCCACAAGGCGCATCTCGGCGCGCACCGCGTCGCAGCTCATCGCGATCTCCATTCCGAAGCGCGGCGCGAATGGCAGCACGGCGTCGAGACACTGCGCGCTCAACGCCCGCTGGCCGGAGATCGGCGCGTCGAGCTGGCGGCCGCACAGGTCGCGGATCGCCCAGCGCGCGAAACCCCGGGCGATTCCGAAGCCGCCGCCGGCGCGCCGCTCGAACGCGGCGACCGCCAAATCCGCGTCGTCGAGCGCCTCCAGCAGCGCGACGAGGGCGGCTGCACTCGAGCCGAGGTCGGCGTCACACAGCAGGTAGCGCCCGGCGCTCCCCTGCAGCTCGAGCGCGCGGCGCGCCCCCAACGTGGCGGCGCCGCCCTTGCCGAGACGGCTCGGCGCGCTGAGGGCCTCGGCCCCCATCTCCGCGGCGACCTCAGCGGTCCCGTCGCTCGAGGCGTCGTCGACGACCAGCAGCGCGGCGCCGGGCAGAGCGCCCACGAGGGCCTCGAGCGTCTCGCCGATGCGAGCGGCCTCGTTGCGCGCGCAGAGGATCACCACGACGTCCTGGGCGGCGTCTATCTTCATCGGCAACCCATTCTCTCAGGAGGTTCAGCCGTGCCGGACGTCGAGGCCCACATCACGGGCACCGTGTGGAAGATCGAGTGCGCTGTCGGCGATCAGATCGACGAGGGCGACACGGTCGCGATTCTCGAGTCGATGAAGATGGAGATGCCTGTCGAGGCTGAGGACTCGGGCAAGGTCAAGGAAATCCTTTGCGAGGAAGGGCAGTCCGTCAACGAGGGCGACACCCTCGTGGTTCTGGAGTAGTACGGCCGGGGCTCCGCGCGGTGCGCGTGCCCTACAAACGTGACACGCTTCGGCTGACGTGGACCGCGAGTGAGGAGAGAGCGAGCGAGATGACCACGGGAGCGATCGCTGAGGAAGGTCCGTCGGCGGGGGTGCGTGTCGCGGTGAGCGGGGTGTTGGGCGCAATCGCGGCGGCGATCGTCGCGGCGATCGGCCCGCTCTACCTGATCCCGCTCGCGGGTTGGATGGTGTGGTCGTTGATCTTCACGGGTTGGATCTGGATCTCGATCTCTCCGCTCTCGCCGCAGCAGGCCGCCGAGCGGGCTTCGCGCGATAATCCTGGCCGGGCCGCTGCCGACCTGCTGCTGCTCACCGGGAGCGTCGTCAGCCTGCTCGCCGTCGGTCTGGTGCTCGTGAAGGCAAACCAACATCACGGCCTGACGAAGGGGCTGCTCGTTGGCGCGTGCCTTGCGAGCATCGTGCTCTCCTGGGCTACGGTGCACACGATCTTCACGCTGCGATACGCCGACCTCTACTACGACGAGGGGCCGGCGGGCGGGATCGACTACCACGAGCACGACGCACCGGACTATTTCGATTTCGCATATCTCGCGCTGACGATCGGGATGACCTTCCAGGTCTCCGACACCGATATCGGAACGAAGCCGATCCGCCGCACCGCGCTGCGCCACGCGCTGCTCTCCTACGCGTTCGGCGCGCTGATCATCGCGACGACGATCAACCTGATCGCGGGGCTTGGCAAGTGAGTTCGGGGCGGCTCCTGATCGACGAGCCAGCGGACGGCGTGGTGCGGCTGACGATCTCAAACCCGCACAAGCGGGGCGCACTGGACCACGCGATCCTCGACGCCATCGCCGGCGAGCTGGAGGGACTCGACGCCGCCTGTGTGCTCGTGACCGGCGAGCAGGGCATGTTCTCCGCGGGCTACGACATCGGCGAGATTCCCGACGACGTCTTCGCTGAGCGCGCCGAGGCTCTGGTCGCGCATCCCTTCACACGTGCGATAGACGCGCTGGAGGCCTACCCCCGCGCGACGCTCGCGGCGCTGGGGGGACACACGATCGGCGGCGGACTCGAGCTCGCGATCGCCTGCGACATGCGGATCGCAGCGGACGGGATCAAGCTGGGCATGCCCCCGGCGAAGTTGGGGCTGGTGTACTCCCACACCGGCCTGCGGAGGTTCCTCGACGCGATCGGCGCTGCTCGCACGCGGGAGCTGTTCCTGCGAGGGCGCAACATCGACGCGCGCACGGCGCTGGCTTGGGGGCTCGTCAACGAGCTGCACGACGCGGTTGAGCTCGAGCACGCGGCGCTGGGCCTCGCGCGCGAGCTTGCGGGCGGCGCGCCGCTCTCGATCAGGGGCAACAAGCGCGCGATCGCGGCCCTGCTCGCCGCGCGGGGAGCGCTCGATCCGAGCGTCGAGCAGGAGCTGATCGAGCTGCGCGAGGCGTCTTTTCACTCTGCCGACATGCGCGAGGGCGTCAAGGCTTTTGGCGAGAAGCGCGCGCCGCGCTGGCGGGGTCGCTGAGCGGGCAGGGGTCCGTCCGGCGGGTCTGCGACTGTCCGGACATGGCACCGTTGATCACCCGCCAGGAGGCCCTCGAGCTCGGCGAGCTGGAGGATCAATCGGCGATCGAGGCGCTGATCGAGCGCGCCTGGCAGGCGCGCGTCGAGCGCTTCGCCGACTCGACTGACCTGTGCTCGCTGGTCAATGCGAAGTCGGGCGGCTGCGCCGAGGATTGCGGCTTCTGCGCGCAGTCGCGCTACGCCGAGGCCGACACGCCAATGCATGTGATGATGGACGCCGAGCAGATCCTCGAGCACGCCCGCGCGGCGGAGGCGGCGGGCGCGCACCGCTTTTGCATGGTCACGCAGGGCCAGGGCCTCTCCAAGCGCGACTTCGAGAAGATCCTCGACGGTGCGCGGCTCGTCGCGGAGCACACGAACCTGAAGCGCTGCGCTTCTGTCGGGCACATGTCCGTCGAGCGCGCCAAGCAGCTGCGGGAGGCCGGGATCCAGCGCGTTCATCACAACGTCGAGACCGCGGAGAGCTACTACGACGAGGTCTCCTCGACTGTCCGCTACGCGGGGCGCCTGCGGACAATCGACGCTGTGCGTGAGGCGGGGCTCGAGACCTGTGTCGGGGGGATCCTCAACCTTGGGGAAACCCGCGAGCAGCGTGTCGAGATGGCTTTTGAACTGGCCGCGATCGACCCGACGAGTGTCCCGATCAACCTGCTCAACCCGCGGCCCGGAACGAAGTTCGCGAATCGCGAGTACATGGACCCGTGGGAGGCGGTGAAGTGGATTGCGATCTTCCGCTTGATCCTGCCCGAAGCGCTATTCCGGCTCTGCGGCGGGCGCGTCGAGAACATCGCAGAGCTCCAGGCGCTGGCGGTCAAGGCCGGCCTGAACGGGGTGATGATGGGCAACTTTTTGACCACGCTCGGCTCGACGCCCGAGGAGGATCGCGCGATGTTCGAAGAACTTGGGCTGAATGTTGGGCGGCAGGCCGACAACGGGTCCAACCCGCGGCCCGACAATCGCTCGGGATGGCTCGCAGGCGAGACCCCGGACGTCGTCGAGGAGTACCTGGCTTCGCCGCAATTCGAGGTGCGGTTGTGGGATCCCTCGACGCAGCTTCGCTTCAAGGCCAAGCGCAATGTCCCGCCGCGGCCGGAGGTCACGGCGGGCTGAGCAGAGGGAGAGAGTGAGCGAGAGATGAACGAGATCCGCAGCCGCCTCGATGAGCTTCGAGAGCTGGGCCTGTACCGGCGGATGCGAATGGTCAGCGGGCCACAGGGGCCACGAGTGCTGCTCGACGGCAGCCCGGTGCTGCTGCTGTGTTCGAACAACTATCTTGGGCTCGCCGACCACCCGCGGGTGCGCGAGGCTGCGGCTGACGCGGCGATGCGCTGGGGGGTCGGGGCCGGCGCCTCGCGCCTGGTTTCGGGGACGATGACGATTCACCGCCGGCTGGAGGAGCAGTTGGCAGAGTTCGAGAGCAGCCCGGCGTGTGTGCTGTTCGGCTCCGGCTACCTTGCGAACATCGGCGTGATCTCGTCGCTGGCGGGCGAGCAGGAAATCGTCTTCTCCGACTCGCTCAACCACGCCTCGATCGTCGACGGCTGCCGCCTGGCGCGGGCGCAGACGTTCGTCTATGACCACTGCGACATGGACCATCTCGAGTGGGGTCTGCGCAACGCCGAGGGCCGCGCGGCACTGATCGCGACGGACTCGGTGTTCTCGATGGACGGCGACATCGCGCCGCTTGAGCAGATCGCCGAACTCGCGCAGCGCTACGACGTGCGGGTCGTCGTCGACGAGGCGCACGCGACTGGCGCGGTGGGCCCGGGCGGGCGCGGCGCGGTGGCGGCCGCGGGCCTGGAGGACGAGATCGACGTGATCGTCGGCACCCTGGGCAAGGCGCTCGGCTCATATGGTGCATACGCCTGTGCGAGCAGCGAGATCGTGCAGTTGCTGATCAACACGGCGCGGCCACTGGTCTTCTCGACGGCGCTGCCGCCGCCCGCCGTTGCCGGCGCGCTCGCCGCGCTGGAGGTGCTGCGCGAGCAGCCACGTCGCGTCGACAAGCTGCAGACCGGCGCCGCGCTACTGCGCCGCGAGCTGCGCAACGCCGGCGCAGCCGTCTGCGAGCAGGGCACGCAGGTCGTGCCGCTTCTCGTCGGAGACCCCAAGCTCGCGGTCCGCGTGTGCGAGCTCGCGCTCGCGCAGGGTGTCTTTGCTCAGGCGATCCGCCCGCCCACCGTGCCGGCAGGCACCTCGCGTCTGCGGCTCGCGGTGATGGCTTCGCACACGGCCGGCGAGTTGACCCGTGCCGCGCAGGTTCTCGCCAGCGCTGCGGCCGAGGCCGGCGTTTCGTTTGCCGGGAGCGCTCCGGCGCCGGCGCTCGCCCCGCCTGCGCACGCCCATTCGCCGGCGCGTGTGAGGGATCGCGACGAGCTGCCGGCTCACGCGCTGTTTGACTTCGAGTCCGAGCCCGTCGCGCGCGCCGCCTGAGGGTCGTGCGATGAGCCCGCTGGCGACCGCGGCACGCGGTGTGTTCGTCGCGGCGACCGACACCGGCGTGGGAAAGACTGTCCTGGCGGCTGCACTGTGTGCCGCGCTGGCGGCTCGCGGGGTGCGCGTCGCGGCGTTCAAGCCGGCGTTGACGGGGTTGTCAGAGCCAGAGCCATGCGTACCTGCCGACCACGAACTACTCGCGTCGATCACGGGGCAGCAGCCGCAGCAGATCGCCCCGACTCGCTTTGGACCAGCGGTGTCGCCGCACTTCGCGGCCCAGCTAGCGGGCGAGGTGATCGATGTGCCGGCGGCCGTGGCGAGCGCGCACGCGCTTGCTTCGCACGATGGTTTCGATGCCGTCGTCGTCGAAGGGGTCGGCGGCCTGCTGGTGCCGCTCGCGCCGGGATGGGACATCCGCCGCTTCGCGGTGGAGCTCGGCTATCCCGTCGTGCTCGCTGCGCGGCCGGGACTCGGAACGATCAACCACACGCTGCTGAGCCTCGAAGCCGCGCGCGCGTTCGGGCTTGACGTACGCGCCGTGGTGCTCACCCCATGGTCGGCGCACCGCGCGTCATCGATCGAGCGCTCCAACCGCGAGACGATTGCCGAGCTCGGTGGCGGCGTTCCGGTCTGCGTGCTTCCCCGTGCGGCGGCGCTTGAGCCAGCGGCGCTCGCGGCGGCGGCGGGCGAACTCCCGATCGAGCAGTGGCTGTCCGTCGGTTCCGTCCCCGGCGACGGCTAGCGTGCACCCCATGCACACCAGCGAACTCGCCGCCGCCGACCAGCGTCACCTCTGGCATCCGTTCACGCAGCAGCAGGGCTGGTCGGAGGAGGAGCCGCTGGTGATCGATCGCGCTCAGGGAACGACGCTGTACGACTCGACCGGCGCGTCCTACATCGACGGCGTTTCCTCGCTTTGGTGCAACGTGCATGGCCACGGCCACCCGCGGATCGACGCGGCGATCCGCGATCAGCTCGGTCGCCTCGCACACTCCACGATGCTTGGGTTGAGCCACGCTCCGGCGATCGAACTCGCCGAGCGGCTCGTCGCGCTGGCTCCCGGCAAGCTCACACGTGTCTTCTACTCAGACAGCGGCTCGACGGCTGTCGAGGTGGCGTTGAAGATGGCCTTTCAGTGGTGGGCTCAGCGAGGCGAGCGCGAGGCGCGGCGCCGGCAGGGCTTCATCTGCCTGCAGGGCGCCTACCACGGCGACACGATCGGATCGGTGTCGGTCGGTGGCATCGACCTGTTCCACTCGCTCTATCGGCCGCTGCTGTTCGACGCCTGGCGCGCCGAGCCGGGTGACGTCTCCCATCTCGAGGCACTCCTCGACTGCCACGGCGGCGAGGTCGCCGCGGTGATCGTCGAGCCGCTGGTGCAGGGTGCCGCAGGAATGCTGTTGCAACCCGACGGCTACCTGCGGGCCGTCCGCGAGCTGTGCGATCAGCACCGCGTGCTGATGATCTGCGACGAGGTCGCAACTGGCTTCGGCCGCACCGGACGGATGTTCGCGTGCGAACACGAGGCTGTCGAGCCGGACCTAATGTGTATCGCGAAGGGTCTCACCGGCGGCTATATGCCGCTGGCGGCTACGCTCGCCACGGAGGAGATATATGACGGCTTCCTCGGCGCTCCCGAGGACCTGCGCACCTTTTTCCACGGACACACCTACACCGGCAACCCGCTTGCGTGCGCGGCGGCAATCGCGACGCTCGACGTGTTTGAGGAAGAGCGCACACTCGAGGCACTGCAGCCGAAGATGGGACTGCTCGGCGAGCTGCTTGATCGGCTGATCGCGCCGCTCGGCGCCGTCCGCGAGGTTCGCCGATGCGGTTTCATGGTCGGCATCGAACTCGCCGGGTTCACGCCGGCTGAGCGGATCGGCCACGAGGTTGCGCTCGAGGCGCGGCGACGCGGCGCGATTGTCCGACCGCTCGGGGATGTGCTGGTGCTGATGCCGCCGCTGGCGATCGACCGCGCCGAGCTGCGCCGACTGGTCGAGATAGCTGCGGATGCGATCGATGCCGCGACATCGTCAGCGCTCGCTCGCGCGGCGTGAGCCGCTAGTCCTCGTAGGGGACGAAGTCCCTTTTGCGAGCTCCGCAGACGGGGCAGAACCAGGTGTCTGGCACGTCCTCGAATGCGGTTCCGGGCGGGATCCCGCCGTCGGGATCCCCTTCCTCGACTTCGTATATGAAACCGCAGGACTCGCAGATCCAGCGCTGTGCCGTGGTCGTGCTCATCGCGGCGTGAAGTCTACGTGGCGGCGGCCCGTGTCGCCGGACAGTCATCATTAGCACGATGCCCGACCTTGCCTCGCGCTTGTGCTGAGCCGCCGGCTCGCCGGAATGGTGGACTGATGGACCAGGGTCGACCGGCCCCCGGAGAGGAGCTCGCCGCCCCCGGTGAGGCGACAGTGCCGCGCCAGGCCGCATCGGTGATCGTCCTGCGGGGTGGCCAGGCCGAGCTCCAGCTGTTGCTGGTGCGGCGCAACCCGCAGGCGCGCTTCATGGGCGGCGTGTGGGTGTTCCCGGGGGGAGCCGTCGACGCGCACGAAGGCAGCGGCGACCACGCTCACCGCGCGGCAGCGATACGAGAGCTCGCAGAGGAGGCCGGGATATCCGGGCTCGATCCCGCTGGACTCGTCAAGTTCTCGCGATGGATCACCCCGGCGCAGGTGAAGATCCGCTTCGACACCCATTTCTTTCTCGCGGTCATGCCGTCCGGCCAGAGCGCGCGCGTCGACGGCGGCGAATGTGTCGACTACGGATGGTTCACCCCCGCCGGTGCGCTGCTGGCCCACGAGGAGGGACGGATCGCGCTGGTCTTTCCGACCATCAAGCACCTCGAACAATTGGCTCCGTTCGACTCCGCCGCTGCCCTGCTCGCGTACGCATGCGGGCGAGAGGTAGTGCCGGTCGAGCCGCGGGTAGTGCTCGGAGGCGAGATCGCACGCGTGGTGCTTCCAGGCGAGCCTGGGTACTGAGCGCTCGCGCGAGCCGCGAGCATCCCCTGCGTGCGATTCTCGCCGCGGCGATGCGAAATGGCTAGGCTCCGCTGCATGCCTCCCGCAAAGCGACCCGGCAGGCCGAGCAAACCGGCGCCTGCGACCAAACGCAGCGCTAACCGGCCTGCCGCCGCAGCGGCGGCCGCGGGTAAAACGCCGCGCTCGCCACGGGCGAAGTCCGCGGGCGCGCCAAAACCAGCGCCGCGGCGCAGGGCCGGGGGCAAGGCCACCGGCCTCTCGGTCGCGGTCACGGGTCCGACGGGCGAGATCGGCCAAGCCTTCATCCGCGCGCTCGAGCGCACACCGCAGGTGACTGAGATCGTGGGAATGGCGCGCAGCCCGTTTGACCCCTCTGATCACGGCTGGAAGAAGACGAGCTACCGCCAGGGGGACGTGCTCGATCGAGCGTCGGTGGACGCGCTGGTCGCCGGCTTCGATGTCGTTGTTCACCTCGCCTTTCTGATCATGGGCTCGCTCGAGGAGAGCACACGCGTGAATCTCGAGGGTTCGCGCAACGTCTTCGAAGGCGCGGTCGCCGCAAACGCGAAACGACTCGTCTACACGTCCTCCGTCGCGGCCTACGGCTTCCACAAGGACAACCCGCGACCGCTGCACGAGGACGACCCCACACGCGGCAGCGCTGAGCACTACTACTCGGCACAGAAGGCCGAAGTCGAACAGGTGTTGACGGACGCGCTGTCGGGCGGAAAGACCGGCGCCTACGTCTTCCGTCCCTGCATCGTCGCCGGGCCAGATGCGCCGCTGCTGATCGACAACCTGCCTTACACGCAGCTTTCGGAGCGCCTCCCCGCCGGCGTGTTGCGACTGCTCGAGGGGGTGCCGATCCTCAAGCCCGTGCTGCCCGACCCCGGGGTGCCCTTCCAGCTCGTGCACCACGACGACGTGGCCCGTGCCCTCTGCGCCGCGGTGCTGGGCAAAGGCGAGCCGGGCGTCTACAACCTTGCGGGCGAAGGCGAGATCACAATGAGCCAGCTTGCCGACGAGCTCGGCTGGTACTCGATTCC
Organism: Solirubrobacteraceae bacterium; assembly: GCA_050997675.1. GTDB lineage: Bacteria > Actinomycetota > Thermoleophilia > Solirubrobacterales > Solirubrobacteraceae > Palsa-513. The sequence continues at coordinate 9,263 of JBPCQX010000171.1, forward strand.
GATTCCGGAGCTCGCGCTCGGCGCCACCGCTGAGATCGTCTCGCGGCTGTCATTCCTGCCCGCGGAGGCGCAATGGGTCAACGCCTTCCGCGAACCGGTGCTGATGGACACCTCGAAGGCGAGGAAGCTGCTCGGGTGGCGCCCGCAACACGCGGCGCTCGACACGCTGCGCGCGATGATCTCCGCGCACCGCGGCGGGGCGCTGGTCCGCTAGGTCAACGGTGCTGACTCCTCATCGCGGATTACGTGCAGCACCGCGTTGATCAGCGCTAGATGAGTGAACGCCTGGGGAAAGTTGCCGAGATGGCGGCCGGTGCGCGGATCGAGCTCCTCGGCGTAGAGGTCGAGCGGCGAAGCGTATGCCAGCAGGCGCTCGCACAGAGCACGGGCACGGGCGCGCTCACCAATCTCGAGCAGGGCCGAAACGAGCCAGAAGGAGCAGATCAGGAACGTGCCCTCCTCGCCGGAAAGCCCATCGTCGGTCTCCCCTGTGCGGTAGCGCAAGACAAGGCCCTGCTCGGTCAGCTCGCGCTCGGTCGCCAATACCGTCGCGCGGACGCGCTCGTCATCTCCCGGTAGGAACCGCACCAGCGGGATCAACAGGTTCGAGGCGTCGAGCGCCACAGTGTCGTAGTGCTGCACGAAAACCCCACGCTCGTCCACTCCGCGCGAGCAGATGTCCTCGTGCACTTCGTTTGCCGTCTCGCGCCAGCGATCCGCCAGCGCCTCCCGCCCGCGCCGTGCGGCCAGGCGCGCCGCGCGGTCGAGCGCCACCCAGCACATCAACTTCGACGAGACGTAGTGCTGCTGCTCGCCGCGGCTCTCCCAGATGCCTTGGTCGGCCTCGCACCACAGCGAGCGGGCTCGGTCGGCCTGGGCTTCGATCACCGGCCACAGGCGCTGGGAGTTGTGGCCGTACTCCTTGGTGTGGATGTACAGCGAGTCGAGCACGGCTCCATAGACGTCGTTCTGACGCTGCTTGTACGCGCTATTGCCGACGCGCACCGGCCGCGCCCCGTCGTAGCCGGTGAGGTGGTCGAGCGTGCGCTCGTCGAGATCGCGCTCGCCGCCGATGCCGTACATGATCTGGAGCGAGCCATCCGGATTCCGCTCCAGGTCCGCCACGAACTGGATGAAGTCGTCGGCCTCCCAGTTGAGCCCGAGCGAGCCGAGCCCCCACAACGTGAAGGTCGCATCCCGCATCCAGGTGTAGCGGTAGTCCCAGTTGCGCGATCCGCCCGGAGTCTCGGGCAGCGAGGTCGTGGGTGCGGCGACGACGGCGCCGGTCGGGGCGTAGGTGAGGCACTTGAGCACCAGCGCGGAGCGTTGCAACTGGCTTCGCCAGCGATGATCAGGAAACCGCCCGCCCGCAAGCCAGGTCCGCCAGTACTCAGACGTTTTCTGCAGGGCCTCAGCCGCCTCCTCAAAACTCCTCGGCCCGTCGAGAATGCGCGACCACGACAGCGCGCAATAGCGCTTGTCGCCCTTCTCCAGCCGATGGCGTGCGCGGGCGCAGCCGCCCTCGATGCCGGTCCGCATGTCACTCATTAGTCTCATGGGCCGCTGCCCGCCATTGACATCGAACGCCCAGGGGTCACCGTCAACGGGCGTCCAAACCCCCGGGACTGACCCATAGTCGAACATCGGCTCGCAGATCAGCTCGACCTGCACCGAGCCGTGGAAGCATTCGATCGTGCGCACCAGCACGTGATAGGCGTCGTGGTCGGCCGGCGGACGCGTGTGGGCCGTCGCCGAGCCCATCTCGCGCTCACGCCAGGAGCCGATGATCAACGCGTCGCGCACCACCGCCCAACCGGTGGCCGTCTGCCACGTCGTCTCGAGGATATTCGTGCCCGGCTCATAGCGCCGGCCAGCCGGGACGCCCATCGCCGCTGGGCCGAACCGAAAGCCCCCAGCACCTCGATCGAGAATCGCCGCGAACGCGCTGGGAGCGTCGAACCGCGGCGGACAGAGCCACTCGACGGTGCCGTCCGGTGCGACGAGCGCCGCGGTGTGGCAGTCCGACAGGAATGCGTAGTCGGCGATCGGAGGGAAAGCCGAACTCGGCGCGACGCGATCGTCGAACGGCGTCGCTGTCCGCGAGCGCCGATCCCACGGGTCCATCGCGCCGGCCCGCTTCAGCGTCGGGCGCTCCGTCGCGGCCGCGGCATCATCGCGCTGGGTGTCCTGCTGCCTGCTGCTCATCGGATCGAACCCCTTCGCGGCCGAAGCGGGATCTCCGCTAAGGCGCAAACTCGCTGTCAGTCGCTTTCCTGCGCGATCACGTGGGTCACCGCGTTGATCAGCGCGAGATGCGTGAACGCCTGAGGAAAGTTACCGAGGTGGCGCCCACTCTTCGCCTCAAGCTCTTCAGCGTACAAGCCGAGCGGCGAGGAGTAGCCGAGCAGTCGCTCGCAGAGAGCGGCGGCGCGGTCTGACTCGCCGATCTCACTCAGCGCAGCGACCAGCCAGAACGAGCAGATCAGGAACGTGCCCTCCTCGCCGGAGAGCCCATCGTCGGTCTCCCCCGTGCGGTATCGCAGCACAAGACCATTCTCCGTCAACTCGTCTGCGATCGCGAGCACCGTCGCGCGCAGGCGCTCGTCCTCTGCCGGCAGGAATCGAAGCAACCCGACGAGCAGGCAGGACGCGTCGAGCGAGGTCGTGCCGTAGTGCTGCACGAACACCCCGCGCTCGTCCAACCCATGCTCGAGCACGTCCGCGTGGATCTCGTCGGCGACGGCCTGCCGCGACTGCGCCGCCTCGCCGTCGCCACGCAGCTCGGCGAGGCGAGCGCCGCGATCGAGTGCAACCCAGCACATCAGTTTTGAGGAGACGTAGTGCTGGGGCTCGCCGCGCGCCTCCCAGATGCCCTGGTCCGGTTTGCGCCACACGCGGGTGGCTGCCTTGACCTGAGCGTCGAGCACGGGCAGCAGGCGGTCGGGTACGTGATCGTGATGGCGAGTGTGAAGATAGACGGAGTCGAGCACCGCGCCGAAGACGTCGTTCTGTCGCTGGTTGTAGGCCGCGTTGCCGATCCGCACCGGCTTTGCTCCCTCGTAGCCTTTGAGGTGACGCAGGGTCTTTTCGCTCAATGTCCGCTCGCCATCGATCCCGTACATGATCTGCAGCGAGCCGTCCTTGTTTCGACGCAGGTCCGCGACGTACTCCATGAAATCGTCGGCCTCCCAGTCGAGCCCCAGCGCGTGCAGCCCCCACAACGTGAAGCTCGCGTCGCGCATCCAGCAATAGCGGTAGTCCCAGTTGCGCTCGCCACCGGGGGTCTCCGGCAGCGAGGTCGTGAGCGCCGCGACAAGCGCTCCGCTTGGCGCGTAGGTCAAGCCCTTGAGCACGAGCGCCGAGCGCTGCAGGTAGGCGCGCCAGCGATGGTCGGGATAGTTGCCGGCCGCGAGCCACGAGCGCCAGAAGTGGCCCGTGCGGTGCATGTGGGCGTCAGCCTGCTCGAAGGTGCGGGGACCGCCCAGCGCCTCGGTCCAGGTCAACGCGCAGAAGCGACTCTCACCCTCTTGCAGCGTGTGGCGAGCGTGCGCACGATTGCCGTCGATGCCGACGTTGAGGTCGCTGAGGAGCCTGATTCGGCTGGTCCCGTCCGTCGCGTCGAGCGCATGGTTTCGCTCGCCTTCGACCATCGTCCAGCGCGCCACCCGCTTGCCGTAGCCGAACATCGGCGCGCACACGACGTCGACTGGAACCTCGCCCTGGACACACTCGATCGTGCGCACCAGGAGGTGGTCGGCGTCCTGGTCGGTCGGCGGACGCTCGTGCGAGGTGCCGTCGGAGTTCTCATGCCATTCCCCGATCGTCAACGCGTCGCGGACCACCAGCCACCCGGTCGAGGTCATCCAGGTCGTCTCGAGGATGTTCGTTCCCGGTACGTAGCGCTTGCCGACCGGGACATCGACGCCGTAGGGAGACACGCGAAAATAGCCCGCGCCGCGATCAAGCAGGGCGCCGAACAGGCTCGGGGAGTCAAATCGCGGGACGCACAGCCACTCGATCGAGCCGTCCGGTGCGACAAGCGCGCCGGTGTGGCAATCCGACAGGAAGCCATAGGAGGCGATCGGCGGAAACGGCGTCTTGAGCCCGCGCCGAGGAACGGCTTGCGGCGGCGCGCGGCGGGCGGGCGTATCGGACTTGGCTGCGGACATGACCGCGCGAGGGTATCGTGCCTACGTGGCCTTCGAGCAGTTTAGCCTGCACGCTCCGGAAGTCCGTCTGCTCGACGGGCGCCACGCGCTTGTGACCGGCGGCGATTCGGGCATCGGACAGGGTGTCTGCTTCGAGCTCGCCGCCCACGGCGCTGCAGTCGCTGTCAACTACGTCGGCCCAGCTGACACAGCCGACGCAATGGTCGCCGCCGTCGCAGCCGCTGGAGGACGTGCCTGTGCGGTCCAGATGGATGTCTCCAAGGAGGCCGACGTCCAGCGGGCGTTCGCACAGGCAGGCGAGCAGCTCGGCGCAATCGACCTCCTCGTCAACAACGCCGGCCTCGAACAGCCCCATCTGTTGATCGAAATGCCGCTCGCCGACTGGCAGAAGGTGATCGACGTCAACCTGACGGGGGCGTTCCTGTGCGCCCGCGAGGCCGCCCGGATCATGCGCGCCGCCGACCAGCCGGGCACGATTGTGAACATCTCAAGCGTCCATGAGCAGATTCCGTGGGAGACGTTTTCCCATTACTGCGCCTCCAAGGGGGGTATGAAACTGTTCGGCCAGTCGATCGCACGCGAACTTGCCCCCCACGGAATCCGCGTCGTTTCAGTCGCACCCGGGGCGATCGCGACGCCGATCAACGCCGGCGTGCTGGCTGATCCCAAGCAGCGCAGTGCGGTTGAGGCGGAGATCCCGCTCGGCCGTTGGGGCACCGTGAGCGATGTGGCGAGAGCGGTCGCCTGGGTGGCGTCCGAGCAGGCGTCCTACATCGTCGGCTCGACGCTGTTCGTGGACGGCGGGATGACGCTGTACCCCCGCTTCGTGTGAGCCTGCCTCAGCCGCCTCCGTAGGAGACCACGATATCGGTCAGCACCCCTGTGAGAAAGCCGGCCGCGAGCAGGCACAGTCCGAGTTCGCGGTGTCCGTAGCGGCGCATCGCGTGCCACACCTCGCCGATCACGTAGAGAATCGCTCCCGCGGCCAGCGCGTAGAACGCAAGCTCGAGTGGCGTGCTGGTGACCGTGTAGCCGAGCAGCGTGCCCGCGAACGTGGGACCGCCGCCGATCACGCCGACCACGCCCAGCCAGCGCCACGACGGCCGCACGTCGCCAAGCGGCCCGACGATCCCAAACCCCTCCGTCGCATTGTGCAGCGCGAAGCCGATGATCAGAACCGTGGCGAGGCTGATCGCCCCGGCGCGTGCAGAAACCCCGATGGCGAGTCCCTCGGCAAAGTTGTGAAGACCGATCGCCGCAGCGATCGTGAAGCCGCGGTAGAGGGCGGCGTTTCGCCGCGTGACCTCTGCCTGCGCGGCTACCGTCGCCTCGTCGAGAGCCACCGCGGCGGCGCCTGCCCCGCCCATCACGGGCGGCTGGACGGCGCGCGCGCGGATCGTTCTCTCGATCATCCCAAGCCCCGCGCTGCCGGCGGTGAAACCGGCCCCCAGCAGCAGCACACGGAGCGCGGCCGCGCCGAACGCCCCGCCGTGGTGGTGCCAGGCATCGACGCTGACTTGAACGATGCTCAAGCCGTGCTGCAGAACGTCGACGAAGATGAAGGTCAGGATGCCCACGGCGAACATCGCCAGCGCCACGCGGGCGCGATCGTCGATTCGCTGCATCCGTCCGAGCGGAAGCCCGAGGAAGATCGTCGAGCCGGCCAGGGCGCCTAGCAGCGCTGTTTGCAGAAAACTCATCGGCTTAGGGAACCCTAACCTAACAGCACCGGCGATCCAAACGCGGAACTTTGGTGGCCGGGGGCCGTTACAGTGCCGAGAAACGACGCCGCCAATGGAAGCCTCCGCACTCCCACGCACAACAGGACTCCCCCGGGCTCGGCTGTCAGTCTCCAGCCCCCTGCTGAGACTGCGCTCCGACGAGCAACTCGTGGCGCTCTTCCGAGCCGGCTCCGAGGATGCCTTCCGCGCAATCCACGACCGTTACCGCGCACGACTGCACGCCTACTCGCGCCAGATGCTCGGCGGCTGCACATTTGACGCCGAGGACGCGATGCAAGACGTGTTCGTCCGCGTATATGCGGCGCTCCGCGCCAACACACGGCCGATCTCCCTCCGGGCCTGGCTGTACCGAATCGCCCACAACCGTTGTGTCGATGAGATCCGCCGCCCGCGTCCGATGCCCTGTGAGATCCACGCCGCAGCTGAGCTCGCGCTCTCGCGCGATGCCCGCCACGACCCGCCGCTTGAGGCTCAGCGCAGCGAGACTTTCGCATGCGTGATCGCCGATATTCAGGCGCTGCCCGAGCAGCAGCGTTCCGCGCTGCTGATGCGAGAGCTGCAGGGCCTGACATACGAGGAACTGGCCGGTGCGCTCGACATCTCGGTTGCGGCGGTCAAGTCGCTGCTGCTGCGCGCGCGGACCGGCATGGTCGACGCAACGCTGGCGCGCGAGGCCCCGTGCGAGGAGATCCACGCCGATCTGCTCGCGGCACACGAGCGCGGCGTTCGTGCGAGCGGTCCCGCACGCCGCCACATGCGCGAGTGCGCAGGCTGCAGGGAGTACCGGGTTCAGCTGAGCGCCGTGAGGCGAAACATCGCCTCACTTGTGCCGAGCGGTCCGCTCGGCCATCTCGGCGTATTGTTCGGTCTCGGCGGAGGCAGCGCGAGCGCGAGCGGCGGGCTGGCCGCCAGCGCTGGTGGGGGCGCCGCAGCGGCCGGCGGCGCTGCGGCGACGAAGTTCGCAGCGATCGTCTGCTGCGCAGCGCTGCTGGGGAGTGCAGGCACCGCGTTTCACCGCGACCTGAGGCCCGTCCCCGGCGCGCCCACACGGGCCGCGGAGCCCGCGCCGGCAACATCCCTGCCGGCGCCACCCCAGGGCCGGCCACCGGTGCACGCCCTCACAAACGCACCCGCGCAGCGCAGCGCCGCGAGCAACCACGCAGTCGCCCGGCACGCGGTTGGCCGAGCCCAAAAAGTCGATGTGCAGCCGCTGACGGGCCAGGACATGCTCTACGAAGCTTTGCCCAAGGCGCCGGCCGGTGTCGACTCCGTGCCCACCCCTGCTGACGGCACGAGCGCTGCCCGCATCGCCGCAGGCACGCCGACGGCCACGATACCCGTTGCGCCGCCCGCCGCTGCCGGCGCGCCGCCCGCTGCTGGCAACCCCACGGTTGCCGGACAGCCGACCGCGCCCACCAGCGTGCCTGCGACCCCCGCCGCCCTGCCCGCGCGTTAGCGCAGCGGGTTCTCGCCGGTCATCGCGCGGACCGCGGCGCCGAGGCCGAGTGTGACCAGCGAGACGACCAACCCCACGAGCCAGCCGCTCGAATGCTGCGAGGTGAGGATTGCCCCGAGGGCCACGCCGATGGCAAGCACTCCGGCCAGCGACAGCAGGCGGATGAATGCAGGCTCGGGACGCCGCGAGGCGGGGTCTCTCATTCGCAGATCGTTGCAGGTTTCAGAGCCAGGAGAAGTCGACGCGCTCGACCCCCGCCGGCAACGCCCCCTCCTCCTCGAGCTTTCCGAGGTGCGCCTCCAGCGTGACCGCGGCCGCCGGTCTCAGCGCCGGCACAGCGTCGGCCCACACACGATCGAGCAGCTCTGCCGAGCCGCGCAGCCCGTCGTCGAGCGCCCGTCGCAGAGCTTGTTCGCGCTCGAGTCGGTGAGCGATGTACTCGTCGAGCTTGGCCCTGGGATCCTCGACCAAGGGGCCGTGGCCGGGGTGGATCGTGTCGAGATCGAGCACGCGCAATCTGCGCAGCGCGCGAAGGTAACCTGACATCGACCCCGGAGCCGGAGCAATGAACACGCTGCCCTCGCCGAGCACGGCGTCGCCCGAGAAGCACATCCCGCCAGTCACAAGCGCGATGTGGTCGGGCGCGTGGCCCGGCGAGGCGACGACCGTGAACGGGCCAATCGCCTCACCATCGGTGAGCAGCACGTCGACCTGCCCCCGTGCGGCGGCTAGGGGAGCCTCGATACGCCTGCGCAGCGGCCGAACGGCCTCGGCGTGATCAGCGTGATCGTGCGTCAGAATCATCGCGCCAAGACCGCCGCGGTCCACGATCGCTCGCTCCAGCGCATCCAGATGCTCAGGCAATGCAGGACCAGGATCGATCAGGAAGGCCGGGTCGCGGCCGATCAGCCAGCTGTTTGTGCCGCTCAACGTGAACGGCCCGGGGTTTTCGGCGCGAACCAGCTCGAAGTCAGTCACGGCGTGGCTGCCAGCCGGGTCCGCCGAACAGGTATCCGACCCGCTCTCGCAATCAACTCGCCCATCGCGGATCCGAATCTACCAATCCGCAGTGCGCTCAGCCGCGCCGTAGATCTGGTCGTGGAGCGACCCTCCGAGCAGGCCGCGGCGGCGGCAGGCCACCGCGCAGGTTCGAGCGCTCGTCCCGACGTGCTTTACCCAGAAAAGTCCCTGCGTAATCGCGCTTCCTCGGGGTACTCCTTGCTCTAGACGAATGATCGACGCGCTCGACATCAACATCACGTCCGGACCAAACGCTCCAGGCCACGCCCGTTCGCTTGTCGGCGGTTTCACGCGCGGCCAGATGTCTCTTGTCATTCGCCAGAACGCCGAGTTGCTGGTCTCCGAACTTACGAGCAACGCAGTCACTCACGCGCATGCCAGCGACCCGCTGCGCCTGGAGTTGGCGCTGCACGAGAAGTGCCTGCACGTCGGCGTTACGGACCGCGGACCTGGGTTCATCGCCCCGGAACATCCCCGCCCCACCCGCGAGGGGGGCTTCGGCCTCTATCTGCTCGACTCCGCCGCAGATCGTTGGGGCGTGGTGCGCGGGGACGCGCGCTGTCGCGTGTGGTTCGAGCTCGACCGCGCCGCGGCTGGCTGAGCCGCAGATCGGTCCGCTCTCCAGCTGCGAGGACCGCCGGACGGCGCCGCCGCAGCGCCCCCGGTCGGTCAGGCGCCCGAATCAGCCTGCGCGACGTTCAAACCCCGGCGGGGACGAGCCAGGTGGCGACAGCGCGACCCGCTCAGGATGTTGAGCCTCGAGATGCCAACGCAATGCGTTTGCATCTCAGATTCCTGGCGCGCTACATTTCCACCGCATGGCATCCGACAAGCAGAGCTACGGCGTGCTGATGGCCGTCTACAACGCCGCGACGATCACTGCGCTCGCCGTTGCCGCGCGACGCCGGAAACTCCCCGAACGCCCTCCCTTGCTTGACGTGGCACTGGTCGCTTTGGCGACGCAGCGGCTCAGCCGACTCGTGAGCAAGGACCGGGTGACGAGCGCCGTGCGCTCGCCCTTCACCGAACCCAAAGGCGACGGCGGCCCAGGCGAAGTCGAGGAGTCACCAAAGGGGAGCGGTCTGCGCAGGACGATCGGCGAGCTGATTCTGTGTCCGTTCTGTATCGCCCAGTGGATCGCCACGGCGCTGATGTGCTCCCTGCTCTTCGTTCCACAGGTAACCCGCTGGATCACGGCCACCTTCAGCGCCATCGCTCTCGCCGACTATCTTCAGCTGTTCTACAAGGCGAGCGAGCGCACCGCCGGGGTTGCGTAGCTGAGCCCCATCTCGAGCGGCGCTCCCAGAGGTCCGCTGTCCCCCTGTGCCAGAGACCTCAAGCGCCCGGGCGCCCCCGCGGCTCGACCGGTGTCCTTGGATCCACGGCGCCGCTCTGCGGGGTCGCCTCAATTGCAATCAGCGCGCTGTGCTGATGATCCACCTGGAGCGTGACGTGGTCGATCGCGAAGCGCTGCTGCAGCGCCGCGTCGAGTCGGAAGCGAACCTCGTGGCAGTCCGACTCGGCACCCACGAGCACATGGGCGGACAGCGCAGGGAAGCCTGAGGTGACTTCCCAGACGTGAAGGTCGTGGACCTCCACGACCCCGTCCACGGCTGCCATCGCATGGCCGATGACGTTCGGATCCATGCCCGCCGGAGCGGCCTCGAGAAAAACTCGCCCGGAGTCGCGCAGCAGGCTGTACGCCGCACGCAGCATGACGGCGGCGATCAGGACCGAGGCGATGCCGTCGGCGCGCTCAAAGCCGGTCGTGAGGATCACTGCTCCGGCCACCGCGGTGAACACGAACGCAACCAGGTCGGTCAACAGGTGCTGGAAGGCACCCTCGACGTTCATCGAGCGCCGGTTGGCTTTCGACAGCGTGTAGGTGGCCGCGGCGTTGACGAAGATGCCAACCACGGCGACCGCCAGCACAGCGGCGCCGTCCACCCCCGGGGGATCGACCAGCCGGCCGATAGCGCCGAAAACGATCAGGCCGCCGAGCACGAGCAGGGTCGCGCCGTTGAACTGCGCGGAGAGGATTTCAACTCGCTTGTAGCCGTAGGTCATCGAACCCTCCGCCGGGCGCGCGGCGAGCCGGATCGCCAGCAGCGACAGCGCGAGGGCAGCGGCATCGGTGAGCATGTGCGCCGCGTCGGAGAGCAGGGCCAGCGAATGGCCCAGGATCCCGACCGTGACCTCGCCGAGCATGAACACGACGAGTAGCCCCAGCGCGAGCGCGAGCTTGCCTGCGTCGGCGTCGGCCCGCACGGCGTGGGTATGGGCCGCGTGATCGTGCGGCGCCACCGCTAGAGGGCCCAGTCGCTTTTCACCCGCGGAGCGTACCCCGCCCGTGGGCGGACCCGCTACGCCTCGCTAGGAGCCGGTGCGGCGACCCGTGCTGGCAGCGAGGGCTCTACGCCGGACCCCGCTAGGCCTCGCTAGGAGCCGGTGCGGCGACCCGCGCTGGCAGGGAGGGCTCCACGCGGAGCAGCCGCGCCGGGCGTTCGGGCAGCCACCAGTTCCAGCGGCCGAACAGCGACACGACGGCGGGCACGAGCAAAGCGCGAATGATCGTCGCGTCGAGCAGGATGCCTGCGGCGAGACCGGTTGCCATCACCTTGATGTCCGTGCCAGGACTCGACGCCAACGACACGAACGCCAAGAACAGGATGATCGCAGCGCTTGTGACCAGCCGTCCAGTGCGCCCGATGCCACGGACCACGGCGGTGTCGGTCGAGCCCGTCGCGTCGTACTCCTCTCGCATACGGGCGAGGATGAACACTTCGTAGTCCATCGACAGTCCGAACAGGAATGCGAACACCATCAGCGGTATCCAGGCCGTCACAGAACCGGTGGCGGGAATTCCCCAGATCAGGTGCGAGCCGTGCCCGCGTTGCCACACCAGGTCGAGCACCCCCCAGGCCGCGCCGACGCTGATTACGTTGAGCACAACTGCCTTCAGCGGCAGCAGCAGTGAGCGGAACGCACGCGCCAGCAGGATGAACGTGACGATCGCGATCAGGCCGATCATCAGCGGAAAGTTGCCGTACACAGCGTTGATGAAGTCATCGTTCTGGGCCGCGATGCCGCCGAGACGCACATCAGGCCCGGCTGCGTGCGCGGCAGAGCGAACGCGGCCGAGAATGTCTCTGCCGGCACTTGAGGAGCCGTCGGCGGTTGAGAATGCCTCCACGAGATGGGCTCCGGCGCGAGACGTCCACCCCGGCCCGCCCGGCGCCACTGCACCGTGAACACCCGACACGGCGGCGAGCGCTTGGGCCACGCGCCCGGGCGGTGTGGAGCCTGTGATCAGCGCTTCGTTCGGCAGCAGCGCGCCCGACCCCACGCCGGAGCGCTCGAGCGCGATCAGACCCTGCTTGGCGTCGCCCTGTTTGGCGATCGTGTTCACGTTCGGCAGGCCGGGCTGTAGTCGCGTCGCCGCGCCGACGAGGGCCAGCAGTACGACCACCGCGGCGATTGCTGCTACCCAGCGCCGCCGCACGATCAATTGGGCCCACCGCGTCCATGAGCGGCTGGCTCTGTCATCGGTGCGGATCCGGGGCCAATCCAGGCGCCGGCCAAAAGACGAGAGAACGACCGGGAGCAGGGTCACGGCGACGATCACGCTGATCAGCGGGATCAGCATCCCTCCGTAGCCGACCGAGCGCAGGAATGGCAGCGGCAGTGCGACGAGCGCGAGCAGTCCAACCGCGACAGTGGTGCCGCTGAAGACGACGGCGCGGCCGGCGGTCTCCATCGCGCGCACCACTGCCTCGTCGCCCGAGCGTCCGTGCGCGATTTCCTCACGCCACCGCACGACGACAAGTAGCGCGTAGTCGATCGCAACACCGAGACCGATCAGGGCCACCAAAAACTGAACGATCGGTGAGACCTGGGTGAGCGTCGTCAGACCCCAGACAACGAGGAACGTGGTCATTATCGACACGACGGCCATGATGATCGGCACGATGGCCAGGAACGAGGCGAACACGAAACCGAGCACGACCAGCGCGCCGACACCTCCGAACAATGCCTCAAGGAGCAAGCCCGGCCCGTTGCCGCCTCCGCTCTGGGCTGCCAGCGCGTCGTAGCCCGTGAGGTGCACTGGGACGCCGGCGACCGTGGCCCCCGCGAGCGCGGCGCGGGCGGCCTTCTCGGCATTGGGATTGTCGCCGAACGGCTGGCTGGGGTCCGGCGGTGGGTAGGCAATCGTGAACGTAGTACGTCCGTCCGCAGAGACGAACGCGTGGCTGGCGGTCGAGGCGTAGCCCGCGAGGCGCGTTCCGGGCAGCGCGCGAGCCAGGCGCTGATCGACGGCGAGCAGACCCCGCTTGACCTGCGCGGAGTCCACCGAACTCCCCGCCGGGAGCGTGACGACCGTCAGCAGCGGTGCAGTGTTGCCGCCGGTGCCCCGGAAGTCGCGTGCGATCTGGCTGTTCGTCTCCCACCCTTCCTTGCCCGGGACTGAGAACTTCTGCTTGAGGGCTTTGGTGGCGGAGCCAGCGGAGGCCATCCCGACAAGCGTCAGGGTGAGCCAGAAGAGCGTTACCAGTCGCTTGTGGGCGAGGACCCAGCGGGTGATGGCAGACAAAGCAGAACCTCCGGTGTATTGCGCAGACCTAATTATTAGTAGCACAAATCATTGACGGTGCGTAGTACCATCTGTGAAGAATGTGGAATGAAGGTCCAATTCCGCCGGAGCTGCTTCGGTATCCCGGCTATCTGATGGCGCGACTTGGGAGCGCCTCCGCGCGCCAGTTTGCGGAGCTGCTCGCCCCCGAAGGCGTTCATCCGCGCCAGTTCGGCGTGATGAACCTCGTCGCCGCTCACCCCGGCCTCAGCCAGCAGGAACTCCGCGAGCTCACGGCGATCGACGCGAGTTCGATGGTCAGCGTGATCGACGACCTCCAGGCGCTCGGGCTCGCCGAGCGCCGCCCCCACCCCAGCGATCGCCGCGTCCGTGCGATCCATCTCACGGAGTTCGGGACGGAAACCCTGGGCCGCCTGCGCATACTCGCGAGCGAACTCCAGCGCGACTTCTTCTCCGCCTTGAGCGAATCCGAGCAGAAATCCCTGCACCAGCTGCTGTTGAAGGTGGCCGGGGCGGGCTGAACCCGACTTCCCTGTCGATCTGGCCGCTTCGCGTGCGTCTTAGAGGCGACCCAATCCTGATCACCGGGGCACCCACCGCGCCAGCGCCGTCGGCAGCTGCATGCCGCGCGTCGATCGCTTCTGTTTGATGTGCTGGCTAAATCGGGGCGCCGAGATTCGAACTCGGGACCTCACCGACCCGAACGGTGCGCGCTACCAGGCTGCGCCACGCCCCGATGAAGGAGCGCAGTATCCCACACCTCAGGCCGCGCGCTGCGACGCGAAGCGGCACCCGGACCCGGAGGCCCGCTCCCCGGACAGGAGCCGAAACCGCGCGAGCAGGTTGCGGCGCGCGCGGAACAGTGCCGTCTCCACCGCCGAGCCGCTCAGGCCCGTCCGCTCCGCGAGCTGCGCATAGGAGAGGCCACCCAGCTCCCGCTGCGCGATCAACTGGCGGTCGAGCGAAGGCAGGTCGGCCAGGGCGCTGCGCAGCGCCGCCAAACCCCCCCTGGAATCCCACCCCCCCCGAGCATCGGAAGTCAGGAGAGTCATCGCCTCGTCCAGCATCAGCGGTGCCGGCCGGCGGTGCGCGCGGCGGTGGTGGTCGATACACGCGTTGCGGGCGACTTCGTAGACCCAGGGCCGGAACTGCGTCTCGCACGCGCTCCCGCGATAAGCGCGCAGCGCCGAGACGAATACGTCCGCGGCGACGTCCTCCGCTTCAGAGCTGTAGCCGCCAAGCCGCCGCGCGATGTAGCGGAGAATGGGTGCGTGAAAGCGCTGGTAGAGATCGCTGAACTCCGCTTCCCGCGGCTCCCGGTCGGTTGCGAGCATCTGCCACCCCTCGTGCCGTCGCGCACCGTCTTCCCCTGTAGCGTGGCGGATGCTGTTCAGTCTTAGATACGGACGGGACGCGGAAAGGATGCGCAGATTCTTCAGGCGATCATCGATCATCTCGAACAGCTACTGGACGCGGCGACGTTCGAGGACTACTGCCCGAACGGCCTACAGGTGGCAGGGCGCGACGATGTCCGGCTCCTGGTCAGCGGCGTCTCGGCGCACCTCGAGCTGCTCGAGCGCGCCCGCGAGCGGGGCGCCGACCTGGTGCTCGCACACCACGGGATCTTCTGGAAGCGCGATGACCCAACGCTCGTCGGCCCCCACCGCGCCCGCGTCGCGCTGTTGCTCCAGAGCGAGATGTCGCTTGCTGCCTACCATCTGCCGCTCGACGCCCATGCCGAGTTCGGCAACAACGCCCTGCTCGCCGCGGGACTCGGCGCCGCAGCCCATGAGGCTTTTGGCGACATCGGCCGCGGCGCGTCGTTCGCCGGCGAGGGACTCCAGCCCGAGGAGCTGCGAGCGCGCACCGCTGATCTGACCCAGCGCGAGCCGCTGATGTTCGACTGCGGGCCGCCGCGGATCCGCAGACTCGCGATCGTCTCGGGCGCCGGCAGCGGGTATTTCGGCGCAGCCATCGCCAGCGGCTACGACGCCTTCCTAACCGGCGAGCCCACAGAGCGCGTGATGGCGCAGGCGCGGGAGAGCGGCGTCCACTTCATCGCCGCGGGCCACCACGCGACGGAAACGCTTGGAGTTCGCGCGCTGGGCGGGCTGATCGCGCAACGATTTGGCATCGAACACGAGTACATCGACGTTCCGAACCCAATTTGAGTTGTGCGTGTCCGCTGGACGCGGTATACGTAGGGGACGCACACCAGACATAGGAGGAACGCACCGATGGCGAATCACCTGACGCCCACGGAACTCGCGCGAGAAGCCGGAATCGAGCGGCGCGATGTCATCTCCAAATGCATGGAATTGGGCGTCCCAATCTTTCACGGACGGATCGACAAGAGCCTCTTCCTGTCGAACCTGCGACTCAGCCCCGAACTGCAGGAGTCCGCGCAGGCCTGAGCCCGACCAGAGGCTACCGTCCGCCGCGCCGAGCACGCCCGCGGCGCGTGTGTGCGTTTGACGGCTAGACTCGCCTCCATTCCCCCGGAGAGGAGAGCCTGAGAGATGTCAATCGCCGCCGCCGCAGTTGCCGAGAGCACCGGATCGCGCACGATCGCAGACATGATGTCAATCGCCGCGGAGCGCTTCCCCTCGGCGGTCGCGATTCGCTTCAAGCAGGACGGCAAATGGGACGACGTGACGTTCGCAAAACTCGGCGCGATCGTCGCCGAGGCCGGCTTGGGCCTGATCGATCTGGGGATCGAGCCGGGAGAGCGAGTGTGCATCCTCTGCAACACGCGCCCTGAGTGGACCTATGCAGACTTCGCGATCACCAGTTGCGGCGCCGTGGTGGTGCCGGTGTACCCGACCAACTCGCCCGAAGAATGCGAATGGGTCGCAGGCAACTCCGAAGCCGTTGCCGTCATCTGCGAGGACGCCTCGCAGGTCGCGAAGATCACCGCCGTTCGAGAGCGCCTGCCCCACCTGCGCCACGTGATCGTGATCGATCCGCAAGGCGAACCGGGCGATGCCCTCGCCTTCGCCGAGCTGCGCGAGCGGGGCGCGCGGCGCGAGCGCGCCGAACTCCTCGCGCGCTCGCAGGCCGTCGGTCCTGACGATCCCTACACCTTCATCTACACCTCTGGCACGACCGGCCCGCCAAAAGGCTGCGTGCTGAGCCATGGCAACTACCGAGAAGTGATCGACATGTGCCGCGAGGCAAATGTGCTCCACAGCGGCGAGGTCACCTACCTGTTCCTCCCGCTCGCCCACGCGTTTGCGCTGCTGATCCAATTGCTCGCGATCGACGGCGGCAGCGCGATCGCCTTCTGGTCAGGCGACACGCAGAAGATAGTGCCCGAGCTCCAGGAGACGAAGCCCGCCTACTTTCCCTCGGTCCCGCGCATCTTCGAAAAGATCTACACGCTTGCGACCTCGGCCGTCGCAAGCACCTCGCCCGAGGAGCAGGAGCAGTTTCGCCAAGCCGTCGCCCTCGGAGTGAAGGTGCGTGACATGCAGGTCCGCGGCGAGCCGGTGCCCGCAGCGCTTCAGCAGCAGTTTGACGCAGCTGATGAGCGTCTGTACAAGAACGTGCGCGCGATCTTTGGCGGCAACGTCCGCCAGGCGGTGACTGGCGCGGCTCCGATCGCACCGAGCATTCTCGAGTTCTTCTACGCCTGCGGCGTGCCGGTACTCGAGGGGTACGGGATGACCGAGACCTCCACCGTGGCAACCTATTCCTCGCCGGAGCATCACCGCTTCGGAACCGTGGGCCGCCCGCTGCCGGGTTGTGAGATCCGGATCGCCGACGACGGCGAGATCCTGATTCGCGGCGGCAACATCTTCGGCGGCTACTACAAGAACGACGACGCCAGCTTTGGTGCCGTGATCGATGGCTGGCTGCATACCGGCGACCTCGGCTCGGTTGACGACGACGGCTACCTGACGATTACCGGGCGCAAGAAGGACATCATCATCACGGCCGGCGGAAAGAACCTCACGCCCGCGAACCTCGAGAACGACCTCAAACAGTGCCGCTGGGTCTCTCAAGCAGTGATGCACGGCGACCGGCGACCTTTCCCGGTGATGCTGATCACGCTCGACGAGGAGGAGATCCTCCCCTGGGCGCGCGAACGCGAGCTGCCCGACACCATCGCCGCACTGGCCGACGAGCCGCAGGTGAGAGCGCTCGTCCAAGAGGCGCTCGACGCCGCGAACACCAAGTACGCCCAGGTCGAGCAGGTGAAAAAGTTCGTGATTCTCGATCACGATCTCTCGCAGGAGACCGGCGAGCTGACACCCACGCTGAAGGTCAAGCGCAACGTCGTCAACGAGAAGTACGCAGAGCTGCTCGACTCGCTGTACTAAGCGGCTCGCCTAGCTGCCGCCCGAGCCGCTCGACTGGCGCAGGAGCGCGCCGGTGGTCTGCTCGAGGATCTTGCGCCATGCGCGGGTCTTTTCGCGCTCAGCCGCGAAGTGCTTGACCACCTTGCGAACGCGCGTCGCGGAGATCTCGATTCCGTGTCGCGCGCAGACGTCCTTCAGCTCGTCGTACTCCCCGGCGAGTTTGTGGACCACGGATTGGAAGCCGTGCCTTGCAATGTCCACACGCGATGTGAAGTTCATCACCGAGGTCTGAAACATCAACTCATCGGTCGGCTCGGGCTCGATCAGCACGATGTCGATCCCTGGATAGCGCTTCTCCCATTGCGCGGCCATCTCGTGCAGGCGCTGATAGGCGAGCAGCTTGAAGGCCTGGTAGCCGATCTGCGGAAAGCCCATGTCAGACACGCGCCGCGGCCTGGCGCCCCGCGCCGTCATCACGCTCTTGCGGAAATCGTTGATGAACGGCACGAGCGGATTGACGACAATCACGAACTTCGCCCCGCGCTCGACTGCGATGTCGAGGTTCGTGGTCGAGACGATCCCTCCGTCGATCAACTCCCGGCCCTTGACCTCGACCGGCTTGTAGACGATCGGCAGCGCCGTCGACGCCCGCACCGCCGTCGATATCGGCACGTCAGCCCAACCGTCGCCGCCAAGCACGATCCGCTCACACGTGTCGAGGTCGGTAGCGGCGAGGTAGAGCTCGCGTTCGAGCATGCGAAAGTCGTTTGTGCGGTCCGGATCGCCAAGAACCTTGCGGACATAGTGCTCGATCCCCGAGCCCGAGTACAGGCCGGAGGGCAGCCCTTCGGCAAGCCCCAGCGCGAGGTCCATCACTGATACCTGGCCCACGTGTCCGGCGAGCTGGCGCGCGAGCAGTGCGGCCTTCAGGGGCATCATGGCGCCCTTGCGAGCAAACTCGAGCAGGTTGGGCCTCAGCAGCGTCCCAATGTCAATGTCGCGGAAAGGTGTCGGCGTCTGGCCGATCACGACGCGCATCATCTCCTCCGGCGTGATCCCGTTAGCCGCGAGCGCGGCGATGAACGAGCCCGCCGAGGTGCCGACGTAGACATCGAACTCGTTGACGGTCCGGTTGACGGACAGCAAATCAAGCGCCCGCAGCGCGCCGATCTCGTACACGCCGCCGGTGAAGCCGCCGCCGCCCAGGACCAGGGCTGTCTTGGAGCGCTTGCGCCGCCGCCGCGTGCCCTTCGCGGAACCGGTGGAGGCGATCGGGATGACGTTGTCCATCGCCGTACAGGGTATTGGCGCGACCGCATCGACCGGCCGCTCGCCGTGTCAGCATGGGCGTGATGCGGCGCCTGACGATCCTCTGCGGCCTGCTCGCGGCCGGGTGGGCCGCCGGCGCCGCCCCCGCCTCGGCGCTCTCCCTCGAAGGCGTCCAGGCCC
>JBPCQX010000194.1:0-4781 GCA_050997675.1 Solirubrobacteraceae bacterium
CACGACCGGCCCCACAGCCGGCTCAACTACCGCACACCACGCGAAGTCCGTCAAACTTGGGACGACGCGCAAGGAGCACTACAAAAACATGCGGCCTAAACCGTCAACACCAACGGGGAGCGCTCCAGCCCGCTGGGCTGCGCCGCCCCGCGAGCCGAGGAGCTCGGTGTAGGATCGGGGCAGGGGCTCCGGCTTCGGCTCGATAGGGTCCGGTGCTGCAACACGCGGCGAGAGGAGAGTGCAGTGGGAGTGGAGCCGGCGGCCCGAGGCCGCAACCCCTTTGACACAACGGGCGTCGAGCGTGGCGCGGACGGCATCGCCCGCTACAGCGACCGCCCCGACTCGCTGGTGCACATGCTGCGGGCCAGCGTTGAACGCGATCGGGACGCGACGGCAGTCGTCGAGGTCGGTGGCGAGCGCTTGACCTTCGGTGAGCTCTGGGACCGCGCCTCGCGCGTGGCTGGGGGGCTGCAAGCGGCCGGCACGCAGCCGGGTGACCGCGCCGCGATCCTCCTCCCCAACGGCATCGATTGGGTGCTGGCGTTCTGGGGCGCACAGCTTGCAGGCGCAGTGGCCGTGCCAGTCAACATCCGCTTCAAGGAGGCTGAGGTCGACTACGTGGTCTCGGACGCCGGCGCCAAGCACGTGTTCAGCCCCGGTTCGGCGCTACCCGATGGGGAGCCGCTGGTCGTCGATGACCGTGGCCCTGAGGATCTCGCGGCGATCTTCTACACGAGCGGTACCACCGGCTTCCCAAAGGGCGCGATGACGTCGCATGCCAACCTCCTGGCGAACACCGAGAATGCGTTTCGCTGCATTGGCGTCGACAAGTCCGAGGGGCCCGGTTTGGCCACGCTGATCAACGTGCCGCTATTCCACGTAACGGGCTGCAACAGCCAACTGCTGGTCCTCAACGAGCTTGGCGGCCGCGCGTTCATCCTCGGCAACGCGCTCGACCTCGAGGGGTTCCTGCGGACCGTGAGCGAGGAGGGCATCGAGATGCTCACCTCCGTGCCGGCCATCTACCACGCGATGACGCGCCACCCACTATTCGCCGAGACCGACCTGGGCAACGTGCGCTGGGTCTCCTACGGCGGCGCGCCGATCGCCGCCGACGCCGTCCACAAGATCATGGAGGCGTTCCCGGCGGCGCGTGTCGGAAACGGCTTTGGGCTGACCGAGACCTCCTCGCTGACCTCGTTCCTGCCGCACGAGGAGGCTGTGGAGCACGCCGACTCGGTCGGTTTCGCGATGCCGCTCGTCGACCTCGCGCTTCACGAGCCGGATCCGGAGACCGGCGTCGGCGAGCTGTTGGTGCGTGGTCAGAACGTCGTGCAGGGCTATTGGAACAAGCCAGAGGCCACCGCCGACACCTTTATCGACGGCTGGCTGCGCACCGGCGACCTGGCACGAATCGACGACGAGGGCCTGCTTTACATCGTCGATCGTGCCAAGGACATGATCAATCGCGGGGGCGAGAACGTGTACTCGATCGAGGTCGAGGCTGCGCTGGCCGGCGCGCCGGGCGTGGGCGAGTCAGCTGTCGTGCCGGTGCCCGACGAGATGATGGGCGAGAAGGTCGGTGCGGTGATCGTGCCGGCTGGCGACGGGCTCGATGTGGAGGCGGTCATTGCCTACACGCGCGAGCGGATCGCCGACTTTAAGGTGCCGCAGTACGTGGCAGTCCGCACCGAGTCGCTGCCCCGCAACCCGGGCGGCAAGGTGCTCAAGAAGCAACTGCGCGAAGAGACCGAATGGGGAGATCCGCTGCGATGAGTACTGTCGAGACGGTCAAGGGCGAAGTCAACGCGAGCGACCTGGGCTTGACGCTGATCCACGAGCACGTGCGCTTTCGCGACGAGGCGGTGGCCGAGAACTGGCCCGACAGGTACGACGAGCAGGCCGAGCTTGACGCCGCGCTGGAGGCGGTCAATGCAGCGAAGGGTCACGGCGTGCGGACGGTCGTCGATCCCACCGCGATGTTCGGGGGGCGCGACGTGCGCTTCATGAAGCGCGTCGCCGCCGAGTCCGACGTGAACATCGTCGCATGCACCGGCATCTACACCTACGACTACCTACCCCATTACTTCGAGAACCGCGACGAGGATACGATCGCGGGGCACTTCGTCGACGACATCGAACGCGGGATCCAGGGCACCGAGATCAAGGCCGCATTTCTGAAGTGCGCCGCCGACGCGGCCGGCGTGACCGAGCATGTCGAGAAGGTCCATCGCGCGTGCGCTCGGGCGAGCGTGCAGACCGGCGCGCCGATCATGGCGCACTCGATGCCCGCAGCCCACACGGGCCCGCGCCAGGTCGAGATCTTCCTCGACGAGGGCGTTTCCCCCGAGAAGATCCAGATCGCCCACTGCGGCGACAGTCCGGACGTGGAGTACGTTCAGGGCCTGCTCGACCAGGGCGTCTACGTCGGCCTGGACCGCTACGGACTTGAGATGTACCTGCCGATCGACCAGCGCAACGCGGTGACCGCCGAGCTGCTGCGGCGCGGGCACGCCGAACGCGTGATGATCTCCCAAGATTTCTGCGCGACGATCGACTGGTTCTCCGAGGAAGCCGTCGCGCAGATCGAGGCCTCCGGCGCGATCCGCAACTGGTCGATGACGCTCATCTTCGAGGAGGTCGTGCCGTGGCTGCGCGAGCAGGGCGTGATGGATGACACCGTCTTCAACACGGTCTTCATGCAAAACCCCGCACGCTGGCTGGCTCGCTAGACGGATTCGCCCCGCCACCGCTCCGGACCCGCCGCCGGACGGGCGGCCGGGGCGGTTTGCCGACGTAGCTCAGCCGGCAGAGCACTCCACTCGTAATAAAGGGTTCCCGGTTCGAATCCGGGCGTCGGCTCTGTGTTCTTTGTGCTGAAGCGGTCCGGCGCCACGAGCCCGATTTCGCTGCCGGCGTGCACGGTCGGGCTCCGTTGCCGCGCGGCCCCGCGGCACTGGCGATCGGCGGCGTGATGCTATACGCTCCGCGCGCGGCTGGTAATTCTCAGTGAGGGCTGGGATCCGCACCCCGGGAGGGCAGCGACCTTGAAGCGTGGAAGCTCACGGCGGGCTCGGCTTATCTGCGTAGTTGCAAGCATCGCGTCGCTCGCCGCACTGGTCGCCGGGCCCGCTCTCGCGGCGAATCCGCCGCAGCCGAACTCGCAGAGCCAGCCGCTGCTCGACGGCTGCCAGCGCAACGCCACCGGGCTGCTGACTTTCACATCCCCCGAGTGGGTCTACGTCGACAAGGATCCCACCGTGCGCTTCGCGCAGGGCACGGCAACGCACACCCACACCGCCGGCGGGGACCTGCCGCAAGGTCATGACTCCTACGACCTGAACTCCAACGTCAACGTCGATCCCGCCTACAACTACCTGCTCTCGACTGCCAACTTCACCGGTGACACCACCGCGGAGGACTACGGCAGGCTGCACGTGGAATGGGAGAGCGGCAGTGTGCCACGCTATGTCTGGCCGACCGAAAGCGACCGGGTCGGCTTCTGGGGCTCCTGGATCTGGGACTGCGGTCACTGGGGTCCGAGCCCGGGAGTGAGTAACCCGGATCTGCTGCTCCCCGGCCAGGGCATCGCCCAGTGCGGACAGACCGGCTGTCCCGGTGAACGCTCGGAGTTCCATCCGATGCGCGCGATGGTGGTTCAGCGCGCCAATCCCTCGGCGCCGAGGGCCACACGGACAGAGACTGACGCCTACATCTCGACCGACGGCACGCTCGCCCACGCGGAAGCCCAGTGCGCGCTCACGCACCCGCCGCCCAGTCCCGACACCTATGGACCGGACTACACGGCGTGCGTCCAGGATGTCAGCCAGCGCTACCAGCAGGTCAACGATCGCAACTACAGCTTCTTCGTTCCTGCCCCGCCGAAGCCCGCGCCCAACGCCAAACTCGTCTACAAGATCCAGGACCAGGGGGTCGGGGTCAACTCGCCCGCGCCGCGGGTCCAGGTTCAGTCCACGGGCATCCAGGTCACCGTCCCCTTTGCGAATTTCGGTCTCGTCGGGGCGCGCCAGGTATTCGGCAAGAGTTTCTTCGTCGGCTGGTCGCTCGACCCGACGCCGCCGATCCACCTGCAGGTCCACTTCACCAGCTTGACGGCAGTGCATTCGCTCGACCCGCCCGGTGATCTGTCGGCGAACACGGACGATCCGGGCGGGGAGTGGAACCTCTACACGGACATCAACGGCACCTGGAGCCTCGTCAACGACTGGGCACCCGGGCTGGGGCTGTTGTTGGACGGGACGACGCTCGCCACCGACAAGACGTTCGACATCTACGTGCCCGCCGGCAAGGGTGTGCGGCTGTTCGTGCACGGCCGCGAGTGTGACCTGCCGAAGGTCCAGCCGTGTCCGGCGAACCCGGGCGAGGTGGCGGCCGACAACGATGTGCCGGGCGAGATCCTCAGCCAGTTCCCCTCGGCTGCGGCGGCGATCGGCACGCACACTGTGACCGCTGACTCCGGTAACTACAGCCTGACCTACACGGTCGCCGCCGCTCCGTGAGCTGCGCGGCCGTCTGCCGCTAGTCGGGGATCAGGCTCGCGAGCTGCGGTCGGCGCGCGGCGTAGCGGCGCAGCTGCGCGTTGATCGCGTCGGTTGCCGTGATCGCCTGCGTCGCCGCTGCCCGCTGTGCCGGGCGGCGGGGCGGTGCGGCAAGCGCGGCGGCAAGCGTTTCACGGACGGTGCGGCGCAGGTCCATTAGCAGCGGATCAGCGGGGCGCAGGCCGGCAACGAGCCCGGCGGCGACCGTCAGCGCGTCGCGCG
>JBPCQX010000025.1:0-3160 GCA_050997675.1 Solirubrobacteraceae bacterium
GAGAGCCGTGACGATTCCTACGGCTACTGCTGGATGATCGTCCGCGACCCCTTGCTCGAGGATTTGGTGTTCGCCGTCAATTGCTTCTCGAGCGCGCTCGACACGGGCGGCTACGGCGAACGCGTGCTGTGCGCGGTGTTCGGCTTCCGCAGCCCACACGATCCGAAGATCTACTTCATCTACAACTACAAGCGCGGACACTGGTACCCGTTTGTCCCGGGCAGCGGCGAGCAGCAACGCTCGACTGAGCGCGAGCTTCAGATCAAGGCCCAGCTCGGACGCGAGTTGCCGATCGAGCCCGAGCTCGAGCGCTGGTTTTCGCTCTGGGGGATTCCCTTCTAGAGCAGTCCCGTCGCCAGCGGTGGGCGCTCACCCCCGCGCGCGGGCGTCATAGGGCGAGCAGGCGGGTGGCCGCAGCCTTCCAGGTTGCGCTCACGCGCTTGCCGGGGACCGGCTGGAGGTCTCCGGCGGCAACCAGGCTGATCTCGGCTACGAGCGGCTGGGGAGCGGCCAAGCCCAGCCGGACACGGTTGCCCACAGAGGTAACCGAGACGATTTCGACTGCCAGATGGTTTTGCGCGGAACCGACCGGCTCGGCGTCGACGGGTCCGATCGTGATCTCCCACGGGTAAAGGCTGACGGCCACTGGTCCGCTCGCCTGATCCAGCGCGCTGACCAGACCGCCCCCGTCGAGTTCCACGACGGTCAGCCCGTCCGGCCCTGCACGAGCGGTACCGGTAAGTACGACCGTTCCGGTGAAGTCGGCGACGAAAGCCGTGGCAGGGGCCGCGGCCAGCTCGCTTGCGCTTCCCTGTTGGATGACGCGGCCCCCATCCATGACCGCGACCTGGTCGCCAAGGAGCATGGCTTCGGCAAAGTCGTGCGTGACCAGCACGGTGGGTACATCTACCTGTTGCATGCTGCTCTTGAGCTCCCGCGCAGAGCGAGCGCGGGAGCGGGCATCGAGCGCCGACAGTGGCTCGTCGAGCAGCAGCGCATGCGGGACGCGGGCCAGCGCCCGGGCCAGCGCGACGCGCTGGCGCTCGCCTCCGGAGAGCGTTGCGGGGCGTGCGTCTGAGAGCTCGCTGATGCCGAACCGCTCGAGCAGTCCCTGTGCCCGCGCGCGGCGCTCGGACCGGGACTGGCCGCGCAGCGGATAGGCGACGTTCTGCCACACGCGCAGGTGCCCGAACAGGGCGTAGTCCTGGAACACGTAGCCGCAGCGCCGTCGCTCAGGGGCAACGGAGATGCCTCGGGCGGTGTCGAGCCAAACCTCCTCACCGCAGGAGACGCGCCCGTGGTCGGGTTGCTCCAGGCCGGCGATGATGCGCAGCAGCGTGGTCTTGCCTGACCCGGAGGGTCCGGCGACGGCAAGACACGAGTCGGCCGGCACCTCGAGCGCCACGTCGAGCGCGAACGACCCGCCCAGCCGCATCCGTACTTCAACGCGTAGCACGGCGCAGCGCCCCGCCCCCGGTCGCGAGCCTGACCGACAGCAGCAACGCGGCTGATGCGATGACGAGCACCGCGGACAGCGCCAGTGCGCCGGGCAGGTCGATCGAGAGCAGGTTGTAGATCGCCAGCGGCGCTGTCTGGGTGATTCCCCGAAACGAGCCGGCGAAGATCAGCGTCGCGCCGAATTCGCCCAGCGCGCGAGCCCACGCCAGCGCGAGCCCGGCGAGCAGCCCGGGGCTGGCCGCCGGAACGACAATGCGCGCAAACGTGCGCGCCTCGTCTGCTCCCAGCGTGCGCGAAGCTTCGATCCAGCTGGGCTGGACCGCCCCGAACGCGGCCTGCGCCTGGATCAAATAGAACGGCGCTGCAACGATGATCAACGCGACAACCACCCCCGCGGTCTGGAGGACGAGCTCGATGTGCGCCGCGCGCAGCGTCCCGCCGAGCAGGCCTGCGGGCCCAAACGCCGCGAGCAACCCGATCCCTGCGACCGCGGGCGGCAGCACGAGCGGCAGCTCCACGAGGGTCACCACGAGCGAATGGCCGGGAAACGACCGAGTTGCAAGCAGGTAGGCCGCGGGCGTGCCGATCAGCACGATGATCAGCACGGCAATCGTCGTCGTCTCAACGCTCAGCGTCAACGCGTCGAGCGCCACCGGGTCGCCGAGGCTGGAGATTAGGCGGCCCGGGCTGACCTGAGCGAAGATCGCGACCACGGGCAGCACCAGGAACGCGAGCGTGGCAACGATCGCGACGCCCAGCAGCGCCGCGAACCACCCTGGCCGCCGGGTGCGAGCGCCGCGCACTACCTCGGCAGCAGGAACCCTGCCTTGAGCAGGTCCTGCCGGCCGGCTCCGTTGAGCAGCCCAGATATGAATGCCCGAGCCTGGGCCGGGTGCCCTGTGCCCTCCACGACCGCCACCCCGTAGGCGACCTGCGGCTGCAGCTTGTCGGGGATCGTGACCGCAGCAGTCTTGCCGGCCGTGGCCGTGACGTCAGTGATGTACACGAATCCGGCGTCAACTGCCTGGCCGGCGACCTTTGCGATCACGCCCTTGACATCGGGCTCCTGCGTACGGACGTTCGCAAGGATCGCTCGGCGCTCCGCGGCGGACAGGTGCGAGAGCACCATGAGCGTGTAGGCGCCAGCCGGAACCGTCGGCGACTCGTTGGCGATCTTCACTCCGGGCTTGGCCAGATCAGCGAGCGAGCGGATCTTGCTCGAGCCTGCGGGTACCGCGATCACCAGCCGATTCGACGTGAATACGACCGGCTTGGAGACAAGGCCCTTGGCGAACAGCATGTTGGGCAGCTTCAAGTTCGCCGAGGCGAACACGTCGGGCTTGACGCCCTGCTCGATCTGAGCCGCGAGCTGATCGGAGCCGGCGAAGGAGAACCTTGCGCTGGCCGCCGAGAACTGCGTGCCGTACTCGGTGAACGCCTTCGTCAGCGATGCAGCGGCGGACACTGTCAGATTGGGCTTGCCCGCACCGCCACCGCCACCGCCACCGCCACCGCCACCGCTGCCGCTGCCGCTGCGGCCGCTGCTGCTCGACGACGCGCCGCCGCATCCCGAAACGATCAGCACCAGCGCAGCAAGCGCTACACCGCTCACCCGTCTGATCACGCGTCCCCCTGCTCGATCATCACGGAAGTTGCCTTCACGGTGGCCGCTGCGGGCGACCCCTCGACCAACCCAAGTTCC
>JBPCQX010000074.1:0-13910 GCA_050997675.1 Solirubrobacteraceae bacterium
GACGCGCCCGGCTGTGGGTCGCGGCCACCTACCTCGGCTTGGTCGTGCTGCTCGCGTTCGGCATGCACGCGACCTACATCGCGCGCAGCCTGTAGAAGTTCCGGCTTCACTCTCAAAGGGGCCACAACAGATGACGCTCAGAACACCCACCCTGCTCGCACTCGTCGCCGCGACAGCTGCCGCCGGTTGCGGAAGCTCGTCGACTTCGCCGCTGAGCAAGTCCGAGTTGGTCGCGAAGGGCGATGCGATCTGCAAACGCGTCAACGACGGGATCCGCAACGTCGGGCCGACCAACACCGCCGCCGATGTGGCAAAGGTCGCGCCCAAGGTGTACGCGCTCGAGCAGCAGGGCGTCAACGACCTGCGCAAACTCACGCCGCCCGGCGCGGTGGCGTCCGATTACACCTCCTTTCTCGATAAGACACAGGTGCTAACCGACGATGCAAACAAGATCGGTGCAGCAGCCAAGACCAACGACAAGAAGACTGCGCAGACGATCGCCAGCGAAGCTGCGTCCGCATCTGCCTCAGCCACCTCCTCTGCCTCCAAGCTCGGCTTCAAGGACTGCGCGCACCAAAACTGAAGTAGGCGTCAGCTGCGCACCGGGGGGTCAGCGCCCGGCGTCGCGCAGCGCACGCTGCATCTCCCGCTCGCCTTCACGCTTCTTGAGCGATTCTCGTTTGTCGTGCACGTCCTTGCCTTTGGCCAGTGCAAGCTCGACCTTTGCGCGCGGGCCGGAGAAATAGATCCGCGTCGGCACCAGCGTCAGCCCGCGTTCCTGCACCCGCGCCGAGATCCGCTCGAGCTCACGGCGATGCAGCAGCAGCTTGCGCTCGCGCTCGGGCTCGTGATTTTCACGCGATGCCGGTGCGTACGGGGGGATGTGGACGTTGCGCAGCCAGAGCTCGCCCCCGGTGATCGTCGCAAAGCCGTCCTTCAGCTGCGCCGTGCCGGTGCGCAGCGACTTGACCTCCGTGCCCTGGAGCACGATGCCGCACTCGAATCGCTCGAGCAGGTTGTATCGGTAGGAGGCATACCTGTTGGAGGCCACGTCGCCGGCGCTGATCTTTCGCTTGCCTTTGGCCACGCGAGCCACCCTACGCCAGGTCGAGGTCGACACGCCCGCGGGGAGCATCGATCCCTCGCACCCGCACGTCGAGCAGGTCCCCGAGTCGCATCGCTCCGGCGCCGCGGACGTTCTGCAGGATCGTGCCCGTCTCGTTGAGCTCCCACCACCCACTGCGCAGCCGGCGCGCGGGCAGCATGCCCTCGAAGCCGGGGCCGAACGCGACGAACGCGCCGGCGCCGATCAGCCCCGTGATCTCGCCCGCCCAAGTCCGCTCACCCGGCTCCCGCATCAGCGCGAAAGCCCGCGCGATGTCATCCGCCGCACGCTCCACAGCCATCGCCTCGCGCTCGCGAAGCGAGCACCATTCGCCAAGGTCGCTCATCTCAAAGGCCGCCGGGGCTCGCTCGCCCGCGCCGATCGCGTGCAGCAACGCGCGATGGCAGACGAGGTCCGGGTAACGGCGGATCGGCGAGGTGAAATGGCAGTAGCGCGGTGAGCGCAGGCCGGCGTGGCCAATGTTCCGCGGCGAATAGTAGGCCTGTTTGAGCGACCTCAGCACAAGACTCGTCAACGCCAGCCGGCCCCGCCCATCGCGCTTCACGTGGCGATCGACCGCCACCGAAAGAGCTCCCAGGAGCTCAGCGGCCTGGGTGCCGGACAGCCGCTCCGGTATCGGCGGCGTCGGGACTCCAAGCGATGCAAGCTGCTCGACGAGTCGCTCAACCCGCTCGGGATCAGGCTGCTCGTGCACGCGGTACAGCGTCGGCTGGGAGCGCTCGGCGAGCAGCTTGGCAACCTGCTCGTTGGCAGCGATCATCAGATGCTCGATCAGCCTGTGAGACTCGCTCTGCACGCCTTGCTCGATCGACACGACGTGCCCGGCGGCGTCGAAGCCGAAGTCCGGCTCCCCGGACACGATTTCCAGCGCGCCGCGCGCCGCCCGCGCATCGCCCAGGGCACGCGAAACCTCGCGGGCCGCTTCGAGTGCCGCGCCCCACCCCTCCCCCGGAGTCTCCGCCCCGGCGAAGATCCGGTCCACACGCTCGTAGTCGAGCCGCTTGTCGGAGCGGATCAGCGTTCGTGCGAACGACGCGCTGCGCACCCGCGGGCCGTCGAACTCCATCTCGACCGAGACGGCGAGGCGCTCTGCGCCCGGCACCAGCGAGCAGCTCTCGTTCGAGAGCGCGGTCGGCAGCATCGGCTCCACCGCGCCCGGTACGTACACGCTGGTGGCGCGCCGGCGTGCCTCGCGGTCAACCGGCGAGCCCTCACGCACAAACGAGGAGACGTCTGCGATGTGCACCCAGACGCGAACGCAGCCGCCTTCGATGCGCTCCGCCGAGATCGCATCGTCGAAGTCGCGTGCGCTCGCAGGATCGACCGTGAATGTCGACAGTCCACGCAGGTCGCGGCGCCCGTCCCTCTCCCCCTCGCCCGTCGCCTCGGCAGCGATCTGCTCCACCACGGGGTCAAAGCGGCGCCGCAACCCTCGCTCGAGCATCAGGCCCTCCAGCACGTCGCGCGCGACATCCGGCTGGCCGAGCCTGCGGATCACGCGAGCGCGCCCGCGGCGGCCCTCGACGGCAAGCAGGACGAGTTCGCCGGCGCGGCCGCCGCCGGGATTCACGGTGACCTGGCCGCGCGGGCGCTCACCGCGACCGGGGCCGAATAGCGGCTCAGCCACGAAGAAGCGCCCGCGCCGCTCGAGCACGCCGACCAGCGTCTCAACCGCGCTCATCGAATCTTGGACGCCACGACGCGCACCGCTGCGCTCAGCGCCGCGCCCCCGGCGCGGTAAACCGGAACGTCGGGCGCGATGCCCGCGCCTTCCTTGATGCCCCCGCCGCCCAGATTGCGGCCGCTCGGGAGAAAGTATTCGCCGACCGTGATGTCAAGCGCGCCGCCGTTCGACAGCGGCCGCACCTCCTGAAAAACGCCCTTACCGAAGGTGTGGGTGCCGACGATCGTGGCTCGATGGCGATCCTGGAGCGCGCCCGCGACGATCTCCGCCGCGGAAGCCGTCTCGTGGTCGACGAGCACTGCCACCGGAACCGTGGTTGGGATCGCGTCGCCAGCGGCGCTGATCGTCGTCGAAGGCTGCGTGCGACCGCGCGTCGTGACGATCGTGCCGTTGGGCAGGAAGATGCTCGCAATCAGGCGCGCCTCGTCGACCAGGCCGCCCCCGTTGTGCCGGAGATCGAGCACAATCCCCTTCGCGCCCTGACCGCGCAGTTTGTCGATCGCCTGGCGCACCTCACCGTGAGCGCCCGCGGAGAATGTGGCAAGCGCCACCTGCGCGACCTTCTTGCCGCGGAGCGTCCGCATCATGGAGGCTACGACGGGCACCGAGACCTCAGCGCGGGTGACCCGGAGCATCCGGGTGCGTCCGGCGCGCTGAACCCCAAGCACGACATCCGTGCCGGGTTTGCCCTTGATCAGCGCCGTCGCAGCCGAGCTC
This sequence comes from Solirubrobacteraceae bacterium, assembly GCA_050997675.1. Taxonomy (GTDB): domain Bacteria; phylum Actinomycetota; class Thermoleophilia; order Solirubrobacterales; family Solirubrobacteraceae; genus Palsa-513. The sequence continues at coordinate 3,528 of JBPCQX010000074.1, forward strand.
GTGCGTCCGGCCAGGGAAATGCTGTTGACGGACGTGATCAGGTCTGCGGCAGCGATGCCGGCATGCGCAGCCGGGGAGCCGTCGAACACTTGAACGACACGCAGGCCGCGACGATCGCCCTGGACGTTCATGCCAACGCCTGAGAATTGGTTGGCGTTGTTGAAGTCGCGAAACTCCTGCGGGGAGAAGTAGTTCGAGAAGCGATCGTGCAGACCTGCCACGAGGCCCGTGAGCGTGGTGTCTACGAGGTCGGAGTGCTTCAGTGGCCTGTAGTACTCGCGCAGAACGCCGTCCACGGCCTCGCTGAGCACCCGGTTCTGGCGGCCGCCAACGAGCGAATCGCGCAGCAAGCCGGGCAGATCGTCCGGGTGGCCTCCCCACCAGACGCCGAACAGCAACGCAAGTAGCACGCCGGCAGCAGCGAACGTTGTCTTCGGGGACCGAGCGTTCATCGAGACAGACCAACCGTCAGGCTACCGGCGGACCGCCGCGACGATCGTCAGACCCGCAGGAAGCGGCGCAGCGAGAGGCCGGAGCCCGCCGCAGAGACGGCGATCGCCGAGGTCATTAGGACGACCGTCAGCAGGGCGAAGTTGATCGTGTTGGGATGGCCGATCACCGAGAACTCCGAAACCAGGGAATCGACGACCGCGAACTTTGCCAGCACAAGGACGGCGATCGCCGCCGCGCCCCCGAGCGCGCCGAGCAGCACACCCTCGATCACGAACGGCCAGCGGATGAACCAATCCGTGGCGCCGACGAGCTTCATGACCTCGACCTCGCGGCGCCGCGCGAACAGCGACAGGCGAATCGTGTTGGAGATCAGCAGTACGGAGGCGATGATCAGGAGTGCTGCCATCACCGCCATCGTGACCTTCACGAGGCGCGTCGCTGTGAGGATCTTCTGGGCGTCAGCACGGCGGTTGTTGACGGTCTGGATCGAGTTGTCGACCGGTGTCGTGCCGTGCACCAGGGCGGAGCGGATCGCGTCCACCTTGTCGGGGTTGTCGGGGGTCACACGGAAGGAGTCAGGGAGCGGGTTTCCGCCGATGATCGTGTACGCCGCGGGATCCTTCTTCGTCTGCTCAGCGAGGGCCTGCTGCTTGGAGACGAACTGCACGCTCTTGACGTGCGGTGTGCGTTGCTCGAGTAGAGCACGAACGCGGGCGAGATCGGTTTGCGAGGCGCCGTCCTTCAGGTAGACGCCGACGAGCACGCGGTTGCGCACGTCGTTCGCCGCACCCGTGGTGACCTGCACGACCGGAATGAACACCCCTAGCACGAGCACCGTGACGAGCACGGAGGCAAGCGCCGCAAAGCTCGGCGCGGCATTGCGGCGCATCGAGCGAAAGGACTCCTGAAGGAAGAAGCCGAGTTTCACGGAGTGGTGCTTCCGTCGCGCAGCATCGCGGCGAATTCGTCCGTCGTCTGCTCGGTCTGGGCGTAACGTCCGCTCGCCTCGTCGCGGATCACGCGTCCGGAGGCGAGCTCGATGACGCGGCGGCGCATCTTGTCCACCATCGCCGAATCATGCGTCGCGACGACAACCGTGGTGCCCGCCCGGTTGATCCTGTAGAGCAACTGCATAATCCCGATCGAAGTCTCGGGATCGAGGTTGCCAGTCGGCTCGTCGGCGAGCAGGATCGCCGGATGGTTGACGAACGCGCGGGCGATCGCCACGCGCTGCTGCTCGCCGCCCGACAGCTGGTCGGGGAAGTTGTGCAGCTTCGTCGACAGGCCCGTCAGCCGCAGGATGTCAGGCACCTGGCTGCGGATCTGCCTCCGGCCCGCACCGGTCACCTGGAGGGCGTAGGCGACGTTGTCGTAGACCGTCCGGTTGGGAAGCAGCTTGAAATCCTGGAAGACGACTCCGAGGTTGCGCCGGTATGAGGGCACCTTCTTGCGATCGATCTCGGCGAGCGGCCGTCCCGCGACCACGATCTCGCCGGCCGAGGGGTCGACCTCCTTGATCAGCAGTCTCATCACGGTCGACTTGCCCGAGCCTGTGGAGCCGACGAGGAACACCCATTCGCCGCGCTCGACGGCAAACGTGGCTCCGTCGAGGCCGGTATCGCCGCCCGGGTAGTACTTGGAGACGCCGCGGAAATCGAGGATCGTCTCGCCCGTCGGTCGCTGCGCGCTCGCGGGAGCGGGAGCGGGAGCGGGGGCCGGCGGACGGGAGTGCCGGCGCACGGTCCGTGGGCGGAGTATGTGGTTCTCGGTGGTTGCCATGTCTTTTCGAGGGTAGAGCACGTCTTCCATTCGATGTGGCACTGCGCACCCCCTGCAAGCGCGTTTGCATCAGCTGCGGGTCGGGCCTCCCCCCGCGCCTGCGCTCAGCAGAGGGCGAGCGCTGCGAGGGCGGCGCAGTGTCGGGGCAGCGCGGCGCCCCTGGGCGGGCGCTGCGAGGGCGGCGGAGTCTCGAGGCGGCGCGGCGCCCCTCGATACGTGCAATAGGCTCCCCGCACGATGACCGCAATGACCTCCACGATCGCCCCGAACGGCCTTCCGATCCACGCGATCCCGATCAAGGGCACCCGTGCATTGACTGCCCTCGTCGCTTTCGATGCCGGCGCGCGCGCTGAAAAGCCAGAGGAAAACGGGATCGCACACTTCCTCGAGCACCTCGTGTTCAAGGGCGGGAAGTCCTACCCGACCTACCGCGACGTCAACGAGACCGCGGAGCGCATGGGGGCGAGCCTGAACGCTTTCACGAGCCACGATCTCGTCGCCTTCCACATCACCGTGCGCGCGGAAGCGGCCTCTGCGGCGATCGATTTGCTGTCTGATTTCGTCGGCCGACCGGCGATCGACGCGGACGAACTGGACCGCGAGCGTGGTGTGGTGATCCAGGAGATCGCGCGGACCAACGATCAGCCCGCAGCGGTCGCAGAGCACCTGATCGACCGCGCGTCGTTCGGCGAGCATCCGCTGGGACGCCCGGTGCTGGGGCCCGCCGAGCACCTACGCAGCTTCAGCCGGGAGCAGATCGTTGCCTTTCGCGAGCGCCGCTGGTCAGGCGCGCAGGGGGGCGTATTTCTCGTCGGAGGCGTCGAGCAGCTGCCGACCGACGAGGAACTGAGCGAATTGTTCGGCCGCTTTCCCGACATTGCAGAGCCGCGCGCCTATGAGGCGGCGCCGGAGTTCGCGCCGCGGACGCTTGTCGAGCAGCGCGACTCCAACCAATCGCACCTGCGGATGATCTTTCGGCCGCAGATCGACCCTGGCGACGAGCGCCAGCGACTGGCGCTGGGCATCTATGCAACGCTCCTCGGCGGCTCGATGGGTTCTCGACTGTTCGACGAAATCCGCGAGCAGCGCGGTCTTTGCTACTCGGTGTATGCGATCGAGCACGTGTTCGCAGACGCCCCAGTCCTGCAACTCGGCTCCGGCCTAGATTCAGACAACTGCATCGAGGCGTACACGCGCATGCGCGAAATCGTCGGCGAGCTGCGCACGGACGGACCGACGCAACAGGAGTTCGAGCGCGCGCGCGCCTACGCCGCCGGTCGCAGGGTGCTGGCGTTCGAGAACTCCGGCGCAGTCGCGCGTCAGGCTGCCTATCAGTCGATCGTCTACGGTCAGGCCTTCGACGTCGACGCGGCGATCGCCGCGATCGATGACGTGCGCTTCGAGGAGGTCGCGGAAGTCGCGCGCGGCATCAGCGAGGAACTCGCCGTGGCGTGCGTCGGACCGCACAGCGCGGACGAGTTCTGACCCCAGAACGCGCTGCGCGATCACCCCCGTGTCGAGCTGACAGCTCAAGGCGTCAGCTGATCGCGACCATCCGCTCGATCGCGGTCCGCGCAGCGGCGGCGGTCGCCGCGGGGACGGACACCTCGTGGACATCGTTGCGCAGCGAGTGAAGCAGTTTGGGCAACGTGATCATCTTCATGAAGCGACAGCTCGCTTCGGCGTTGGCCGGCACGAACTCCATCTCGGGCGCGGCGAGCCGCAGCGGATGGAGCATCCCAACTTCGGTTGCGACGATCGCGGTGCCCGCACCCCCGCGGCGTAGCGAAGCCTCACGCGCGTAGTCGAGCATGCCCCCGGTCGAGAGCATCTTCACCCCGCTGGCTTCGATGTCCCCCGCAGCGACGTACTCCATCGCGGAGGTCGAGCAGCCGCATTCGGGATGAATCAGGAAATCCGCACCCGGATGGGCGGCGCGCGTGGCCTCGATGTCGCTCGGGCGGATCCCCGCGTGGACGTGGCACTCGCCGTCCCACACGTGCATTGCACGCCCGAGGGTCTTCTCTACGTAGGAGCCGAGGAACATGTCGGGACCGAACAGGATTTCCGTGTCCTCGCCGTGCGTGTCGTAGATGTGCCGCACGACTGCAACGGCGTTAGCGGACGTGCAGCAGTAGTCAGTCAGCGCTTTGACCTCGGCTGAGGTATTGACGTACATCACGACCACAGCACCGGGATGCTTGGCCTTCCAGGCCGCCAGCTGCGCCGCATCGATCGAGTCACTGAGCGAGCATCCGGCGTCGGGGTCGGGAATCAGCACCCGCTTGTCGGGGCAGAGAATCGAGGCCGTTTCGGCCATGAAGTGCACGCCGCAGAAAACGATCGTGCTCTGGTCGGCGCGCGCGGCCTGCTGCGAGAGGCCGAGCGAGTCGCCGACGTAGTGGGCGACATCCTGGACCTCGGGAAGCTGGTAGTTGTGAGCGAGAATCACCACATCGCGCTCGCCCGCGAGTTCTCGCACCTGCGCCTGCATCTCCGGGGTGCTGTCGGCGGTCATCGGTAGCTCGATCAAAGCGCCTCCAGTGTCAGCGAGAGGTCCAGGGCTGGCGCGGAATGCGTCATCGCGCCCATCGAGACAAATTGTACGCCTGTGCTCGCGTACTCCCGGAGCGTGTCGAGCGTGACGCCGCCGCTGGCCTCGAGCTCGGCGCGCCCGTCGACCAGCTGGACCATCTGTCGGAGCACCGGCGGGCTCATGTTGTCGAGCAGGATCCTCGGCGCCCCGGCCGACAGAGCCTCGTGCACTTCGGCGCGCGTACGACATTCCACCTCGACCGGCACGCCCCGGCCGCGCGTCAGCTCGACGGCCCTGGCCACCCCGCCGGCCAGGGCGATGTGGTTCTCCTTGATCAGGATCGAGTCGTACAGGCCGGCGCGGTGCCTGCTCGCTCCACCGGCCGCGACGGCGTCTTTCTCCAGTGCGCGCAGCCCGGGTGTCGTCTTGCGAGTGTCGAGCACCTCAGCGCCGGTGCCTTCGACTGCGCGAGCGCACCGCGCGGCGAGCGTCGCCACGCCCGACAGCCGTTGCAGGAAGTTCAGCGCCGTGCGCTCGGCGGCAAGCAGCGCGCGCGCTGATCCCTCAACGCTCAGCACAGGGCCGCTGGCCCGCCACACCCCCTGCTCGACCTCGCGCGTGCAGCGTGCGCTGTCGTCGAGCAACTCGAACACGCGCTCGGCGACTGCGAGGCCGAAGATCACGCCTGGCTCCTTCTGGGTGATCGCCGCACGCGCGCGAGCGTCCGCGGGCACCGTGGCTTCGGACGTCAGGTCGCCGGCGCCGATGTCCTCCTCGAGGGCGCGCCTGACTAGCTCGTCGTACACCCCGAACAGGATACGAGGCCGCCGTAGACTGTCCCCACCTGTGGCGCGCCTATACGACTTCCTCACGACCTGGCGCCTGGACGCCCCGATCGACTCCGTTTGGGAGGTGCTGCACGACGCTGCGCGCTACACCGACTGGTGGCCGGGGGTCCGCAGCGTCACGCGGCTCGAGCCGGGCGAGCCGTCGGGCGCCGGAAGTCTTGCCCGATACAGCTGGTCGAGCACGCTCCCATACACCTTGACGTTCGATGTGCGCGTGACCCGTGTGGAGCGCCCGGGCCTGCTCGAGGGCAGCGCGACGGGGGAGCTCGAAGGTACGGGCACCTGGAGGCTGTACGCCGCAGACGACGGCGGCACGACGGCGGTCTACCACTGGCGGGTCCGCGCAACCAAGCGGTGGATGAGGTGGCTGGACCCGTTGCTGCGACCACTGTTTGTGTGGAGCCACAACCGCGTGATGTCTCGGGGCGCGGTAGGGCTCCGGCACCGGCTCGCTGCGTCAGGCTGAGCGCAGCAGGTATGCGCGCACGAAGCCATCGAGGTCTCCGTCGAGCACGCGCTGGGCGTCACCCATCTCGTGCGCTGTGCGGTGGTCCTTGACCATCGTGTACGGGTGCAGCACGTAGGAGCGGATCTGCGAGCCAAAGTTGACGTCCTGGGCCTCCCCTTTCTCGGCGGCGATCTCCGCCTGGCGGCGTCGCTCCTCCTGCTCGGCCAGCTTGGCGCGCAGCATCGCCATCGCGGTTGCCTTGTTGGACGATTGTGAGCGCTCGTTCTGGCACTGCACGACCACGCCGCTTGGGCGGTGCGTGATTCGCACCGCGGAGTCGGTCTTGTTGACGTGTTGGCCGCCGGCACCGCTGGCGCGATACGTGTCGATCTGCAGATCGTCGTCTGCGATCTCGATCTCCCCCTCTCCTTCGACGACGGGCGCGACCTCGAGCCCGGCGAAACTCGTCTGCCGTCTGCTGGCCGAATCGAACGGCGACAGGCGCACGAGCCGGTGGACGCCCTTCTCGGCGCCATACAGGCCGTAGGCGTTCTCGCCGGACGCCCTGAACGTGGCGGACTTGATCCCGGCCTCCTCCCCTGGGCTCACCTCGAGCAAATCGACGGAGAACCCGCGGCCCTCGGCCCAACGCATTTCCATCCGCAGCACCATCTCAGCCCAGTCCTGCGCGTCTGTGCCGCCGGCTCCGGCGTTGACGGTCACAAGGGCGTCGCCATGGTCATAGCGGCCCGAAAACAGCCGCTCCTCCTCGAGCCCGAGCAGCCGCTCCTCGACGGAGGCGAACTGGGCCTCGAGCTCCTCGGCCAGCGACGGATCCTCGTCGGCCAGCTCCGTGAGAGCCTCGAGATCCTCGACATCGCTTCGGAGACTGGCGAAGCCGCCAGCCTTGCGCACGGCGACCGAATGCTCGGCGGAGACCTTGGCGGCCGTCTCCGGCTCGTCCCAGAACCCGGGCTCGCCCATTCGGCGCTCGAGCTCAGCAGCACGCTCGCGCAACGCGTCGGGGTCAAAGATAGTCCGCGAGCAGCGCTAGCTGATCGCGGACGGCGGCGAGCCGCTGCGGTGTCGGCTCGTCTGTCGGGGCGCTCGACATCTCGGCTGGAGCCTACCGCTGGAGGGTGCGCTGAGGGCCGAGGCCGGCGGCTGGCGCTCCATCAGTTGGATCGGCGGCAAGCCGAGCGGCCGCACCGGCGCGCCGACATCCCCCGACGATGGGCGTGAGCGTCCGTCATCGGCGAGTGTGCGTGACCTGCGTCAAGCCACCGGCGAAGGCGCAGTCACGCACACTCGCCAGTCACGCCCCATGACACTTCTTGAACTTCTTGCCGGAGCCGCACCAGCATGGCTCGTTGCGCCCAACCTGCTCATCGGTCGCCACGCGCCGCTGCTCGACGTGCACCGACGCCAAGTCCTCGCCGGCACCGCCGAGCTCAGCGGCCGCCCCGCCGCCGCTCGCCGCAGCGGCTGCCGCGAGCGCACTCGGCTCGGCCGCGGCACCAGCGGAGTAGGACACCGTGGCGGCGCGGGTGCTCGAGCCGCCCGCTTCGTAGCGTTGCTGCGGGGGCTGGCCGCCGTTTTCACCCTCGACCTGCACCTCGATGTGAAAGATCATCCGCGCGAAGTCGGCCCACACGGTGTTCATCAGATCGGTGAACAGATCGAACGCCTCGTTCTGATAGGCGACGAGCGGATCGATCTGGGCGAATCCGCGTAGGTGAATGCCTTCGCGCAGATAGTCCATGTCGTACAGGTGCTCGCGCCAGCGATCGTCGATGATCTGGAGCAGCAAATAGCGCTCGAGTGCCCGCATCAGCTCCTCGCCCAGCTCCGCCTCGCGTGTGTCGTAGCGCTCGCCGGCGTCCTCGATCAGCATTCGGGTGAGCGTCTCGCGATCTGCTCGATCGTGGTCCAGCGCAGTCAGATCCAGCTCGCTCGGGTAGATCTGCTCGAGCGCGATCCGCAGCCCATCGAGATCCCATTCTTCGACGAAATCGCCCAGGGTGTACTCCTGAACCGTGCGCTCGAGCACGCTGGCGATCTCCTCGCGGGCCGCGCTCGCCATGTCTCCGCCTTCGAGCACCTGATCGCGCAGCGCGTACACCACGCGGCGCTGCTCGTTCATCACGTCGTCGTATTCGAGCACCCGTTTGCGGATCAGGAAGTTCTGCTCCTCAACCTTGCGCTGAGCCTTCTCAATCTGTTTCGAGAGCATCCCGGCCTCGATCGGCTCTTCGTTGCCGTCCTCGTCGAGGCTGCCAAGGCGGTCGAGGATCCGGTAGATGCGATCGCCCGCGAAAAGCCTGATCAAATCGTCCTCGGCCGACAGGAAGAAGCGCGACTCGCCGGGGTCGCCCTGGCGCCCGGCGCGGCCCCGCAGCTGGTTGTCGATCCGGCGCGACTCGTGCCGCTCGGTGCCCACGATGAACAGACCGCCGGCGTCCAGCACGCGCTGGCGATCCTCGTCGATGCGCGCCTCCATCTTCGGCAGCAGGTCGTCGAAGGTCTCCTGATAATCGGGGTCGCCCGGCTTCAGCCCCAGGTTGATGAGCTCACCGCGAGCGTGGTGCTCGGGGTTGCCGCCAAGCTGGATGTCAACGCCGCGTCCGGCCATGTTGGTCGCGATCGTGACCGCGCCGGGCCGGCCGGCTTCCGCGATCGTCTCACCCTCGCGCTCGGCGTACTCCGGTTTGGCATTCAGCACGGAGTGTTCGATCCCGCGCAAGCGCAGGCGACTTGAGAGCAGGTCGGAGACCTCGACGGAGATCGTGCCGACCAGCACCGGTTGGCCGGCCTCGTGGCGATCGGCGATCTCGCGCTCGACCGCGGACCACTTGCCCTCACGCGTCTTGTAGACCTGATCGTTCTTGTCGGCTCGGACCATCGGCTGATTGGTCGGGACTTGGACGACCGGCAGCTTGTAGATCTTCATGAACTCCGTCGCCTCGGTCAGCGCCGTGCCCGTCATGCCAGACAGCTTGTCGTAGAGACGGAAGTAGTTTTGCAGCGTGATCGTGGCGAGCGTCTGGTTTTCCTCCTGTACGCGCACCCCCTCCTTGGCCTCGATCGCCTGGTGCAGACCCTCGGACCAACGCCGCCCCTCCAGGATCCGGCCGGTGAACTCGTCGATGATCTTCACCTCACCGTCGAATACGGCGTAGTCCACGTCGCGCTTGTAGAGCGACTCGGCCTTGAGCGCCTGGATCAGGTGGTTGACGAGCGGTCCGTGCTCAGCCCTATAGAGGTGGTCGATGCTCAGGAACTTCTCCGCTTTGGCCACCCCCTGCTCGGTGACTGCGACGGTCTTGTGCTTCTCGTCGAACTCGAAATCGAAATCAGCGACAAAATCCTTCTTGCTCTTCGGGTCGAGGCCCTCCGGGACCTTGCCCGGGGTCATTTTCGGCGCAAGGCGCGCGAACTGCGCATACATGTCAGCCGCCTCTTCAGGCGCGCCGGAGATGATCAGTGGCGTGCGCGCCTCGTCGATCAGGATGTTGTCCACCTCATCGACGACGCCGAAGAAATGGCTCGCCATCGGGTGTCCGTCGTCGTCCAGTCGCCCCCCGTGCTGGACCTTTTCCTCGAGCGAGCCGGCCATGTTGTCGCGCAGGTAGTCAAAGCCGAACTCCGAGTTTGTGCCGTAGGTGACGTCGCACGCGTAGGCCGCTCGCTTGTCGTCGTAGTCCTGCATGGTCTGCAGCACGCCGACGGAAACACCGAGCGGCTCGTAGATCGGGCTCATCCAGTCCGCGTCGCGGCGCGCGAGGTAGTCGTTGACCGTGACCAGATGGACGCTGCCCCCGGCGAGGGTGTTGAGAAAGACAGCCAGCGTCGCGGTCAGCGTCTTGCCCTCCCCCGTGCGCATCTCGGAGATCGCGCCGTCGTGGAGGACCATCCCGCCGATCAGCTGCACGTCGTAGTGGCGCTGGCCGATCGAGCGCTTTGCCGCCTCCCGGGTCAGTGCGAACGCTTCGGGAAGCAGCTCATCGAGAGACTCGCCGCCCCGGGCGCGCTCACGCAGCTTGTCGGCTTCGGCGAGCAGCTCCGTGTCATCGAGCAGCTCCATCTCGGGCTCGATGCGATTGATCGACTCGACGCGCTTCTCGTAGGCACGAAACTTGCGCCCTTCACCCATTCGCAGGGCCTTCGTGACCATGTCCATTGCAGGCATGGACCTAGGTTAGCTGCCGCGGCTTTCTAGGCCGACCGACCCCTCAGCCTCTGCGTCAAACGCCGCGTCTGGCTGCGCTTGCGGCGTTTCTCACGGTGTTTTTTGACCTGGCGGCGGATGTCCTCGGCGA
>JBPCQX010000076.1:0-8128 GCA_050997675.1 Solirubrobacteraceae bacterium
CCGGCCCTGCGCATCCACGCCGTGGCGTCAGACTGGCGCTGGCGCTTTGACTACCCCCAGCAGGGGATCTCGGAGGTCGGTCAGGGGCAGGCGCCGACCGATCTCTACGTGCCGGCGGGCGAGACGGTGGAGTTTGACCTCAGCTCGCTGGACGTGCTGCATGCGTTCTTCATCCCCTATGAGCGCTTCCAGCGCCAGGCGACGCCGGGCCTGACGAGCCGGTTTGATCTGCTGTTCCCCCGGCCGGGCGTCGAGACCAGCGGCTCCTGTAACGAGTTCTGCGGCATCGGTCACACGCAGATGCACTTCGAGGTTCACGTCCTGACCTCACAGGCCTTTGCAGCGTGGGTCGCCCAGCGCCAGCGTCAGGGGGGCGCCGGGTGAGCACCACGGCGGTTCGGCTGCCGTCCCTGGACCTGATCGGGGTGATCGGTTCGACTGACCACAAGCGGGTGGCTCGGCGCACCGCGACGGTCGCCTTCATGTTCTTTGTGGCGGGCGGGATCCTGGCCCTTTTGGTGCGTACCCAATTGGCTACGCCGAACACCCGCCTGGTCGGCGCCGATGCCTATGACGCGCTGTTCACGATGCATGGATCGACGATGATCTACCTGTTCGTGGTGCCCATGGCGCTCGCCCTCGGCGTGTACTTCGTGCCGTTGCAGGTGGGGGCTTCGGAGATCGCGGCGCCGCGCGTGTCGCTCTTGGGCTTCTGGCTGTATGTGTCGGGCGGGTTGATCATGTGGTCGGGCTACCTGACCGACAACGGGCCGGGAAAGGCGGGATGGACGGCCTTTGATCCTCTGTCTGATTCCGCCCACGCGCCGGGCATCGGGATGAACTTCTGGATCTTCGGGGTGATGCTTGCCACGCTCGGCTGCATATTGCTGACCTACTGCGTGCTGGCGACGATCGTCGCGCGGCGGGCACCGGGGATGACGATGTTGCGCCTTGCCCCCTTCACGTGGACGATGCTCGTCACCTGCCTGATGGTCATCGCAAGCTTCCCGGTGCTCGTCGTTGCGATGGGCCTCCTCTGGGTACAGCGCGAGTTCGGCGGAGTCTTCGGAAGCGCGAGTGGGCCAATCGCCTATCAGAACCTGTTCTGGTTCTACGGGCACCCGGTCGTATACGTGATGTTCTTCCCGTTTGTCGGGGCGGTGGCCGAGGTGGTTTCGGTGCACGCCCGGCGGCGTTTCTTCGGCTACCGCGCGTTCGTCGTGTCGCTGCTTGCCTTCACGGCCCTTTCAACGAGCGTCTGGGCGCATCACATGTACACCACCGGGCGAGTGGCGAACCGCTACTTCGCCCTGACCTCGACGTTGCTGGCCATTCCGGCGGGGATCGAGTACTTCGACCTCATCGCGACCCTGTGGGGGGGCGTCATCGTCCTGCGCACGGCGATGCTGTTCGCGCTGGCCTTCATGGCCCAGTTCTTGATCGGCGGGTTGACGGGCATTCTGATCGGCTCCCCGCCGCTGAACTACGACGTGCACAACACCTACTTCATCGTCGGTCACTTTCACTACACACTGCTCGCTGGGAGCGTGTTCGCGTTCTTCGCTGGCGTGTATCACTGGTTCCCCAAGGTCACGGGCGTGCTGCTTGGAGAGCGCCTGGGCAAGCTGCACTTCTGGGTGATGGCGGTCGGCACGAACCTCGCGTTTCTGCCGATGCTGATCCTTGGCTATGACGGCATGCGCAGGAGGGTGGATTCCTACCCTGCCTCGGCGGGCTGGCAGCCGCTGAACGACCTGTCGACCGCGGGTGCCGTGTTGATCGCCGTATCGGTGGCGATGTTCATCGTCAACGTCGTCGTGTCGCTGCGCGATGGCGAGCCGGCCGGCGCGGACCCCTGGGGTGGCCACACGCTTGAGTGGGCAACCAGCTCGCCTCCCGCGCGCCACAACTTCGATGCGCTGCCCTCGATTCGCTCGCACGCGCCGCTGCTGGATCAGCGTGAGGCGAGACAGCGTGCGGCGGCCGCGGGGACAGCCCGATGAGTGATGGACCGACGACAGCCGATCCCGACGTGGCCCAGGGCAGGGTGAGCGCCCGCTGGCGACCAGCCGCGGCGCCGCTCGCGGTCTGGGCGCTCCTGCTTGGCACGCTCGCGGGAGTGCAGGCCGGTTTCGGCGGCGATCTGTTGCCGGTGCTCGTGCAGGGCGGCGCGGCTGCGGCGACGGGGCTGATCGCATTGGCGGTCCTGCTCGGCTCGCGCATCGAGCGCCGGCGCGCCACCGGCGTGCGCTCCGTGCCCGATTTGAGCATCGCGAGTGCGCTGGCGGCGGTTTCGCTGGCGGCGATGCTCAGCGGTGCGGCCGTCGGTAGCTGGCTGATCATCGGTGGAGGGCTGGGGCTGGCAGCGGCGATGGGCGGGCTGATCCGTGAGTGGCGCGCTGAGCGCCGCGCCCGCGAAGCCGCGGTGGCGGGCCGCCCCCGAGACATGGGCGGAGGCTTGGTGTGAGCCCACCCGGCTGGCCGGATGTGTTTGAGCGCTGGCAGGCCGATCCCGGCCTGCTGTTCGCGCTGCTCCTCACCGCAGCGCTGTACGTGGTGGGAGTGCGGGCTGCACGGCGCCGGGGCAGTGATCCCCGACGCGGCTGGCCGCTATCCCGCACGGTCGCGTTCCTGGCGGGGCTGGCGGCAGTGGGTGTGGCGCTTGAGGCAGGCCTTGACGGCTACTCCGGGGACCTGCTCTCAGTCCACATGGTCCAGCATCTCGTGCTCGGTCTCGTGGCCGCGCCGCTGCTGCTCGCCGGCGCTCCGGTGAGCCTGGCGCTGAGAAGCCTGCCGGGCGATGCCCGACGGTGTCTGGCGCGCGCGTTGCGAGGTCCCACGGCGCGGGTGCTCTCCCACCCGGGCACGGGGCTGCTCGCTCTGGGGGTCTCGATGCTTCTCACCCATCTGACTCCCCTCTATGGCTGGGCGCTTGATCATCCACTCGTCCATGATGCTGAGCACGCGCTCTATCTGGGTGGAGGCCTGCTGTTTTGGGCGGTCCTGGTGGCGCCCGGACCGCCTGTGCGACGCCTTTCCGGGATCGGGCAGGTTCTGTATCTGAGCCTGGGGATGCCGCTGATGAGCATCCCCGGAGTGGTGTTGGAGGCTGACCCCGCGGCGCGCTATCACCAGTACCTTGGCCCGGCGAGACGGCTGGGAGTCTCGGCGCTGTCTGACCAGCGTCTGGCGGGTGCGCTGATGTGGATGGCCGGCGCACTGGCCATGGGGATCATCGGCCTGAGCATCGCGTGGCGTGCGCTGGTGGCCGAGGAGCGCCGGGCGGTCTCGCGCGAGGAGCACGCCGGGCGCATGCAGGATGCTCCATTGACCGTTGATGTGGTGGGTGGAGGCCGCGCATGAGGCGGTGGCTGATCGTGGCGCTCGTCGCGGTCCCCGGCGCCCTCGGTCTAGCCGGGATCGCCGCCGGAGCTCGCACACCGTCGACTTCCCTGGCGCCCGTGACCTCGGGTGTGACTGGCGGAGCCCTCGGTCAAGCCAACTTGAGCCTTGTCGGCCAGGGCCGTGATCTGTTCGTCGCGAGCTGCTCCTACTGTCACGGTTTCAACGCCCAGGGCATCGCTGGCCGTGCCCCTTCGCTAGTCGGTGTCGGCGCCCAGGCCGCCGACTTCTATCTCTCGACAGGGCGCATGCCACTGCCCAATCCCCACGCCTACCCCGAGATCGCCAAGCCGGCCTTCACTCGCGCGCAGATAGACGCTCTGGATGCCTATGTGGGAAGTCTCGGCGGTCCGGGCATCCCTTCAGTGGATCCGGTCCAGGGGGACATCTCAAAGGGTGAGCAGGCGTTTGCGCTGAACTGCTCGGGCTGCCACCAGATCATCGCTCGGGGTGGCATCGTCACGGGGAGTGCCGTGCCCGCGTTGCAACACGCGACGGCCACCGAGATCGCCGAGGCGGTGCGGGTCGGCCCCTATCTGATGCCCCGCTTCTCGACTGGGGAGATCGACGCACAGACCCTGAACTCCATCGCCCGCTACGTCATCTACACGCGCCACCCGGCTGATCGCGGCGGCTGGGGGATCGGGCACATCGGGCCCATCCCCGAAGGCCTGGTGGCCTGGCTGTTGGCGCTGACCTCGCTGCTGTTGATCGCCCGCCTGATCGGTAGGCGAACGACATGAGCGAGCCAACCAGCAACGACAGGAACCGAGGCCCCACCGGGGAGACCGACCCCCGCAAGCTCGTCATCCCAGGCGAGAGCGAGCCCGAGCGCACCCATCGCGCCGAGCGTCAGGTCGCCGCTCTGCTGGCCGGCGCGGGCGGACTGGGCGTCGTCTACACCCTGCTCTACGCCTTCCTGGGCGGCAACACCCAGTTGCTCGGCCTCTCGCTCGGGCTGGCGCTGCTCATGCTGGCCGGTGCGCTTCTGCTGGCGGCCGAGCGCGTCGTTCCACAGGAGACCGACGTCGAGCCACGACCGACCCTGGCCGAGGGCCGCGAGCCCGAAGAGCACCAGGTCTCTGAGGAGGTCGCAGGCGCTGGACGAGGGGTGTCTCGGCGGCGCCTGTTGGTGGGCGCGGCCAGTGTTGCCGGTGCAGGTCTCGGCGCCGCCGCGATCGTCCCGCTCGACTCTCTGGGGCCCAACGTGGGCCAGAGCAACGACACCACACCCTGGCGCAAGGGCACGGTCCTGGTCGACGAGCAGGGACGGGTCCTCACCGCCGAGGACGTCGTCGCGCGCTCCTACACCACCGCGTTCCCCCAGGGTGCGGACCCGCGCGAGCTCGGGTCGCCAGTCGTGGTCGTGCACCTGGACCCGAGCACCCTGGCACTGCCCGCCCGGCGCGCCAACTGGGCACCCGAGGGAATCCTCGCCTACTCAAAGATCTGCACCCACGCCGGCTGTGCGGTGTCGCTCTATCGCGCGCCGCTGGACGAAGCGACCTCCCAGCTGAGTCCGGCGCTCGTGTGCCCCTGTCATTACTCCACCTTTGACGTGCGCCGCGCCGCCGCAGTCGAGTTCGGTCCGGCCGCTCGACCGCTGCCCCAGTTGCCGCTGGCCATTACAGCTCACCGCGTGCTGGTCGCGGACGGTGGCTTCTCGGGACCGATCGGACCCGCGTGGTGGAGCGTGCGTCGCGAAGGCCCGACCCGGTACGGGCCATGACCCAAACCCCCAGTAGCGCCCACGAGGACGCAAGCGTCGATGCCGTCCGCTTCATCGATGAGCGCCTGGGGGCGGCGGCACTGCTGCAGAAGGCCATGCGCTACCTCTTCCCCGACCACTGGTCGTTTCTGATCGGCGAGATCGTGCTCTACTCGTTCATGGTGCTGATCGGCACCGGCGTCTATCTCGCGCTGTTCTTTGACCCCAGCACCGCGAGCACCGTCTATCACGGCGCCTTCGCTCCCCTGCAGGGCCAGACGGTCTCCCGCGCCTTCTCCTCGACGGTGAACATCTCCTACGACGTTCCAGCCGGGCTGCTCATCCGCCAGACACACCATTGGGCAGCACTGGTCTTTGTCGCGGCGATCGTCGTGCACATGATGCGCGTGTTCTTCACGGGCGCGTTTCGCAAGCCCCGCGACCTCAACTGGCTCATCGGCGTGACCCTGCTCACCCTGGGCCTGCTGGAGGGGTTCTTCGGCTATTCCCTACCCGATGACCTCCTGTCGGGCATCGGCCTGGCCATCGGCTACGGGGTTGCGCTGTCGATTCCGATCATCGGCGCCAACCTGGCCTTCCTGATCTGGGGCGGTCAGTTTCCAGGCTCAGCGAGCTTCGAGCCCCGTCTGTTCATCGCCCACGTCTTCCTGCTTCCCGCCGCCCTGGCCGCCCTGATAACCGTCCACCTGGCCATCATCATGCGCCAGAAGCACTCACAGTTCCGTGGACCCGGGCACCGCGAGAACAACGTCGTGGGCACCCCGATGTGGCCAGGCTATGCGCTGCGCGCGACCGGCCTGCTGTTCGCCGTCGCAGGCGTCCTCGTCCTGCTCGGCGGCCTCGTGCAGATCAACCCGATCTGGCAATACGGACCGTTTGAACCGTGGATCGGCACCAACGGAGCCCAACCCGACTGGTACCTCGGCTGGCTGATCGGGGCGCTGCGCCTCATGCCCCCGCTGGAGATCCACCTCTTCGGCTACACCCTGTTTCCCAACCCGTTCTTCGGCGGCATCCTGTTCCCGGGCATCGTGTTCACCGTGCTCTACGCGTGGCCGGCGCTGGAGCGCCGCGTCACCGGCGACCATGCCCGCCACGACCTCCTGGACCGGCCGCGCGAGAACCCCCTGCGCACAGCAATCGGCGCCGCCTTCTTCAGCTGGGTGGCGACCATCTTCGTCGCGGGCTCCGCCGACCGCATCCTGGTCAGCGTCGGCATCCCATACGTCTCCCAGGTCTGGTTTTTCCGCGTGGCCGCTGTCCTGGTCCCCGCGCTGGTGTTCTTTGCCACCCGGGACATCTGCCGCGAGCTCAGACAACGCGACACCCACCCCCTCCGGGAATGGACCGGAACCGTCCTGCGTCGCCGATCCGGCGGCGGTTTTGAGACAGCGGCGGACGACGATCCGCGACCGGCCAGCCGATCGGCTCCGGGCGACCGCACGCCCTAGATATGGTTGACCAGGCGACCCTCTTCCAGATCTGGCCTTGACGGACACGACCGGTCGCACCGTGTCCCTGGCCGTGCTTCGTGGCGAGGCGACGATGATCATCTTCCTGCGTCACCTGGGCTGACTGCCCGCCGCGAGCACCTGTTCGAGGTGCTGGAACACCGCGATGACCTCGGCCTGCGGATCGTCGTCGTCGCGTTCGCGCTCCCCGGCTCGCTGGCGCTCTACCAGCAGCGCCAGGGCCTCAACGAGATCCGCGTGCTCAGCGACCCACACCGTGCGGCGTACCGAGGTTGGGATTCGGTCGCGCCACGGTGCTGCGCGTCTGGCTGGACCCCCGTGTTTACAGGCGCTACGCATCGCTCCTACTCCGTGGCCGCCGTCCGCAGCGCCCACATGAGGACACGCTCCAGTTGGGGGGTGACGTCATCGTCGATCCCGACGGGCGAATTCGCTGGGTCTATGAAAGCCGGGGCCCCGAGGACCGCCCGACGATCGACACCGTACGCCTGCACGCCCGGTGCTCCTGCCGACGTGGCGAGCACAGACGATGCCATAACGGCGCTCGTCAATGGTGCCCTGTCGATCCCCTGACGTCCGCCGATCGCGACGAGCATTGCCGCCAAATCACCCGCATCGCACATGCGTTGAACTTGAACACGTGCCATGAGTATGGTGATCGCCATATGCGCCAGCTCATGATGCACCAGCCCGGCCAACTCGACTGGCTCGAGGTCGAAGAACCAGACCTCCAGGGCCCGGGCGAGGCGCTGGTCCGGAACTCGACGGCGTCCCGCACGGCTTTTGGGGGAGATTGGTCCGGCTTTCTTGTCCCAGCCCATCCGCAGAGGACTGTCGCCCGGGCGTTGCGGCGCTCGGCAGCTGACGTGTTGTCTATGCGAGGCAGCACGAGATCAAAGAGCTCACCGCGCCGCGGTGAGCTCTCCTATGCTGCCCTGAAATGACAGATCACCTGACAGCGGGGGTGCGGCAGTGGCAGCAGCGTGGCAGCATGGTCGAGATCAATGGTCGGCGGCTGTTCGTCCGTGAGCAGGCGGGCGAGGGTCCCCTGCTCGTGTTTCTACACGGCTTTCCTTCGAGCTCATATGACTGGCGCTTCGTGCTCGATCTGCTGCCGGGAAGACGCGCGCTGCTGGCCGACTTCCTCGGCTTCGGACTGTCCGAAAAACCTCGCGAGCACGTTTACTCGCTCGCCTGGCAGGCCGACGCGATCGAGGATCTGGTGTGCCGCGCCGGCTCGCCGCCCGCGTTCCTCGTGGCGCACGACATGGGAACGTCGGTGGCGACCGAGCTGATGGCGCGCGAGCTGCGCGGCGAGCTCAACCTGAAGATCGGTGGCGCGCTGCTCTTCAATGGCAGCATCCTGCTCGACCGGGCAAACCCGACGCTGAGGAATGGCCCCAGGAGGTGCTTCCACGTGCGCGGGGTACCTGCCAGGGTGCCTTCCAGGCCGAAAGTGCCTGCCTCCGTCATTCCCCTAACCTGCCGTCGTTACTGCCGTCTCACTGATTAGGCTGCCGGAAAC
>JBPCQX010000080.1:0-43029 GCA_050997675.1 Solirubrobacteraceae bacterium
GGTGTCCCAAGAATGGTGGGGTCTGACCGTGTGTCTCTTTTTGTACAATGCGACCCTGTCCGCGGCGTGGGGTGGAGAACAACCCTTACCGCATTGCCACTTGGGACATTGTCGCTGGTCGCCGCCGCGGCGGCGCTTGCGGGAGTGCTGCCCTCGAGCAGCGCCCAGCCCTCCGGACAGCCGGACTCCCAGGCGCCGTGGATAAGTGAGGGCCCCACGGGCCGCGTGGCACTGCGAGACGGCTGGGTGTTTGCCCGGGACCCCAATAACCGTGGCCTGCGGCGTGGTTGGGCGCACGGGCGCTTCGGCGGCAGTGTCGTGTCGGTCCCGCACTCCGCGAACGCGCTGCCGGTGACCGGTCGGGGCGGCATCGCAAACTACGCCGGGTCGGTCGCCTGGTACCGCACGGGCTTCACGCTGTCGAGCGCCGGGACCTACGCGGTGCGCTTCGAGTCCGTCAACCATGCCGCTACGGTGTGGCTCGACGGGCACGTGATCGGCCATCACGTCGGCACCTACCTCCCGTTTGAGACCCGGGTGCGCGCGTCGGCCGGCCCGCACATTCTCGTGGTGCGCGCTGACTGGCGCTCCCCCAATGCCCAGGCCCGCGCAGGCTTTCACCGGACCTGGTTCAACTTCGGCGGGGTAAACCGCGAGGTCACGATCCGGCCGGTCGGCGCTACCGACCTCGTCGCGCCGACGATCGCGACGAAGCTCACGAGCTCTGGCGCACAGGTGGACGTCTCAGTCGAGGTGCACAACTACGGACCCCCCCGCGTGATCTCACCGGGCGGCACGTTGCAGCGTGCCGGCCAGCTCGTGCCGCTCGACTTCGGCCATCTCACGCTGCGCACCGGGGGGGTCGCGATCGCCCATGCGCGCGCGAACATCTCTGGCCCTGCCCTGTGGTCGACTTCGCAGCCGAACATGTACGACCTCGACATCAAGGCCGACGGGAGCGCGGAGTACCGCTCGCGGGTGGGACTGCGCGAGATCAGCCAGGCGGGCAGCGACCTGCTGCTGAACGGCAAGCGTGTTGTGCTGCGCGGCGCCTCGATTCAGGAGGACGTGCTGAGCCACGGCGATGCGCTGACGCCGGCGGACCAGAGCGCGATCGTCGCTGAGCTACGTGCTGTGGGCGCCGACGCGACCCGCTCCCAGCATCCACTGGACTTGGGCATGCTTGAGAAACTCGACGCGGCGGGCATCCTGGTGTGGCAGGGCGTGGGTCCGGTGGACGCCCCGGGCTACTGGACTTCCGCAACCCCGACTTTGGAGCGACTGGCCGAGAAGCGTGTTCGCACGACTGTCCGCCAAGCCCAGGCGCATCCGTCTGTGATCGCGTGGAACCTTGCAAACGAGCTTGCGGGCAACGGCCACGCCAACGGCCAGGTGACATACGTCGAGCGGATTTCGCGCTTCCTCCACGCGACCGATCCCGGGCGGCTCGTTGCGCTTGACATCTGGGGCACGCATCCACCCCGCATCGCCGGCCCGCTCTACGCGAACATCGACGCGATCGGCGAAACCGACTACCTCGGCTGGTACGAATCGCCGCTTGCACCGCCGGCCGTCCTGGCCAGCAAGATCCGCGCCCGGATCAGCCAGCTGAGAGCGCTGTTCCCGCGCAAGGTGCTGATCGTCTCGGAGTTCGGAGCGGAGGCCAACTCGCTGAACCCGCAGGCTCGGCCCGGCGGCTACGCCTTCCAGGCGGCGCTGTTGCAGCGGCATATCGCTGCCTACGAGTCGCTGGGGTATCTCAGCGGCATGCTCGTGTGGGACCTGCGTGACTTTGCGGTTGCCCCCTCGTTCGACGGCGGCTCGATCCGCCATGCCGTCAAAGACATCCGGCTTGTCCGCGGCGTCAACCAGAAGGGTTTGATCGACTACGCCGGGCGCCCCAAGCCGGCTTTCGCCGCCGTGCGCGCCGCCTTCGCCGCCCTGCCGTTCGGCTGACAGGCGTCTACGACGCGGCGCAGGCGCTCCCCTGTCCGAGCAGGCGCAGCCGTAGCGTCAGCGCGCCTGCGGCCGCGCCGCGGATCGTCGTCCAGCCCGACGCGCCCTGCGCGACGCAGCCCTGCCCCTGCACGAGCGACCAGCGCGGGCTGTAGCGCACCCGTACGAGAATGTCCCCCGGCGCGCTCGCGCGCACTGTGACCTCCCTCGCGGAGGCGCGCACCACCTGAGCTGCTCCTGCGACGATCCCAGAGGCCCCAGTGACCTCGTACACGCGCCAGCTCGCGTCGCGCCAGGCGAGCCGCAACCCTGGGATGCCGCGGTCGAGCAGCCTTCCCTCGGCGGCCGCAGCGTAGTCGAGCGGAACGCCGGCCAGTGCCACGTAACGCACGCCGCTGGCGAGCAGCCATGCTCTGTAGGAGGTCGCTGTCAGTGCGCCATCGTTGTAGAAAATCGCGTTATCGGCCGTATCGAGCTGGCGCTCCCAGCCGCGGGCAAGCGGGATGTGCGGCGCGACGTATGCGGCCTCCCAGTGCAGCTTGGTGGGGACGACTTCGACCCGCGCGACCGGCACGGCGTGCTGGCCGAGAAACGCTAGTAGCGGCCTGAAGTAGCGCGCGTGAGTCGAGGGATCGCCCGGGTTGCTGGTGAAGCTCGCGAGCGCCGGGCCCCATTGGAGCGAGGCGAGCGCCACGGCCAACGCTGCGAGCAGCAAGCGGCGGGGGCCGCGCTGGGGCCACAGGAGACAAACAGCGAGCGCCGCGCCAACGGACTCTGCCAGGCGACTGATGTTGCCGCCGACCGGGGTCGGTATCGCCACGGACAGCGAGATCGCGAGTAGATACAGCGCTGCACCGCAGCGGAGCATCCGCTCGCCGGCAGGAAGGAGAAGCATCAGGCAGCCGGCCAGGGCAAGTAGAAACAGGCAGTCGAGGAGCGGAAACGGCATTGTCCCCTGACCGGGGAAGATGATTGCCAGCAGGCCCACGGGGGCGAGAGCGGCGGTCAGCACCCGCCACCCAGCGCCGCGACGCACACTGCTGGCCAGCGCCCACGCGAGCGCGGCCAGCGCGAGGAACGCGCCGGCCAGCGGGCTTGCAAGCGATGCGCCTGCCGCGAGCGCAAGAGCAGCCCTCCGATGTCCCCGCGCGAGCGCCCAGAGAGCGGCGAGCGCCAGGCTCTCACCAAGCAGGTAGGGCAGCTGGCCGATCGCCACCTCGGCCAGCGTGGAGACCGCGAACACGATCGAGCCGGCTCGTGCGGTCGGTCCGAAGTGATGAACGACGAGGCGGTCGAACATCAGCGAGGCGAGGCAGGCGCTGGCGACTTCCGTCAGGGGAACCCCGGCGATACCGGCTAGCGGGGGAAAGATGACGCTGTAGTTGAGCGTCCAGTGTCCCCCGTACCACTGGCTGTCCCACAGCGTCAGACCCTCGCGATGGAACAGCCCAACGCGGTAGAGCTGCGCGGGGAGGTCGACGCCGCGTAACTGTGCGAGCACGGCGACGCTCGCCAGCGCCGCGGCGAGCATCGGCGCCCACGGAACTGCGGCCCAGCGTCTAGCGGCGACGGCAGTCATCGGTGACTGATACCCCGCTGCGGCGAAACGCTGACACCAAGCTGTTCGAAGTTCCTGTGCGGATCAAGCGCTACGCGCTGCTGCCGCGGGCGATCTTCCGCAGGTCGAGCGTCTCGTCGAGCACTGCGTCGGAGACTCCCTGCTCGCGCGCGACCGCGCGCAGCGTGCGGCCCGAGCGAGTGGCTTCCTGGACGATTTCAGTCCCCTTGTCGTAGCCGAGCACGGGATTCAGCGCCGTTGCGACCGCGAGCGTCCCCTCCGCGCTGCGTGTGCAGCCCTCGCGGTTTGCCTTGATTCCGGCGACGCACCGCTCGTTCAGCGCTGTCGCGGCGCTGGAGAGCAGCGCGATCGACTGCAGCAGGTTGCGGGCCAGCAGCGGGATACGGACGTTGAGCTCGAAGTTGCCCTGCATGCCGCCGATCGTTATCGCGGTGTCATTGCCGATGACCTGTGCGGCGACCTGCAGAACCACCTCGGGGATCACCGGATTGACCTTCCCGGGCATGATCGAAGAGCCCTTCTGGAGCTCGGGAAGCAACAGCTCGCCGATCCCGGCGCGCGGACCGGAGCCCATCAGAGCGAGATCCTGGGCGATCTTCGTGAGCGACACGGCTACCACCTTGAGCGCACCGGACAGCTCGACGAGCGCGTCGCGGCTGCCCTGGGCCTCGAACGGATCCTCGGGGGCGGACACAGGGAGCTTCGTGTCGGCCTTGAGTCGCGCCCGAACCTTACTCGCGAACCGGGGGTGGGTATTGAGACCGGTGCCCGTCGCGGTGCCGCCAAGCGGGATCTGCGCGACCCGCGGCAGAGCGTCGGAAACGCGGGCGCGGCCGAGCCGCACCTGGGCGGCATAGCCTGCGAACTCCTGTCCGAGCGTGACCGGAACAGCATCCATCAGGTGTGTGCGGCCGGCCTTGACGACGTTCTCGAACGAGCGCGACTTGCGGGCCAGCGCGCGCTCGAGTCCGCTCAGCGCCGGCAGCAGCCGCTCCCTTGCCTGCTCCAGCGCAGCGAGGTGCACGGCCGAGGGAAAGACGTCGTTGGAGGATTGACCCATGTTGACGTGGTCGTTGGGGTGAACGCGTGCCCCGGCGAGGCTCGCAATGACCTCATTGGCGTTGGTGTTCGTCGACGTCCCGGAGCCGGTCTGGAAGACGTCGATCGGGAACTGCTCGTCGTGCTTGCCGGAGGCGACCTGCGCGGCGGCCTTCTCGATCCTTGCGGCAACGCCTTTCGGCAGCAAGCCCAGCTCGCCGTTGACCGCGGCTGCGGCGCCCTTGATCCGTCCCAGCCAGTGGACGACGGAGATCGGCACACGCTCGCCTGAAATCTGGAAGTTGTCGATCGCCTTGCGTGTCTCGCCGCCGTACAGGGGCTTTGCGGTCATCTGTCGATCCTCCGGGGTCCGGGTTGTCGGCGCGAACCCTATCCGCAGAAAGCCGCAAGCTCCCTTGCCACGCCGACCGGATCGTCGTAGGCGATCAGGTAGCCGGTGCCCGCGAGCACACGCAGTTGCGCTTGCGGGAGCACGTCGAGCGCCTCCTCGGCGATCGCCAGCGGATGTGCAAGGTCGCTGTCGGCCCACAGCAGCAGAATGGGGAGCTCGAGCGAGCCATAGGCGTCGAGCAGCTCAGGCTGCGCTCCAGCCGGCCAGCGGGCGGCGAAACGAGCCCACGCCCGGGCGCGCTCGGCGTTGCCGCCCACGTCGGCGAACGCGTGGCGCACGAGGTCCCGGGCCTCTGGCACGGCCCGCGCTGACAGCCGCGGACCAAACTCCGGCCGGAAGGCAGCTCGTGCGCCGTGCGACATAACGAAGTCCAGGCCGGGCAGCGCGGCGGCTCGCGTGGCAAGTCGCCAGGCTCGGTAGGCGCGCGCGTGGGCTGCGCGCCGATGCATCCGGTTGGGCATCAGGACGAGCCGCCCGGGCCGGAGCTTGCCGGTCGCCGTACCGTGGAGCAACAGCTCGGCTCCGAACTCATGCCCGGCCAGCAACGGCCGCGGTCCGAGCACCTCGGCACAGAAGCCTGCGAGCACGTCAATCAGCCATTCGCGCGTATACGGATGGCCTGGGCGCTGCTCGGAGTCTCCGTGCAGCGGGAGGTCGGGGAGCACCAGACGAAAGCGGGGCGCGAGCGACTCAACGATCGGCTCCCACTCCTTGTGGGACAGCATCGAGGAATGCAGCAGCGCTAGCGCGGGTCCGGCGCCGACCTGCCGGTAGGCAATCCGAGCACCGTCGCTGTGGTGATAGAGGCGGAGCTTCATCCGTTGCGCTCGCCGGCTCGCAGGCCGCTCGCAAGTGGCGCGGGCGACGCCTCGCCACCGGCCTGCTCGAGCCTGCGCACGAGCTCCGCGGCGACGCCGTTGGTGCGCGCCGCACCGCGACGGGCAGCGCCGACGAGGTAGCCGAGCTGGGTGGCGGCAGCAGCGTCACCGTGCGCGGCACGGCTCGCGAGGTCATCGGCCACGGTGGAAAGCGCGCTTCCCACATCCTGGAGCTGTCCGTCGTTGCGCGCACGCTCGACGCACCCAGCGATCGATGCACCGTCTGCGAGCAGCACACGCCGGGGCGCGGATTGCAACGCGCGCTCAATGCTGATCGGAGTGTCGGAGCAGGCGGGCGAAGGGGGAGCCGGCGCGGCGGAGGAGCAGCCGACGAGGGCGAGCGCCGCGAGGGGTGCGAGAGTTCGAAGCACGTGGCGAATCGTAGAGCCGGCGAGCGCGGCCTGCGAGCAACGTCGACCGCCCGGCCTCCGATGCACGGGAGGCGTTGTCAGAGCGCCTCTACGGGGTGAGCCGAGCGACGATTTCCGCAGCCGGCAAGCCGAGCGCGAGGCGATGGGCCTGGCCGGCCCACAGGTTGAAGGCGCCGGTGTCCCCGTTGGCTCGAGCGGCGGCGCGGAGCGGTGATGTCGCGTGGTGGATCTGTGGGTAGGCGATCGGCGCTCCCGTCGAGTGCTGTTCGAGGAAGCGGTTGCGCAGGCCGCGGGCGAGGCGGCCGCTGAAGGCGCGCGTGAGCGCCGTGGGGATGTCCTGCGCGAGCGCTGCCTTGTGCGCTGGATGGGTGCCGGCCTCGGGCGCGCGCATGAAAGCGGTGCCGACCTGCACGGAACTCGCTCCGGCGGCGAGCGCCGCAGCCACGCCGCGCCGGTCCGCCAGCCCGCCGGTCGCGACCAGCGGCAGCTGAGACTGTGCGGCGACCAGACGCAGCAGCACGAGCGTGGAGAGATGCTCGGCTTGCGTTGAATCGACCCACGACGCGCGGTGCCCTCCGGCCTCGACGCCCTGGAGGACGAGCGCGTCGACGGTCCGCCCCTCGCCCGCCTGCTGCGCCTCACGCAGCGTGGTGGCGGTGACCCAAACGCGCGAGCCGGCGGCGCGCAGGCGGTCTGCAACGTCGGGGGGAGGCGCTCCGAAGGTGAATGAGACGCAGTGGACGGCCTCGCGTTCGAGCAGCTCGAGCTTTGCCTGCCACCCGTCGTCGTCGTAGCGGGGTTCACCGATGAGCTCACCGTAGCGCTCGCGCAGATCGCCGACCCACCGCGCCGTGGCGGTGGCTTCCTCGGGCCGCGGCAGCGGGCTTGGCACGAACACGTTGACGCCGAAGGGCCTGGCCGTCATGGCGCGAACGGCGGCGATGTCTGCTGCCAGCGCCGCCGCGGTGCGGTAGCCCCCTGCCAGGAAGCCGAGTCCACCGGCCTGGCTGACGGCGGCGCACAACTCAGGCGTTGACGGCCCCCCGGCCATCGGCGCGAGCACGATCAGCACCTTCCGAGCATCCCCCGATAGATCTGCATGTCGGCGCGCTTGAAGTCGTCGTGGGTCTGCGCGCGAAGGCGCGCGACCCGCTCGCGGTGATACGGGCTGGTGAGGCTTTCGTTGTGGCCGATCACGTCGCGCACGGGGATCTGGAAGCGGCAGCGAAGCCACTGCGTCAGTCGCAGGCTCGCGGCTAGCTGGCGACGGTCGCCGAGCACCTGGGAATCGGAGAAGCCGACGTGCTCGATGCCGATCGCCGTCCAGTTCAGGCCGACCGTGTGGCGACACATGATCCCGAGCGGTACGAGCTGGTAGATCGTGCCGCGCGAATCGATCACGAAGTGCGCGCAGGTGCCGGGCAGCTCGTGCAGCTCACTGTCGGGGACGTCGGGCGCGAAGGTGTTGAACGCGGCGCTGAAGGTCCCGGTCTCGGTGTAGTGCTCGACGATCACGTGAGGCTGGAGCAGGCGAAACGTGCCAAGGCCGTAGTGACGTTCGGCGTAGCGGGTCATCTCGGCCCTTCGCTTGGCGCCGAACGGGATCGGACGGTGGACGAGCGGAGGCATCGGGCGGTGCACGGGAGGCATCATCAAGGCCGCGAGCGCGGCGAACAGCAGCACGGCGGGAACTCTACGGCGTCGGCACCCCCCGCTCGGCTCCTGCGCGTGCAATCCCAAACCCATCCTGCAGCGCGCGTTGCGCGCATTGCGCCGGATCGCTCGGCGCGCGATACATAGAGACATGACCGCGGCGCTCAGAACCCAGACGGCGGCAGCAATGCTCGGCGTCAGCCCGAGCACTTTGCGCGGCTGGGAGGCGCGCTACGGCCATCCGACGGCGCACCGCAGCGACGGCGGCCATCGCCAATTCGAGCTGAGCGAAATCGAGGATCTGGCGGAAGCGCTCGCGCGCTGCGGCGGCGATGCGCCGGCGGCGATCCGGCTCGCCCTCTCGGGCGGCCGCCGTCCCGGCTCGCCGCTCGCGCTGCGCGGGGCGTTTGCATCGTTTGATGCCGAAGGCGCGGACCGGCTACTCGAGGAGAGCCTGGCGGCACGCGGCGTCGAGCGAACCGTTGACGAGGTGATCCTCAAGACCTTCGAGGCGCTCGACGAAGACTCGCCGGAGCAGGCCTTTGCGTGGAGCTACGCCACAGGCTGGCTCGCCGCGGCGCTCAGACTCGCTCCGCCGGCTAGCCGACCCCAGTCCGTCCTGCTGTTCGAGGCGGGTCGTCGGGATTCCCTCCACACCCAGGCGCTCGAGCTCTGCCTGCGCCGCCGCGGGCTGCGCACGCTGACGCTGCCGGCGCAGCTCGACCACGCCCGCGTCGGGCGCGCGGTGCGTGCACTGATGCCGGTGGCGGCGCTGGTGCTGAGTGGACGAGGGGCGGAGCTCGATCAGCTCGGACGGCTCGTCTACGCCTGCCGCCAGGCTGCGGGCGCACTCGCGGTCTTTGACTTCAGGGGGGCGCTGCCCGAATCGGGGGCCAGCGTGCTCGTGCGCCTCGCCGCTTCGGCGCCGGCGGCCTGCGAGGAGCTGCTGCAGGCGGCGGTCGACGGCGGCGAGCAGCGCGTGAGCCGGGCCGTCCGCGCCCACGGCTAACTTTGCGCTCACGATGGGCGAGCGGACTGCACAGCGGGCGCTGGAGGGTCTGCTGCGCGCGGAGGTGAGCGTGCGGCGGCGAATCGCGCAGCAGGACGAGGGCCTTTCGAACTCCGCCTGGAGCGTGCTGGTGCTGCTCCGCGAGGCGGGCGGCGAGAGCGAGCAGCGCGCTCTGCGCGAGCGGCTTGGGACATCCAAGGCCAACGTCAGCGAGGTGCTCTCGACGCTCGAGCGCGGCGGCTTGATCGTCCGCCGTCCGCTCAAGCGCGATCGCCGCGCCTGTGCGGCGGCGCTGACCAGCGTGGGCCAGGCCCTCGTCGAGCGGCTGCTGCCGCTGCACGAGCGTCGCGTCGAGCTGGCGTTCGCTGCGCTGGACCTCGAGGAGCAGCGCGCGCTCGCGCAACTGTGCGGCAAGCTGGCCGCGTAGAATCCGCGGGTGCGCCCCGTGGACCCCCAGCAGTCCTTCCCGGAGTTGGAGCTCGAGGTGCTCGAGCGCTGGCGCGAGCGCGATGTCTTTCGCGAGTCGCTACGCAACCGGGAGGGAGCGCAGCCGTGGGTTTTCTACGAGGGCCCGCCGACGGCCAACGGCAGGCCCGGCGCCCATCACGTCCTGGCGCGGGTGTTCAAGGACATATATCCGCGCTATAAGACGATGCGCGGCTATCGCGTCGAGCGCAAAGGCGGCTGGGACTGCCACGGGCTACCGGTCGAGATCGCAGTTGAGCAGCAGCTGGGAATCGGCTCCAAGGCGGAGATCGAGGCCTACGGAATCGCGGAGTTCAACGCCCGTTGCCGCGAGTCGGTGTTCGAGTTCCTCGAGGACTGGAATCGACTGACGGAGCGGATCGGCTTCTGGATCGACCTCGACGAGGCATACCGCACGCTTGACGCGAGCTACATCGAATCGGCCTGGTGGGCAATTGCCCAGATCTGGCAGCGGGGGCTGCTCTACGAGGGCCACAAGGTCGTCCCCTACTGTCCGCGCTGCGGCACGGCGCTGTCTTCGCACGAGGTCGCGCTCGGCTACCGCGACGTCGAGGACCCATCTGTCTACGTGCGCCTGCCGGTGCGCGCCGCACATGGTCCGCTGCGCGCTGGCGACGAGCTGCTGGTGTGGACGACGACACCATGGACACTGCCCTCCAACGCTGCGGTCGCGGCTGACGGCGAGCTGAGTTATGTGCGCGCGGAGCTCGCGGGCAAGGTCGTTGTGCTGGCCGAGTCACTGGTCGAGCGGGTGCTCGGCTCGACCAGCGAGGTGAGGATCATCGAGCGCTTCGAGGGCCGCGCGATCGAGGGCGCGGCGTATGTGCCGCCGTTTGACTTCATCGCTGCCTCGGAGTACGGCGCGCGCGGCCACACGGTGCTGCTGGGCGACTTCGTCTCCGACCAGGACGGCACGGGCCTTGTGCACACCGCGATCGCCTTTGGTGAGGACGACTACCGGCTGGGCCAGCAATACGGCTTGAACATCGTCAACCCGGTGAAGCTCGACGGCACCTACGACGAGCGCATCGGCCCCTACGCTGGGCGCTTCGTCAAAGACGCTGACGAAGACCTGCTCGCGGACCTCACGCGGCGCGGGCGGGTGCTGCGATCCGAGCGCTACGAGCACTCCTATCCACACTGCTGGCGCTGCGGCACCCCGCTGCTCTACTACGCCAAGCCGTCGTGGTACATCGCAACCTCGCGGATCCGCGACAGGATGCTGGCTGCCAACGATACGGTCGCCTGGCATCCGCCTCACATCAAGCACGGGCGCTTCGGGGAGTGGCTGCGGGGAAACGTCGACTGGGCGCTATCGCGCGAGCGCTACTGGGGCACGCCGCTGCCGATCTGGCGCTGCGCTGCGGGCCACACGGAATGCATCGGCTCCTTCGCGGAGCTCGAGGACCGCTCGGGCACGCAGCTCGACGATCCGCATCGCCCGTTCGTCGACGAGATCGCCTTTGACTGTGTGCAGTGCGCGGAGCCGATGCGCCGCGTGCCGGAGGTGATCGATGTGTGGTTTGACTCGGGCGCGATGCCGTTTGCCCAGCATCACGCTCCGTTCGCGAACGCCGAGCGCTTCGAGCGCTCGTTCCCGGCCGACTTCATCTGTGAGGCGCTCGACCAGACGCGCGGCTGGTTCTACTCGCTGCTGGCGGTCTCGACGCTGCTGCGCGACGAGGCCCCTTATCGCAACGTCGTCTGCCTTGGCCTGATCCTCGACGAGAGCGGCCAGAAGATGTCGAAGTCCCGCGGCAACATCGTCGCTCCTTGGGAGGTGCTCGAGCGCTTTGGCGCGGATGCGCTGCGCTGGTATTTTTTCACGACCAAGCAGCCCTGGGACGGCTACCGCTTCTCGACGGAGGCTGTCGGCGACGGCGTGCGGCTGTTCCTGCGCCAGCTGTGGAACGTCTACGGCTTCTTCGTCCTCTACGCGAACGCCAACGCGATCGACGGCTCTCAGCGGGGCGAGGGCGAGGAGAGCGACCTTGACCGGTGGGCGCTGTCGCGTCTCAGCGCGACTATTGACGCGGTACGCGGGCACCTCGACGCCTATGACGCGACGAGCGCGGGCCGGGCGATCGCGGAATGGGTCGATGAGCTCTCCAACTGGTATTTGCGTCGCTCGCGCCGGCGCTTCTGGGACGGAGATCCGGCGGCGTTCGCGACCCTGCGCGAATGCCTGCTGCAGACCGCTGCGCTGCTCGCCCCGTTCACTCCTTTCATCGCCGATGAGATCTACGAGAACGTTGACGGGACTGCACGGAGCGTGCACCTGCTGGACTTTCCGGAGTCCGACCCAAGGGACCGTGAGCTCGAGTTCGCGATGGCGACGGCCCGCGAGACGGTGCGGCTCGGCCTCGCGGCGCGGGCGCACGGCAAGGTCAAGATCCGCCAGCCGCTGCACGAGGCCGTGGTCGTCGCCAGCGAGCGCGAGCGGGCGGCGATCGGCCGGCTCGAGGACGTCGTGCGCGAGGAGCTGAACGTCAAGCGGATCCGCTACGTCTCTGCGGCGGACGAGCTTGGCCGCTACGAGGTCAAGCTCAACTACCGCGCCCTGGGCCCACGCTTCGGCCGCGAAATGCCTCTGCTCGCCGCTGCGGTGGACGCGCTGCAGCCGGCTTCGGTCGCCGCATCGCTGCGGGACGGCCGCACCGTGCGGGTTTCGCTTGACGGCCGCGACCACGAGCTCGGCGCCGATGACCTGCAACTCGCGATGGCGCCGCTCGAGGGCTACGGTCTCGAGCGCGAGGGCTCACACGCCGTGGCGCTCGAGCTGGCGCTCGACGCCGAGCTGATCGCCGAGGGCCGCGCGCGCGAGATCGTCCATGCGATCCAGGCCGCCCGCAAGTCAGCGGGGCTCGCCGTCGAGGACCGAATCGCGCTCCGCCTTGCGGGCGCCGCCGAACTGCTCGCGGCCGTGCGCGCTCACGAGGCCTATGTGACGGGCGAGACGCTCGCAACGAGCCTCAGCTTCGACGCCGCGGCCGGCGCGAGCGTGACCATAGACGGTCTCAGCCTGAACGTAGCTCTCGAGGCGGCCGGGGCATGAGCATCCGCTACGACACCGGCGGTCCGGCGGTAGCGGTCATGACACGACGCGTGGGTCCATCGTCATTGGCCCACGCCTGCGAGAGCCAGCCGAGCCGCTGGACGCCCCAGCGAGCGGGTGCGGCGAGCAGTCACGGCGCGCAGCGCCGAGGCTGCTCGCCGCGCGATGTTCGCTAGGCGAGCGCAGGCTCGAGCTCGGCCTCGAGCTTCTTCTTCGGGTAGGCGCCAATGACTTTCTTGACCGCTTCGCCGTTCTTGAACAGGATCAACGTCGGGATCGAGAGAACCTCGAACTTGGCGGCCGTCTGCTGGTTCTCGTCGACATTGAGCTTGACGATCGTCAGGTCCTCCCGTTCGGAGGCGAGCTCCTCGAGCACCGGGGCGACAACGCGACACGGACCACACCAGGGCGCCCAGAAGTCGACAAGCACCGGGCCGTCGGCCTCGATCACATCAGCCTGGAAGTTGTTGTCCGTTACTTCAGCGAGATTGCCTGCCATCGGTTTCTCCTTGTCGGGGTCGTTCCATTACTATACAAAGTGTAGCGCCCCCTGCAAGAGGCGCGGCGACAGGTACACCTCGACCGATGCCGCGGCCAGCAGCATCGGGATCGCGATCGCCACCGTGACGAACGTGGCCGCGAGCAGTTGGTCCCAATCGCCTCGCCTGCTCGCGATGATCCAGGCCGCGAGCGGGAGGAACAGCGCCACCAGTTCAGGTACCGCATGCGGCAGCAGCAGGAGCAGCAGACTGCCTGGGGTGCTGCCGACGCGTGCGGCGACGCTGGCCGTCTCGCGGCCGAGCACAAGCGCCTGGGCAGACAGCGAGAAGCTCGTCGCGCCGATCACGAAGACGATCGCGAAGCGGCCGCCATGTTCGTGAATCCAGCGCATCGCGCCGCGATGCCCCCCGGCCTGGAGCGGCAGCGACGAGCCGGCGATGAAGCCGGCGACACATGCCATCGCGTGGAGCGCGAGCACAAGCGAGTTGCGTGCCATCACCCAGGCCACGTCGCGCAGGTCGCCGACGACAAACGGCGGGCGATTCAGCTGCGCGTGCGTCGGGGCGCTGACTGCGGCGATTCCCCAGACCGCGAGGAGCAGCAGCGCAGCGGCGCCGAGACTGCCCGCCAACCAGCCGCCGAGCACCGGCCCTGGCCGTTGCTGCCAGGCCGCGAGCGTGGAGCGAGTTCGCCTGAGACCTTCGACGAGAGCGGAGGCAGAGGGGGTCGCGCGCGCTTCCATCGGTCAATGATCGGCTATCGGGACGGCGGACCTGAGGCGCTGCGGCCAAAGCGGAGCTGAGGCAACATCCAGAAGGCTTCGAGTGCGATCCGCGGCGACATCTTGCTCCGGCCCCGGAGTCGATCGCGAAAAACGATCGGCACCTCGACGACGCAGAAGCCGTGTTTGATCGCCCGGTTGGTCACCTCGACCTGAAATGCGTAGCCCGCCGAGCGAACAGTCTCCAGCTCGATGGCCTCGAGCACCTCGCGCCGGAAGCACTTGAAGCCGCCTGTGAGGTCGCGTACCCCGAGGCCCAGCACCGCCCGCGCGTAGATGCAGCCGGCTCGGCTGACGATCCGCCGCGTCAGCCCCCAGTCGCTGACACCTCCGCCCGCGACGTAGCGCGAGCCAAGCGCCAGGTCCGCGCCGGCGCGGACCGCGGCGATCAGGCGCGGGAGGTCCGCGGGATTGTGTGAGAAGTCGGCGTCCATCTCGAGCACCAGATCCGCGCCCTGAGCGAGCGCTTGTGCGAAGCCGGCGAGGTAGGCGGGACCAAGGCCCTCGCGCCGGGGGCGATGCAGCACGGAGACCTCACCCAGCTCGACGGCGAGGCGCTCAGCGATCTCGCCCGTGCCGTCAGGCGAGGAGTCGTCGACCACGAGGACGTGAAACGGCACGCCTGCGCCGGCCAGCTCAGCGGTCGCCGCGCGCACGACCTGCTCGATGTTCTCCGCCTCCTGGAACGTCGGCAGGATCAACCATGCGGGGCCGGACATCCGCGCCGTACCCTAGAGGAATGTCCGAGCTCCCCAACGACGCAATCTCAACCGCGCTCGATGAGTTGGCGGGGCTGTACGAGCTCGACGGAGCCGTCAGCTACAGGGTGCTGGCTTACCGCGACGCCGCGAAAGCCGTCCGGGAAGCGTCGGTGTCCGTCGCCGGACTGGTGCGCGAAGGCCGCGCACAGGAGATCCCCGGGATCGGCGCCACGCTCGAGCAGAAGCTCGTGAGCTTGGTTGAATCCGGCTCGATTCCCGCCGCCGAGCAGCTGCGGGCCCGCTTCCCCGCCAGCCTGCTCGAAATCACTCAACTGCCCGGGGTCGGAGCAAAGAAAGCACGCCGCCTGTTCGACGAGTTGGGGATCGACTCATACCAGGCCCTGCGCAGCGCAGCCGAGCAACAGCAGCTGCGCGAGCTGCGCGGATTTGGCGCGAAATTCGAGCAGAGCGTGCTCGACGCTCCCGCGCCGCGGCCGGCTGCCGAGAGCCGACTCCGGCTCGACACGGCGCTAGAGCTCGGAGAAATGATCGTCGCAGCGCTGCACGGGCGCGCGCCGCATGCGCGGATCGAGCTGGCGGGGTCGGTGCGACGCCGGGCGGAGACGGTGAAGGACATCGACATCGTGCTCGACGACCCCGCGTTGCTCGACGCGCTTGACGAGCTGGAGCCGATTGCATCGGCCTCACGCACAGGCGAGAGCGCCGCACGCGGACGCACCTGGAGCGGCACGCCCGTCGAACTGCGCGCGTGCGCTCCCGAGCAGTTCGGCAACCTGCTCCAGCACCTCACCGGCTCGGGACGACACAACGCAGCGCTGCGCGCGCGGGCGCAGCGCAGCGGCAGGCACGTTTCGGAATACGGGATCGACGAGCTGCGCTGCGCCCAGGAACACGAGGTGTATGAGGCGCTGGGACTTCCATACGTCGAGCCCGAGCTGCGCGAGGACCGCGGTGAGCTCGAGCTTCAGCAAGGCGAGCTTCCCGAACTGGTGCAGCTCGCAGACATCCGCGGCGACCTGCACTGTCACACGACGGCGTCCGACGGGCGAGCGAGCATTGAGCAGATGGCCCGCGCAGCCCAGCAGCGCGGCTACGAATACCTGGCGATCACCGACCATTCGGCGACCCACGGCTTCGGCAACGACGTCTCGCCCGACGAGCTGCTGCGCCAGATCGAGCGGGTGCACGAAGTCGATGCACGAATCGAGCTGCGCCTGCTTGTGGGGAGCGAGGTGAACCTGCTGCCGGACGGCTCGCCCGATTACGCCGACGATCTACTCGAGCAGCTGGACTGGGTGATCGCGTCCGTGCACACATCGCTCAGGATGAGCGCCGCGGCGATGACGCGCAGGCTCGTGGCCGCCTGCGAGCATCCGGTGATCCGCGCCATCGGACACCCGACGGGGCGCCTGATCGGACGGCGCGAGGCCTACGCGTTCGACGCGCATGAGGTGTTCGCTGCAGCTGCCCGCACGGGCACGCTGCTGGAGATCAACGCCAACCCCAACCGCCGCGACCTGTCGGAGATCCACGCGCGCGCAGCGGTTGCAGCCGGCGCGAGGATCGTGGTCAACTCCGATGCGCACGGGCCCGAGACCCTTGCGCAGATCCGCTACGGCGTCTGGACCGCCCGTCGCGCATGGCTCGGACCGGGTGACGTCGCCAACACCCGTGCTTGGGAGGAGTTGTTCAGCTGAGCAGCGCTGGCAAGACCGTCTCGCACACCAGCCGGTCGACCGCAGCGGCGCGGAGCGGCGCCAGCGCCCGCGCCGCACGCTCGGCGTAGTCCGAAACGCCGTCGTCGAGCGCGACCCGCAGCGCCGTGGGGAGATCGCGCGGGTCAGCGACGACCAGGCGCTTATCGAGATCGCGCGCGATCGACAGCGCCGCGTAGGGGCCCGGCGCAGCGCTCGTCACCAGCGCGCATCCGTCGGCGAGCGCTTCGAGCTGGGCGATGCCGTGGTCCTCACGGCGTGGCGCGCAGACGAAGACGCGGGCGCGCCGCAGCAGCGCGCGGTACGCGGCGCGCTCGAGCATGCCGGTCGCCTCAGCGCCCTCGACCGGTTCGGGCAGTCGCTCAACCCCCGCGACGAGCAGCCGCTCACCGGGCCGCCGCGCCGCTCGCCACGCGGCAAGTACCCGGTCGAGGCCCTTCTTGTGAGGATGCGCGGCATAGGTGATCGCCGTGATGTCCCGCTCCCCGGTCGGCCCGGACGGATCGACGGAGACCGGCAACACGATCCCGTCCACCGATGCGGAACGACTCCACGGCAAGAGCAGCGTCGACTGCAAGAGCCGGCGTCGCTCGAGCGGGCGCTGCCAGACCCCGTGGCGTCCCGGGCGGTTGTCGGCGGCGCGCGAATCGAAGCGGATCGCGCCCGCCTGCGGCCACAGCAGCGCGGCGGTGACCGTGGAGTAGATGATCGACCGCGGTCGCCCAACGGCAATCGCGCTCGCCGCTGCCGTGCGACAGGCAAGTGCGTCGCGCAGGTCGCACAGCGCCATCGTGCGAAGCGGGATCTTCGCGGGTCGCGCGGCGGCGACCGCCACACGCGCACCAGCGCGGCGCAGCGCACCCGCCAACTGCGCGTCAGCCGCGCGCAGTCCCGCGGTCGAGCCGAGCGACACGATCAGCACGTCGGCGCCGGAGGTCACGCGGCGTGCGGGAGGTAGGCCTTGAAGCCCGGGGCGCGGATCAGCGATATCGGCTTCACCGGGGACGTACGCGCGACGAAGAAGCGCACGCCGTCGCGGTGCTCGATGGCGAGCACCGCGCCCGGCTGCCGGCGCCACGTCAACGCTCCGATGATCGCGAAGCCGGCGGCGATACCTGGGATCTGCACCAGCACCAGCCCGAGCACAGCTGCGCCAAGCGTGAACAGGAGCAGCGGCCACAACCGGTTCAGCAATACGCGCGCCGGGCGCAGTTCCGGCAGCGCAGCCTGCGCGCGCGACTCCGAGAGCAGACGGGCGATCGGCGGCGAGGCCTCGGCGCGGCGCCCGAGTCGCAGCCCGATGATCGTCGAGATGCCCCACCACCCAGCGACGATCAGCACCGCGTTGGGATTGCCTGCACTGTTGGCTGCGGCCACGGCAATCGTCGCCAGCGCTGTCGCGGCTGCCGCGCAGACGAGCACTGCAGTGCGCAGGAAATCGACGAACACCATCAGCCGAGCAGCTCCTCGAGCAGGTCCCGCACCCCCGGCGGACCGTCCACCATCAGATCGGCCTCGCGCTCCAGTTCCGGCGGCGTCTCCTCCGAACGCACGGCTACACACACGGCCTGCGGCACGCTCGCCCGGAGCCCGCGGAAGGCGTCAATGTCGGTCGCGTCGTCGCCGACGTACAGTCCGGCTGCGAGCTGCTTGGCCCCCAGCAGCGTGGCAATCCCGCGTCCCTTGCCGATCGGGACCGGCGGACGAACCTCGAGCACCTTGCGGCCCCAGTGGACGTGCAGGCCGGCGGCCAGCGCACGGGTCTCGATCACGGCGATCGCTGCGCGCGCGGCCTCCTCGTCGCGAGCGCCGCGCCAATGGAAGGCGACGATCGGCCCCTTGTCCTCGCGCAGGACCCGCAGGCGCTCCAGCGCGGTCGCGTCGACAGCGGCGTAGAACTCTCGTACCGCTCCCTCCCAGGCCACGACATCGGGGTCGAGCTCGACATGCGTGGAGCCGCCGCTGAGTGTCTCGCAGCCGTGATTTCCGAGGTAGGTGATCGAGCCGATCGAGACGATTCGACGCGCGACGGCGGCGGGCCGACCGCTGACACATGCGACGAGCCCGTAGCGCCGAGCAACGGCAATCAGCGACGAGCGGGTCGGCTGCGGCACCTGTGCATCGGAGGCGTGCCTGACGATCGGCGCCAGCGTTCCGTCCACGTCGAGCAGGATCGCTGAGAGGCGCGGATCTGCGCGCAGCGGTGCCAGGCCTTCGGCGAGTTCACTCACGCCATCTAGTATGCCGCGCATGCTCGCCGCCCGGCCAGCGAAGCTGACCGCGATCGGGACGCTGGCAGGCGTCTTCAGCGGTCTGTTCGGCGTCGGCGGCGGATCGGTGATCGTGCCGCTCCTGATTCTCTGGCTCGGCTACGAGGAGCGCGAGGCGACCGGCACCTCGCTTGCGGCAATCCTGCTGGTGGCACTCGCAGGGGCGCTCGCGCAGGGCGCCTACGGCAACGTCCACCTGCACGATGCGCTGCTGATCGGCGCCCCCGCGGTGCTTGGTGTGGTGGTCGGCGCGTCCGTCCAGCAGCGCGTGCCCGCGCGTGCCGTATCGATGATGTTCGCCGCGCTGCTGGTAGTGGTGGCCGTGGAGCTGGCGCTGCGGTGATCATCGAGCTGATCGTGATCGGCTTCGCGGCCGGGGTGCTGTCGGGGATGTTCGGTGTCGGCGGCGGCATTCTGTTCGTGCCCGGCCTGGTGTTCGTCGCCGGCCTCCACCAGGTCGACGCTGAGGCGACGTCGCTGCTTGCGATCGTGCCGGTCGCGCTCGTCGGTGCGTGGCGTCAGCACGGCTACGGTAACGTCCGCCGCACTGACGCGCTCGCCCTCGGCGCCCTCTCAGTTGCGGGTGCCGTGGGCGGCGTCGCGCTCGCAAACCTGCTGTCGGGCCACACTCTGCGTTTGGCCTTTGCGCTGGTCACGCTGCTGACTGCGGCGGCGCTTGCGCGACGGGCGTCGCGCAAGCCGTCCGCTACACTCGACTCCTAATGGGACTCGAAAATCCACTCCACATCGCGATCCTGCTGATCATCGTGCTCGTTGTCTTCGGCGCCAAGCGGCTGCCCGAGATCGGGCGCTCGCTCGGCGAAGGCATGCGCGGCTTCAAGGACACGATCTCCGGCGAGGGCAGCAGCTCTCAGGTGCTGCCCCCTGCCCAGAGCCAGACGCCGCCACCGGCTGCGGCCGCTCCCCCGGCGGCGCCTGCCGTGCCGGCTCCGGTACCGCAGCCCGCCGCTGCACCTGAGCAGCCGGTCGCTGCTCCGCTCCAGGCGCCCCCGGCATCCGAGCAGCATCCGG
Source organism: Solirubrobacteraceae bacterium (assembly GCA_050997675.1). Classification (GTDB taxonomy): domain Bacteria; phylum Actinomycetota; class Thermoleophilia; order Solirubrobacterales; family Solirubrobacteraceae; genus Palsa-513. The sequence goes on from JBPCQX010000080.1 coordinate 19,459, forward strand.
CCGGCAAGTAGCCCTCCTTCCAGCGACTCGCGTCGCGCAGCTACAGTGACCGCCGTGGTGCCCCGCTCCGACAGTCGTCTGTTTCTCTGCACGCTGCTCACCGGCCTCGCTTGCGTCGGCGCGGGATGCGGCTCATCCACAGCCGGCGGCAAGGCAGCGTTCGTCTCGCGGGCGAACAGCATCTGCGCGGCGGCCGACAAGGATCTCAGCGCGATCAGCGGCCAGCTCCGCAGCCTCGGCCAGAGCACCCAACGCAAGCGTGACCTTTATGCCCGCGCGGCCACGCTGACCCATCAGGCGGCGGTCCGCCAAACGCTCTCCGCCGACCGGCTCGCGGCGCTCACGCCGCCGGGCGCCGATCGCTCCTCGATCGAGAGCTGGATCGGGCAGCTGCGACGCCAGTCGGCGCTCACCGAGGTTGCGGTTGCCGCGTTCACGGCGCGCAACCCGAAGGGCGCCAGCCAGGCGGTGAGCCAAATTCTCCCCGTCGAGAGCCAAGCGCATGCGTTCGCGAACCGCTACGGAATGCAGGCCTGCGGCAAGACCGCCGGCGCCTAGCGATCGGACGCCGCTCGCAGCTCGGCAGGCTGCGCCAGTCAACCGAGCGCACCAAAACTGTGCGCGCGCTGCGGACCTGTCACGCTACGGATGGGTGATGATCACGGAGCCGACATCCAAGCCGCGGCCGCGCGGCCGGCCGCCGCGGCTGTCGCGCGAGAAGATCCTCGAGGGTGCGCTCGAGTTGATCGATGCGCAGGGCTACGAAGCGCGGACGATGCGCGGGCTTGGCTCCGCGCTGGGGGTCGAGGCGATGTCGCTCTACCGGCATGTCGAGAACAAGGAAGCGGTGATCGACGGCCTGGCCGAGGTGCTGATGGCCGAAATTCCGATGCCCAAACCCGACGGCGACTGGCAGCGCGCTGCTCGCGGTTTCGCCAACGGCACTCGCACCGTCGCGCGCGCGCACCCGGAGGCATTCGAGCTCGTAGCACTGCGCGCGCTGTGTACCCCTGCGGCGCTGACCCCGGTCGAGCAGCTGATCGCAGCGCTGCGTGCCGGCGGCTTCAGTCCCGCGCAGGCCGTCGCGACGTACCGCCTGCTGGCGAGCTATTCGCGAGGGTTTGCGCTGATGGAGATCAGCGACTGCACGATTGAGGACACGGCTCTCGAGCGTGCCGACTTCCCCGCGCTGGGGTGGGTTTCCGAGCGCCTGAAGGCGCCCCCAAGCGATGCCGCGTTCCGTGCTGGCCTCGACGCGATCATTGCCGGGCTGGACTCGGCAGACCGTGCTCGAGCGCGTTCTTGACCGCGCCGTCCAGCGAGTTCAGGCGGTAGAGCGCGAGCGCCTCGGCGCTGGCGAAGCGTCGAGCAGGAGCCGCGTCCGGGCCATGGTGGCAGAGCACGCAATGCGCCAGCGCCAGGCGCGTGGCGTCACCGAGCACGCCGGCTGCGCGATCCTCGAGCATGCGCAGACCGAGCGCGACATGGCCGAGCAGCCGACCCTCGTCGCTGTATCCGATCGAGGCGCTGTAGGTGAACTCGCGTGTCAGGCCGATGTCGTGCACGATCGCCGCGCTGAGCAGCAGGTCGCGATCGAGGCGAGGGTGCAACACCGCTGTCTCCTGCGCCAGCGTGGCGACCGCGACCGTGTGTTCCAGCAGCCCCCCGAGGTAGGCGTGGTGGCCGCTCCGGGTGCACGGCGCGCGCCGCCACTGTGCGCGTAGCTGCGTGTCCGCAAGCATCGCATCGAGCAGTGCCCGAAGCTCGCGGTGAGCCACCTCGCGGGCCAGGTGTTCGAGAAATCCGTCGAGCTCGTCGAGGTCGCGGTAGGCGACCGGCAGGAACGCCGCCGGGTCGATTCCCGCAGCCCGCTCGATCCGGTCGAGTTCGAGCTGGAGCTCCTCGCGGAAGCGGACCGCGCGGCCCTGCACGCGCACGAGCTCGCCGCCCTCGAAGCTCCCCCCCAACAGGTCCGCATCGCGAAAGGCGCGCGCCGCGAGCGAGCCGCTGCGATCGCGCAGCTCGAGCGCAAGGTAGGGCGTGCCGGTTCGTGCCACGAGCCGCTGCTTGCGGGTGCACGCAAAGACCGCGTCGACGGGATCCCCTTCTCGCAGCATGGACAAAAGAGTCACGCCTGCATCATGTACCGTGGTTCGGATGCAGCCGCTGATCTGGGATAGCCGCCCCGACGGTCTTCGCGCCCCCGCGCTGGTGTGCGCCTTCAAGGGTTGGAACGATGCGGGTGACGCCTCCTCGGCCGCGCTCTCGTTCATCGGCGCCGCGCTCGGAGCACAGCGCTTCGCACGGATCGACTCAGAGGACTTCTTCGACTACCAGTCCACGCGCCCCCAGATCAAACTGCTCGATGGAATCACGCGCTCGATCGAGTGGCCTGAGATCGAGGTTTTCGAGGTCCGTGTGCCGCGCGCGCCACGCGACCTCGTGCTGCTCCAGGGCCCCGAGCCCTCGATGCGCTGGCGCGGCTTCTCCCAGCTCGTGGTCGACCTCGCCGAAGCGCTCGGAGTTCAGCTCGTGGTGACGCTCGGGGCGCTGCTCGCAGACGTGCCGCACACGCTGCCGGTCAGTGTCAGCGGCCTTGCCTCGGACGCCGCGCTCGTCGAGCGTCTCGGCTTGCAGGGCTCCAGCTACGAGGGCCCGACCGGAATCGTCGGCGTCCTGCACGCAGCGTGCGCCGCGAGCGGGATGCCGTCCGCGAGCCTGTGGGCGAGCGTGCCCCACTACGTGGCCGCCGCACCAAACCCAAAGGCCGCGCTCGCGCTGGTGCGCCGCCTCGAGGGGCTGGTCGGCGTGTCCGTCGATGCCTCCGAGCTCGAGACCGCCTCGGCAGACTACGAGCGCCAGGTTGGCCTGGCCGTGCAGAGCGACCCCGAGGTGCAGGCGTTCGTCGAGCGACTGGAGCAGATGGCCTCCGAAAGCGAGAACGGCACGCTCGAGGCGCAGGAGATTCCCTCAGGCGGTCGGATCGCGCGTGAGTTCCAGCGCTTCCTGCGCCAGCGCGGCGGCGAGGGCTAGGTTCACCGCTCCACCGCGGGGCACGCGATGCGAAAATCGCAGACCGAGCAGGCCGCGTAGGAGGGCGTCGGCTCGAACCCCTGCGCGAGGATCCCGGCCGCCACCTCCGCCACCGTATCGGCGATCCAGCCGTGGTCTGCGCCGCCCGGCACGCTGACCTTCTCATCGTCGAGTACGTGGTAATAGGAGCGCTCGCGGGCCTCGAGCTGCCAGGCCTCCCGGGCGCCGACGGCGTACAGCGCGAGCTGCACGTCTTCGCGCAGCTGAGAGGCGCTCTTGGGCCGCGAGGTCTTGTAGTCGATCAGCTCGTAGCCACCCCCCGGAAGCTCATCAATGCGGTCGACGCGCCCGCGCAGGTGGTGCGGGCCAAGCGTGAAGTGAAATGAGCGCTCGAACCACCGCGGCGCAGCGGGCTCGGCCTGCAAGCGCTCGTGGTAGCGGACCAGTGCCGCACGCGCCTTGACGCGTAGCTGTCGCTCCTCGCCGCTGTCGGCAAAGCCCCCACGACGCCAGCCGGCGTCGAGCAGTCCAAACAGCTCCTCGCGGGTGCCGGCCCCCTGGGCGTGATAGCGCTCGAGCACCTGGTGAACGAGGATGCCGAATCGCTGGTTGAGCGTAGGCTCCTGCGGAATCCGGAGCACGCGCGCAAACTTGTACTTCAGCGGACAGGTCCGGTAGGCGTCGATGTCAGATGCAGACAGCACGAGCCCGTCGCCGCGGCGCGGCAGGAACGGCTCGAGCGAAGGCTCCTCGCGTGCCGCGCTTGCAGCGGCACGGCCACGGTCATCGCGCTCGGCACCGAGCAGCAGCTCGTCGAGCGGAGAGGACTCGAGGATCTCGCGCTGCAGCGGGGTCGCCGCGGCTGCCAGACGGGCGTTTAGATCTGCCAGCGTGTCGGCGAGTGGCTGGCTCGCTTGAGGGCGCTCGAGCAGGGCTGCGAGCTTGACCAGCTCGAGGAAACGCACCGCCCCGTGGGAGACGTCCAGCTCGGTATCGAGCCGCAGCTCGCCGAGCCGCCCGCCAATTCGCGCGACGCTGTCGAGCAACTCGTCGCGCAGCGCACGGAACGTGGAGTGCAGCGCCTCGGTCGGACCGAACAGCTCCTCCTCGCGCTCCTCCCACTGAGCGCCGAGCGCCGCGCGCGCGGCCTCGACGAACGGCGAGGGCTGCTGGTGGGCGGCACGGGCAGAGCCGGCAGCGTAGGAGAGCACCACGCGCCGGCGGGCTCGTGTCATCGCCACATACAGCAGGCGACGCATCGTCGCGACGTGCGTTTCACGCGTCTCCGGCGCGAGCTGCTCGGGGAGCAGCTGATCGGGGATCGGCTCGCTCGCCTCGGCCCTGGCTCCCGGCATCCGTGCGGAGTGCAGGCCGAGCACGAACACGTGGTCGAACTCGAGTCCCCGCGCGGCCTCCATGCCCATCACTGCGACGGCCTGCATGCGCTGGCTGGCGATCGCCTCCTCCTCGCCGAGCCCAGCCTCCGCGACCGCTGCGATGTAGCGGGCGAACTCGCGCGGCGTCGCCTGCGGGTCGCGCCGCGCGTGGGCTGAGGCGAGCTCGCCCAGCTTGGCGAGGTTGACGAGGCGCTCGACGACGTCCGCGCGTGCAGTGAAGAGCTGCTGGCGCCGCAGCCCGAGCCGGTCGATCAGGCGATGCACGAACAGGTCGGGCCGCGTGTTGTCGAGTGCATGCGCCGCCGCCCGCTGCAGTTTGAGAAAGCCGAGGATCCGCTCGCGGGCCTCAGGCGGCACCTGCGGCGACTCGGTCGCAGCGACGAGCCCAGCAACCATGTCGAGCTTGCGGCGACGAGCGATCTGCACGCAGCGCGCGATATCGACTGAGCTCAGTTCGATCGGCGGCCGCGCCAGCGCTCGCACGACGGCGCCGGCGTCTCGGCCATCGACGAGTAGTCGCAGCCAGGCGAGCACGTCGCGAATCTCAGCGCGCTCGAAGAACGCATCGGCGCCGATGATCCGAAACGGCACGGCGCGCTCCTGCAGCGCAACCGCGACTGCCTGACCCTCGTCGGCCACCGATCGCACGAGCACTGCGAGCTGCTCGGGCGCCGCACCTTCGCGCGAGATCAGACGCTCGAGCTCAGCGGCGACGCTCTGAGCCTGGGTGCGCTCGTTGGTGCAGCGCCAGAATTCGACCTCCCCTCCGGCCGGTCCGTGCAGGCCCTTGTCGATCCTCGGCTCGTTCGGTGCGACCACTGCGTGGGCCGCGTCCAGCACGCGCTGCGGACAGCGAAAGCTCTGCTCGAGCGTCACCTGCGAGCCGCCTCCCGGCCGCCCCGCGGCGAACCCGAGCAGGTTGCTCGCCGCGGCCCCGCGCAGACGCTCCAGCGCCTGATCGTCGTCTCCGGCGGCAGTCAGCTCCGCGCCGCCCGACTCCAGCAGGCGCACCACCTCGCGCTCTCCGAAGGAGAGCTCCTGCCACTCGTCGACGAGCACGTGGGGCCAGCGCCGCACGGCGCGCGCGAGCACAGGCGGCTTGTCTGCGAGCAGTCGCCGGGCGTTCAGCAGTAGGTCGCCGGCGTCGAGCGCGCCACGCTCCGCCAGCATCCGGTCGTGCGCGCGCAGCAGCGCGGCAAACTCTCGGTCGCGCTCGCTGGTGGCCCACGCCGCGTAGCGTTCGGCGTCGATCAGCTCGGCCTTGAGCAGGTCGATGCGCCGGATGAAGCTCGCCAGCAGCGCGGCCGGTCGTCCGCGGAAGTCGTGGTGCTCGAGCGCGAGCTCGTCGACGCGACCCAACAGCATCGCCAGACGATCAGCCGGCGTGGCATGCAGCGCGAACGGGTCAAGACCTGCTTCGAGCGCCTCCTCGGCGAGCAGCCTGGCGCAGAAGCGGCGCACGCTGTGGACATGCAGCTCCTCGTAGGGACGCGCGCCAAGCGCTTCCTGGGCGCGGCGGCGCAGCTCGTCGGCCGAGCGCTCGCTCCGCGTCAGGAGCAGCACGGACTCGGCCGCGCAGCCGCGCTCGCAGATCAGCCACAGCAACCGCCGCACCAGCACCTGTGTCTTCCCGGTGCCCGGCCCGGCCACCACCAGCAAGGGCGAGCCCTGATGCGCCGCGGCGTTGCGCTGAGCGTCGGTCAGTCCGTCGAGCGATGAGGCCACACCCCTAGGATATGACCGCATGGAGAGCGACCCGGATTGGCTCGGCGCGTGCCGGCGCATGAGCGCGGGGATCAGCGCGATGCTCGAAGCGGAGTACCCGAGCACGCTGGAGCGTGCGGTCGAGACCGGACGCGGCGAAGGCGGCGACCAAGCCCTGGTGATCGACCGCGCCGCAGAGGAGGTGATCTTCGGCGAACTCGACGCCTTGCAATCGGCAGGGGCACGCTTCACCGCGCTGTCCGAAGAGCGCGGTGAGGTCGACTACGGGGACCCTGGCGTGCGCGTCGTGATCGACCCAATCGACGGCTCGATGAACGCCAAGCGGGGCCTTCCCCATCACGCGCTGTCGGTAGCTGTGGCTGTGGGGAACACGATGGCGGACGTCGAGTTCGGCTACGTGCAGGATCTCGGCACCGGGGAGGAGTGGCGGGCCTTGCGCGGGGAGGGTTGTGCATGGCTCAACGACGCGCCGGTGCACGCGCCGCAGTCCGAGCGCCGGACGGCGTCCGGGTTGCTCGAGCTGGTTGCGATCGAGTCGGCCCATCCGCACTGGGTGGCGGATTGCGTGGGGCGCCTCGAGGGATCGGCTCACCGCCTGCGTGCGCTGGGCTCGATCGCGCTTTCGCTGTGTCAGGTGGCGGCGGGCCGGGTCGACGGAATGGTGACGCTTTGGCGTTGTCGCTCGGTGGACGCCGCAGCCGCGCAGCTGATCGTCCGCGAGAGCGGCGGTTTGGTCGCCTTCACGGCATTCGAGGACCCGCTTGCAGCTCCGCTCGATCTGCTCCCGCATTCCCCGGTCGTGGCAGCTCGAACGCCGCGGGCGTTGGCCGAGCTCGCCGGGGTGCCATCATCCCTCGGGTGATGATCGACTGGAGCGTCGCCGAGCGCGTCGCGGGGTTCGTAGCCGGCGCCCCCCCCGATTCGCCTCCGGCCGCCGCGGGGCGCATGGCTGAACTGGCGCATGACGCCGAACGCCGCGTGCTTGCCTACACCGGCATGCAGCTCTCCTCGGCGCTGCCGATGCCGGAGGCGCTGAACCGACAGCAGTGGATCGAGGCCAACCTACGCTCGATGCGCCCGATCATCGAACCGCTGACGGCGCGTGTCGGTGCCAACCTCGGAGCGCTCGCCGCACCGGCACGGCTGCTCACCGGACTTGTGATGGCCGCGCAGGTCGGCGCGTTGACGGGCTACCTGGCCGGCAGGGTGCTCGGGCAATACGAAATCGCGCTGCTCGACTCCGAAGCCACCCCGCGTTTGCTGATGGTCTCGCCCAACCTCGCCGAAGCCGCCGAGAAACTTCGCGCCGACCCCGAGGAGCTCGTCGACTGGGTCGCCTTCCACGAGGTCACGCACGCGGTTCAGTTCTCCTCGGTCCCGTGGCTTCGAGATCATCTCGCCGGGCTGCTGCGCGAGCTGCTTGGGAGCCTCGAGGTGCGCCTCGACGGATCGCGCGCGATGAAGCTGCCCGGGCTCGATGATCTTCGCGGGATCGTTGAGGCGCTGCGCGAAGGCGACCTGATCTCGCTGACGATCGGCCGCGAGAGGCGCGCGCTGGTCGACCAGGTCCAGGCTGCGATGGCGCTGATCGAAGGCCACGCCGAGCACGTGATGGACGCTGTTGGCGCCGAGGTACTGCCTTCGCAGGCCGCGCTGCGCGAGGCGATGGAGCGCCGGCGGGACGGCCGCGCCGGCCCGCTGCGACTGCTCGACAGGCTGCTGGGCATGGAACTGAAGCTGCGCCAGTACCGAGACGGCAAGCGCTTCGTCGACCGCGTTGTGGAGACCGGCGGGATGGGCGCGCTGAACCGTGCCTGGTCTGCTCCCGGGGCCCTGCCGACGCTCGCAGAGCTTGCGGACCCGACTGCCTGGATGGCACGAACAGCTGTTCCGTTTGTTACAAAGTAGGCCCTGAAAAGGGCCAGTTTGCGGGGGCCGTCCGCAGACTGTGTAACAATGTGGGGAATGGGGTTTACAAACAGATGTTCGGTGATAATCTGCTGAACGAGATCAAAATAACCCCAGACCTCGAAGCGAGGGAGAACGCGTAAATGGCCCCGACCGCCACCGCCAAGACCACGTCGAGCAAGCGCTCGACCACCCCAAAGTCCCGCACCAACAACCGTAAGCCCACAACGGCTGCCAAGGCCGCCAACACGCGGGCGAGCAACGCCACCGCAACGGCTGCCAAGGCCACTCGCACGGCTGCCAAGACCAACGCCGAGCTCGTGCAGGAATACGCCGAGCGCGCTGTCCTCGTACCCATTGGCGCGGCACTCCTTGCCCGTGACCGCGTTGTCGAGACCGCCCGCGACATCGTGGCGATCTACTCGACGCCGAAGAAGGCCGAGGCTCAGCTCAAGCGCTTCGAGCGTCGCGGCGTCACTGCCCGCAACCGCGCCGAGCGCCAGGTTCGCAAGACCCGTACGCGCGTCGAGCGTGAGCTGCGCAAGCGTCGCACCGAGGTCAAGCGCACCGTGAACCGCCTGGAGAAGCAGAGCGATCAGACGACTAGGCGCGTCACCTCCCAGGTCGAGTCTGCCGTGCAGAACGTCACGGACGCCGCGACCAAGGTGCAGGAGCGCATCGCCTAAGCGGAGACCCACCCTTACCCCGACCCGGTCCGGAGAGGCTGGGAAGCGGGAAAGTCTGCCGACCTCATATCCCGTCGGCAGTAGTAGCACCCTCTCCTCCCTCGACTTCCGGGACGTCTTGTAACAAGGGCGTCCCGGAGGTCTTTAACGTGGTCCACGACTGCGCTCTGAGACAATAGGTAGATGCCAACCGAAGCTGAGGTGCGCAGAGCACTCGAGGTGGTGATCGATCCCGAGCTGCATCGGTCGATCGTCGAGCTCGACATGGTGCGCCGCATCACGATCCACGCCACTGGCGCGGTCGAGGTCACGGTGTCGTTGACAACCTCCGGGTGTCCGATCCGCGGGCAATTCCAGACCTCGGTGCGCGACGCTGTGCTTGCGCTGGCGGGCGTCAGTTCGGTCGCGGTCGACTTCGACGTGCTCGACGCGGGCCAGAAGGCCGAACTGCAACGCAAGCTGGGGCGCGGCTCGCTACCCGACGGGGCGCTGGCCGCGGTTTCCAACGTCGTGTGCATCGGGTCGGGAAAGGGCGGCGTGGGCAAGTCAACGCTGACCGTGAATCTCGCCGCGGCGCTGACCAGCGAGGGTCGACGCGTCGGCGTGCTCGACGCCGACGTCTGGGGTTATTCGATTCCCCGCATGCTCGGCCTCGGAGCGGACCGTCCGCCGGTCTCCGCGGAGCGCAAGATCGTGCCGATCACGGCGCATGGGATCGAGGTGATGTCGATTGGCTTCTTCGTCGAGCAGGACGCCGCCGTCGTGTGGCGGGGGCCGATGCTCCACAAGGCACTGACGCAGTTCCTCAACGATGTCGCCTGGGGCGATCTCGACTTCCTGCTGATCGACTTGCCGCCGGGGACGGGCGATGTCTCGATGACGCTTGCCCAGCTGCTGCCGCAGGCGACCTTTACGATTGTGACGACGCCGCAGCCGACCGCACAGAAGGTCGCACGACGGGCGGCTGACATGGCCGCCAAGGTCTCGCTCGAGATCAATGGGATCATCGAGAACATGGCCGGCTTCGTGACGCCGAGCGGTGAGCGCTTTGCGATCTTCGGCGAGGGCGGCGGCCAGGCACTGGCCGACGAGCTCGACGTGCCGCTGCTCGGCAAGGTGCCGATCACGATGCCGCTTCGAGCGCAGGCCGACGCTGGAGTCCCGCTCGTGTTCAGCGATCCGGACGACCCAGCCGCCCAGGCGATCAGACACGCCGCCCGGGGGCTTGTCGCGCTCGCTCCGCCGGCGCCGCCGGTGATGGCGGACCCCGTCGGGGTGTCGCTCCCGATGGCCTGATCCTTGTCGACGCCATGAGCGACTCTCGGATCGTCCTGCGCGAGCTCGGGCAGAGTCTCGCGTTCTCCTTCGAGGACATGATGCGCTACCACGGGCCCGGCTCGCCGGGCGGGGTTGCACACGCCTTCAAGGTCTTCGAACGGGGGCTGCCCTTGCTGGGGGCGAGCGGCTCGCTGGAGCGACGCGAGCTGTCGGTCCGTACAGCGTTTGCTGGTCCTGGCGCGCGGGACGCGATTGAGCTGGCGTGTCGCGCCGTCAGCGACGGGCGCTACGCCGTGGACGCCGGCTTGGGCCGCCCCGAGCGGGGGGTGGCGCTGGAGCGCTTCGTGTTCGAGCTCTCATACCGCGGGGAATCCAGGACGCTGGTCCTGCGCGACGACGGATACGTGAGCGAGGAGTTCATCGCGCTCGCCCGCGAGCCGGCGCGCAGCGAGCCACAGGAGCTGCTGCTGCGCCGCATGAAGCGCGAGATGGCCGAGCGCGTGATGTCAGCCCGGGCCGCCGATGTGTACGACGTAGGCTAATCCCGTAGCGGCCCGCGCCACACGTAAACCCTGCGAAGCCCCGCCCCACAACCCAGACCCTGAGCCCGCCTCGGCGCCCGCCGCCTCCCCCAACCAGACGTAGCCCGCTCTAGCTTGCGCCGCCGCCCGCGAAGTAGTCCGCGTTGATCTGGATGTACTTACTCCACTCACCGGGCAGCTGATCCTCGGCAAAGCAGGCGTCAACCTGGCAGGCCTCGACGCACGCATCGCAGTCGATGCACTCTTCTGGATCGATATAGAGCATCTCAGCGGCGTCGTAGCCCGGCTCGTCAGGAGTCGGATGAATGCAGTCGACCGGGCAAACCTCGACGCATGAGTTGTCCTTCTGGCCGATGCAGGGCTCGGCAATCACGTAGGCCATTGGCTTGGATCCTGTGTCTCGGGGTCTTGGGTCGGAGAAGGAATCATACGGGTAGGCTGGGTGAATGCTGCTGCTGACGGGCGCGACGGGGCTGATCGGCGGCGCGGTCCTGCGCCGCTTGACCGCTGACGGGACACCCGTGCGCTGCTTGGTGCGCGATCCGCGCCGTCTCGGTGCCGAGCGGGTGCGTGTTCAGATCGCGCTCGGCGACCTCGCTGACCCGCAGTCGTTTCGCAACGCGATGCGCGGCATCGCGACCGTGGTGCACCTGGCGGCCGCGATCCGCGACCAGCCGCAGGGGTCAATCGAGGAGCTGAACGCGATCGCCACCTGGCGGATGGTTGAGGCGGCTGAGCGCGCGGGGGTCGAGCGGTTTATCTTCTTTTCGGCGCTCGGCGCCTCGACCCACGACCGCACGCGGTTCATGCGCTCCAAGGCCGCTGCCGAGCAGGCGGTCCGCGAGGGCCCGGTCGACTCGCTGATCTTCTCCCCGTCGCTCGTCTACGCCCCTGGGGACGCCTGGACCACCCTGCTACAGCGCTTCTCGCTGCTGCCCGTGATGCCGGTGTCCGGCCGCGGACGCGCCATCTACCAGCCGATCTGGGCTGAGGATGTCGCCGACTGCGTGATGTCCGCGCTCCGCGGGGACGCGAGCGGCGCGGGCCACAACGGCCGCTCGGCCAGCGCGCGCTACGAGCTCGCCGGACCCGAGACGTTGACGCACACGCAGATCGTCCGTCTCGTGCTGCGCTCGTTCGGGAAGCGGCGCCTGCTGGTGCACGTTCCCACGCCGATCGTCTCGCGCGGCCTGCGCGGCGTCGAGCTGCTCGGGAAGAGCCGCGCGTTCGCAACCTGGGACGAAGCCGAGTTGATGGAGGTGCCGATGACGAGCCCCAGCGGCACGGCAGACGCCGAGCGGCTCGGCGTCACGCCCCAGCCGATGGCAGCGGTGCTCGGCATACGCTGATGGTCTAGGCCGGTGGTCGCCGGTCCGCCCAGGGGTTGGCGGCTTCCAACTGTGCGGCGAGCGACAGCAGCACCGACTCCCCCGCCGGCCGGCCGACCAACTGCACGGCGAGCGGCAGGCCGTCGTCGCCCTGATAGAGCGGCACAGAGATCGCCGGCTGGCCGGTCGCATTGAAGACCGGCGTAAACGGCGTGAAGTAGCCCGAGCGCGTGAACGTCGACATCGGCTCCGGCGCTGACGTGTTCATGTCGCCGATTTCGACGGGGCGCTCGGCGAGCGCCGGTGTGAGCAGGATGTCGTATGGCTCGAGAAAGCCGACGAGCATACGGCAGAGCTGACCCAGTTGAGCGCGCATCAACTCCCCCTGCGGCGCCGGAATCGATTTGCACATGTTCCAGATCGCCCAGCTCATCGGCTCCATGTCGCTCTCCTGCGGAGCGCCCCCCGCACGGCCAACGAGCGCGGAGAACTGGATCGACATCGCAATCTGGATCCCGAACACGCCGCCGAAGATCTCCGACATGCCCTCGATTCGCCAGGGCAGCTCGACCTCCTCGACCTCGTGGCCCAGACCTTCAAGCAGCTCCGCGGCGCGTGCCACGCCGTCGAGGCTGAGTGCGTCAACGGTCGCGTCCAAGATCGGCGGCGTCGTGCACACCGCGACGCGCAGCGCCCCGGGCGTGCGTTGGGCGGCATCTGCGAAGGGCTCGACCGGCGGGGGCGCCCAGGTCGCGTCCCCTGGCTCGTAGCCGGCCAACACATCCAGCAGCGCCGCGGTCTCGGCGACGGTGTGCGTGAGCACGCCGTCAGCGACGAGAAACGAATCGCCGAGCTCCGGCGCCGAGGAGATGCGCCCACGCTGGGGCTTCAGGCCGACAAGCCCGCAGCAGGCCGCCGGGATACGGGTCGAGCCACCGCCGTCGTTGCCGTGGGCGATCGGCACCATCCCCGCGGCAACGGCCGCCGCTGAACCCCCCGAGGAGCCGCCCGGAGTGCGGGAAGGATCCCAGGGGTTGCGTGTGGGTCCAAACAGCTGCGCTTCGCTAACGGGGAGGATTCCGTATTCAGGCAGTGTTGTCGTGCCGACCACGATGAAGCCCGCTGCGCGCAGTCGCCGCACCAGCGAATGGTCCTCCTGGGCGATGTGGTCGCGCAGCAGCGGCGCCCCCATCGTGTAGCGAAGTCCTTGCACCGGGCGGTTGTTCTTGATCGCGATCGGCACCCCAGCGAAGGGCCGCTCGTCGCCACGCATAACGGTGTCCGCTGCGGCCAGCGCGCCCTCGGCGTCAATCTGGGCAAACGCATTGAGCTGCGGGTTTAGCTCTTCGATGCGGGCAAGCGAATGCTCCACGAGCTCGCGCGCGGAGCATTCGCCGAGCCGCACGAGGGCGGCCAGCTCGCCGACCGGATGGAACATCAACGATGACGTGGCGTTCATCTGCAACCTCCGTGGGACACGAGCACTCCTGGATTGGGGGCAGGACGCCTATCCTCCTTCATTCAGCGACTGGAAAGCGAGCAACATGAGCGAAGTTCAATCTGGCCTCGAGGGCGTCGTTGCCTTCGCAACCGAGATTGCCGAACCTGACCGCGACGGCGGCGCGCTTCGCTACCGCGGCGTGGACATTGAGCAGCTCGTCGGCCAGGTGCCCTACGAGCAGGTCTGGGGTCTGCTCGTGGACGGCACCCTCCAACCTGGATTGCCGCCCGCGGAGCCGCATCCGCTGATGGTGCGCTCGGGCGATCCGCGGGTCGACGTGCAATCGGCGCTGGCGATGCTCGCGCCGGAGTGGGGATTCAGGCAGCTGATCGACATCTCCGACGAGGAGGCTCGCCGGGATCTTGCGCGAGCCTCGGTGATGGCGCTGTCGTTTGTCGCGCAGTCTGCGCGTGGCGCGGGTCAGCCGCCGGTGCCGCAAGCTGTGGTGGACGAAGGTCAGACGATTCCGGAGCGGTTCTTGATCCGCTGGCGCGGCGAGTCCGATCCGGCGCAGGCGCGCGCCGTGGACGCCTACTGGATCTCAGCCGCCGAGCACGGGATGAACGCCTCGACGTTCACAGCACGGGTCGTGGCTTCCACCGGCGCGGACTGCGCCGCTGCCCTATCAGCCGCCGTCGGAGCGCTATCAGGACCGCTGCACGGCGGCGCGCCATCGCGCGTGCTCAAGATGCTTGACGAGGTCGCGGAATCCGGCGACGCCGAGCGCTGGGTCAAGCAGGCGCTTGATCGCGGGGACCGGCTGATGGGCTTCGGGCACCGCGTGTATCGGGCCGAGGATCCTCGCGCGCGCGTTCTCAGGCGCACCTGCCAGGAGCTCGGCTCGCCGCGCTACGAGGCCGCCGTGGCCCTGGAGCAGGCCGCCCTCGCCGAGCTCCAGGCACGCAAGCCCGACCGCGTGCTTGCCACCAATGTCGAATTCTGGTCAGCCGTGATCCTCGACTTGGCGCAGGTCCCCGCGGACCTGTTCACGAGCATGTTCACCTGCGCGCGCGTGGCGGGCTGGTCGGCCCACATCCTCGAGCAGAAACGCGAGGGTAGGCTGATTCGGCCGACGGCCAAGTACGTCGGTGAGCCGTCTCGCGCGATACCGTCCTAGCTCGTCAGCAGCTCCACCGGATCGCCGACGCGCACCCACGCGCGGGAGGGATGCGCAGCGCGAGCGTTGATGCCGAAGCTTGTGTCGTGGGCGCGCGCGAGGTGGCGCAAGAGCTCGGGCCGGCGCTCTGGGCCCCCATTGGGATCGCGCGTGGGGATCACGCAACGCACGCACGGGTGCAGCAGCTCGAGCAACGCCTCCCCTACGCGCAGGCGCATGCCCTCCCAGCCCGTCTCGGCAAACGCGCACGCGCCGTCGAGTGCGATGTGGAGATTCGGCCTGAAGCGCTGAAGGTCTAGTTCGACGGCGCCGAGCTCGCTCTGCAGGCCTGCCCGCGTTCGCTCCAGCGTCACGAGAATCGAGCGCTCGAGATCCTGCTGCCCCGCAGCGTCTCGGTGTAGGCGCACAGGGCGCCCCAAGTCCGCCTCGAGCACGTCGGCGAGCTCGGGATCGCCCCAGCTGTGCTCGCTTCCGTCCGGCGCACGCAGGAGCGGCAGTGGCGGATCTGTGAGGTCGGGGTAGACCGGCCCGTAGGTGGCTTGCCAGGCGAGCAGCCGCGGGGCTTGACGAGCCGTGAAGCGGCGCCAGGAGCCTTTGTGGAAGTCCAGCACCGAATAGCTTCGGTCGCCAGCGGCGCCGCGGTCGTCGACTTCGAGCTGCTCGACCGGCTCGCCACGCATCGACTTCACGGGGTAGCGGTGCAGGGACAGCACCGCGCCTGTCACTCAACGCTCACGATGGTCAGCTTGCGCGCCCCGCGCGGCAGCGGGATCTCCACCACCTCGCCGGCGCGCTTGCCCTCAAGCGCGCGCGCCACTGGCGACTCCGCCGACAGGCGTCCCTGGGCCGGCTCTGCCTCGTGCGAGGAGACAATCTCCCAGGTTTGCTCGCTACCGTCCTCGCCGCATACGAGCACGCGGCTGCCGAAGCCGACCGCGCCATCAGCGGGATGCTGCTCGACGATCTCCGCGCGGGAGATCTTCTCGCGCAGGCGGGCGATCCGGGTCTCCAGGTGCGCCTGCTCGTTCTTGGCGTCGTGGTACTCGCTGTTCTCCTTCAGGTCACCCCACTCACGGGCGGTCTGGATCCGGGCTGCGATGTCGCGTCGGCCCTCTCCCTCCAGCTGGTCAAGCGTCTGCTCTAGCTCGCGCAGGCCTTCGGTGCTTGTCGGATAGCTCTCTTCGTTCATCTGCGCTCCAGGCTCGGAAAAAGAAGGGGCCCGGCCATCTCAGGCCGGGCCCCAGTACAGCTGACGCGCTCTGCGTCCTTACATCATCCCGCTCATGTCGGGCATTCCGCCGCCGCCGCCGCCAGCTCCGTCCTTCTCGGGCAGCTCCGCGACGATTGCCTCCGTCGTGAGGATGTTCTTCGCGATCGACGCCGCATTCTGCAGCGCTGAGCGTGTCACCATCGCCGGATCGATCACGCCGGCTGAGACGAGATCGACGATCTCACCAGTCGCGGCGTTGAGACCGTGGCCCTTCTTTGCCTTGCGAACGTCGTTGACGACGACCGAACCTTCGAGCCCGGCGTTCTCGGAGATCTGCCGCAGCGGCTCCTCGAGCGCCCGCAGCACGATCTTCGCGCCTGTCTTCTCGTCCTCGTCTTCGAACAGCTCGACCTTGATCGCAGCCGTCGCCTCGAGCAGCGCGACGCCACCACCGGGGACGATGCCCTCTTCGAGCGCGGCACGCGTGGCCTGAAGCGCGTCCTCGACGCGATGCTTCTTCTCCTTCATCTCCGTTTCGGTCGCAGCTCCGACCTTGACGACGGCGACGCCACCCGACAGCTTGGCGAGCCGCTCCTGGAGCTTCTCGCGATCGAAGTCGGAGTCGGTGTTCTCGATCTCTGACTTGATCTGGCTGATCCGGCCCTTGATCTGGCCCGAATCACCCGCTCCGTCGACGATCGTCGTGGTGTCCTTCGCGATGACGATGCGGCGTGCCCGACCGAGCTGTGAAACCTGGGTGTTTTCCAGCTTCAGGCCCATTTCCTCGGTGATCACTTCAGCGTTGGTGAGGATCGCGATGTCCTCGAGCATCCGCTTGCGGCGGTCGCCGAACCCAGGCGCCTTCACGGCGACCCCGGTGAATGTTCCGCGGAGCTTGTTCACGACGAGCGTCGCGAGCGACTCCCCCTCGACGTCCTCGGCAATGATCAGCAGCGGCTTGCCTGACTGGATCACGGCTTCGAGCACCGGCAGCACGTCCCGGACGGAGCCGATCTTCTGGTTGGCGATCAGCACGTAGGGATCCTCGAGCACGGCCTCCATGCGGTCCTGGTCGGTGACCATGTAGGGCGAGATGTAGCCCTTGTCGAACTGCATGCCCTCGGTGAACTCGAGATCCATGCCGAACGTCTGACCTTCCTCGACGTTGACAACGCCGTCCTTGCCGACCTTCTCAATGGCATCGGCGATGACGTCGCCGATCTCATCGTCGCCGGCGGAGATCGTCGCCACGCGGGCGATCTGGTCCTTGCCGGAGACTGCCTTGGACTGCGTGCCGATCTGCGCCACGACCTGGTCGACGGCCTTCTCGATGCCGCGCTTCAGGCCGAGCGGGTTTGCGCCCGCGGCGACGTTCTTCAGGCCCTGGCGAACAATCGCCTGGGCGAGCACCGTCGCTGTGGTGGTGCCGTCGCCCGCAACGTCGTTGGTCGCCGTGGCAACCTCGCGAACGAGTTGGGCACCCTGGTTCTGGAAGACGTCTTCGACCTCGATCTCACGCGCGATCGTCACGCCGTCGTTCGTGATCGTGGGAGCGCCGAACTTCTTGTCGAGCACGACGTAGCGGCCCTTCGGACCGAGCGTCACCTTGACGGCGTTTGCCACCGCGTCGACGCCGGCCTCGAGCGCCTGGCGCGCTTCGCCGGCGTACTTCAGTTCTTTGTGAGCCATGTTTTGTTCTCGTCTCCTCTAGGACTCGACGCGTGCGAGGACGTCGGACTCGCGCAAAACGAGCAACTCCTCACCGTCGACCTTGATCTCGGTTCCGCCGTACTTGCTGTAGAGGACCTCGTCGCCCTCGGAAACATCGAGCGGGATGCGCTTTCCGTCCTCCACCTTGCCGTCTCCGACGGCCAGGACCTTGCCCTTCTGCGGCTTCTCTTTGGCTGTGTCGGGGAGGACGAGACCGCTCGCGGTCGTCTCCTCCTCGTCGATAGCCCGCACGATCAGTCGATCGCCCAGGGGCTTGAGCTTCATTTGCGGAACCTCCGTTTGTGAACAGATGGTTGGCACTCTCCCATGCCGAGTGCCAGACGTCGATTTCAACTATAGCCCACGCGGAGACTTGGTCAAGCCCTCCTGGCAGTCGGCTATCGAGAGTGCCAGGGGTGGCGGCGTTTAGCGCGCCGGATCATCCCCGCCGCGGCGTTGCCGGTCGACTCAACGCCCCTGCCGACAGACCGCACCTGGTACAGCTGGACCCTCCTGGGAGCCGTCCGGCTCGCGCTCGACGCGGCCCGGAGCCAGTTCTGACCACCCGTCCTGGGAGCCGTCCGGCTGGCGCTCGCCGCGGCGCAGGGTCAGTTCTGTGCGCCGCCGAAGCCCTTGATGGCCTCGGTCATGCCCGCTGGCTTGTCGATGATCTGCGAAAAGCGCACGACGGTCACGGTGTCTTCGACGGAGACGGAGCGCCCGTAGATCTGCTCGAGGAAGTGGACGAGTTCCTCGTGGCGACGAAACTCGGGATGGTCGTGCTCGATGTCTCGCGGGGAGAGCTCGCGCAGGCGCATCACGTCGACCTGATCGATCACCGCGTCGAAGATCTTCTCTCGCGGCGAGTGCTGATAGCCGATTGTCACGATCACGGCTTCGTTCTTTCGATACTTGCTGGACTTGTCGCCGAGCCGGATCGTCGCGGTCTTGCGGCCCCGCTTGAGCTGGTCGGCAAAGATCGTCGAGTAGAAGTTCAGAACCTGCACGGGGGGCAGGCTATCGGTCGCGCCCGAGTTTCGACGCGACCCGCGCCACCATCTCGCGCTCGCCCGAGTAGGACAGCGACCCGCTTGCCTGATGCAGATCGATCCAGCGCGCCTCCTCGATCTCGTCGTCGTGGTCGGCGACATCGCCCGAGATGTAGCGAAAGAGATAGAAGCTGACCCGCTTGGGGATCGAGCGGCCCTCGCGGCTGTACCAGTAGCGCACGTCACCGACCGGCTCGATCAGCTCCGCCTCCACCCCTCCTTCCTCGCGCACTTCGCGCTTTGCGGCCTGCTCGGGGCTCTCCCCGGGCTCGACGTGTCCCTTCGGCAACGCGAGCACACGTCGCCCGTCGGCTGCCCGTCGCTCAGGGACAACTACGAGCAGCTCCTCGTCACCTGCGCGCAAGACGATCCCACCGGCAGAGAACTCTTCGCGCCGACGCTTAGAAGACATAGCCCGCCAGCGCAGCAGGGTCGTGCACCGTGAGCCTGCCGCGGCCTTGCGTGATCGTACCCGCGCGCTCGAGCACTGCGAGGAAGCGACTGGCGGACTCGCGTGATGAGCCGGCGAGCTGTGCGAGGTCGGCCTGGGTGGCTACGATCAACACGTCGCCTCCGGCCCGGGCGTCGGCCTGAGCGGCGGTCACGAGCTGACCGAGCACGCCTGCCACGCGACTCTGCACGGTCTGGAAGGATTGCCGCGCGAGCCGCTCGTTTGTCTCGCGAAGCCGGCGGCCTAGCGAGATCACGAGCCTGATCGCCAGTTCGTGGTGCTCGCCGAGCAGTCTGCGCATGTCGCCGCCGAGGATCGCTATCGCGCCCATCGACTCGATTGCCTCGACCGTCGCCGAGCGTCGCTCGCTCTCGAACATCGCAAGCTCGCCAAAGATATCGCCCGGTCCGAACGTGGCGAGCGTGATCGTACGCCCGTCGCTATGGGTCCGCACGGCGCGGGCGCGGCCGGCCTGCACGGCGTAGCACGTGTCGCTGGCGTCCCCTTCGCGAAAGACGACCTGGCCGTGCTCGAAGGAGCGCGGCACCGCAACTTCGGCGATCCGCGCGAGATCCTCCTTGCGCAGGGCCGCGAACACCGGGACCCTGCCAAGCAGCTCAACGACTCCTTCTGTCATTCTCGCCATTATGAACCTGCCATCTCGCCTGACACGACCAACCCTCTGCGCTTGTGCCGCACTCCTGCTCGCGGCGCCCGCGTGGGAGGCACCGGCCGCAGCCAGGGCGCGCGCGAGCGCGATTCGGTCGCGTGCGCTGTGGTCAACGATCAACGTCTGTGACACGGCGCTCCACCCGCGCACGATCGGCATTCGGGGTTCGATGCCCGGCTCGGGCGTCAAGCGGGAGCGGATGTTCATGCGCTTCCGGATGCAATACCGCGATGCGCGCGGCGCGTGGCGCTACATCGGACCGCGCGGCGACTCTGGCTTTGTTTTCGTCGGCGTGGCGACCTTCAAGGCGCGCCAGAGCGGTCGCAGCTTCCAGGTCGCCCCTGGACAGAGCTTTGTGCTGCGCGGCGTCGTGATTTTCCAATGGCGCCTCGGAGCTCGGGTTGTGCGCCGCGCGCAGAAGCGCACGACAGCAGGGCACCGCACCGGCGCCGGCTCTGACCCCAGGGGCTACAGCGCCGCCAGCTGCGCGCTGCATTAGCGCGGCCCGAACAGCCGTGGGTCGTTGGTGATCACGCCGTCGACGCCCAGTCGCTCGAGCTCGACGATCCGCTCGGCGTCATCGACGGTCCAGGCGTAGAGCTGGCCGCCCGCACCCTGCACGGCGCGCACGAGTCGTGGCGTAATCAGCCGCCAGTGCGACATCAGCGCCTCACAGCGTCCGCGCTCGATCATCCGCGCGGCGCGCTCGGGCAACGCGCGGCGGTAGCCGATCGCAAGCGCCAGCACCGGCACCCGGGTCAGCAGATCTGTCGTGTAGTCCCGGCGCAGGCGCGGGACCGACCAGCCGAGGCGCACCCCCGGTTCGACTTCGCGCACGCGGCGCAGGCTCTCCGGATACATCGAGGTGATCAGGCAGCGCTCGAGCAGCCCCACTTCGCGCAACGCCTGCACGGTGCGCTCCTCGTAGCCCGGGAGTTTCAAGTCGACGTCGAAGCTCAGGTCGGCGAACGGATCGGAGGCGAGATGCCTGAGTGCAGCGGCAAGCGCAGGCGCATTGCTCACGTGGTCGTAGTCGTGCGCAACGAGCAGATCTCCCGACCCGTCGACACGCTCACTGAGGACATCGAACTCGATCATCTGCACGCCCGCAGCCAGCGCCGCGTCGAAGCTCGCAGCCGTGTTGCCGGGACGAAGCGCATCTGCCCCCTTGTGTCCGACGCGGATCATCGCGCCGGCCAACCTACACCTGACAGCCGGCGCACCAGTAGGTGATGCGATTCTCGTCGCCCTGGCCGCGCGAGCGAACCCGACCGCCGCAGCGCCTGCAGTCCTCGCCGCTGCGGCGGTAGACCTCGCGCGGACGCTCCGCAAAGCCCGCGCGCGCCGAGGCGGCCATGCGCTCGCGCGCGAAACGCAGCGCCAGCAGCAACTGCTCATCCGGTACCTCGCCGGCCGCCCGCCACGGGTCCAGCCGCGCCGCGAAACACGTCTCGGCCTTCCACACGTTGCCGATCCCAGCGACGATCTGCTGGTCGAGCAGCGCGTCGCCGATGCCCCGCGTCGGTTCGCACTCACGCAAAGCGGCAAGCGCGAGCTGCTCGTCGAAGTCCTCGCCGAGGATGTCCTGCCCGAGGCGAGCGAGGCGCAGATCGAAGCGCGATCGCGACTCGCTCATCAGCTCGAGCACCGGGCCGTCGAACTGGACAACTGCGTGCCCCGCCGAGCGCAGCACCAACCACGCGCGGCGCGGAGCGCGGCGCCAGCGCTGGCGCTCGCTGTAGACGTCCCAGGATCCCGTCATCCGCAGATGCGAGTGGAGGACGAGTTCGCCCTCGAAGCGCAGGAACAGGTGCTTGCCATGAGCGTCGACGCGTTGCACGGCCCGTCCGGCTAGCCGCTGCGGCCAGCGGTCGGCGCCGTGGCGGCGCTGGGGCGTCTCGATCGCGTGCGGCACTTGCCCTTGCAGGACCGCTCTGATGCGCCGCGCCGCGTAGTGGATCGTGTCGCCTTCGGGCACCAACTCAAAGGGTAGTCTGCGGCGCATGCGCGATCTCGAGCGGATCGTCGGCGCAGAGCACGTGCTCGCCGGCCGGGAGCTGGAGGACGCGAGCTCATCGCGCGGCATCTCCGGCATCGCGCGGGCGATCGTGCGTCCCGGCAGCGCCGAGGAGGTCCGCGCCGTGCTCGCCTGGTGCTACTCCCACGACGTTGCGCTGGTGCCACGGGGCGGCGGGAGCGGATTCTCCGGCGGCGCAGTTCCGGTTTCGCAGGAGGAGGTGGTGCTCGAGCTCTCACGGCTCGACCGCGTCCTGCAGTTCGATCCGGGTCTGTGGCGCATCCACGTGCAAGCCGGCCTGCGCACCAGCCACATCCAGCGGATCGCGCGCGAGAGCGGCCTGCTCTACCCGCCGGACCCAGGCGCGGCTGAGCAATCGCAGATCGGCGGCAACATCGCGACCAACGCCGGCGGCCCTCACGCCTTCAAATACGGCGTCACCGGCGCCTGGGTGACCGGCCTCGAGGCGGCCCTGCCCCCCGGCGACCTGGTGCGGCTCGGCGGACCACACCGCAAGGACTCCGCGGGCTACGACCTGCGCGGCTTGCTGATCGGCTCGGAAGGCACGCTCGGCATCGTCACGGCCGCCTGGCTGCGCCTGATACCCGCGCCGTCCCGTCGCGACGTCGTCTGCGCCTTCTACGCCGACTCGGCGCGAGGTTGCGCTGCCGTACTCAGCGTGCTCGAAGCCGGTGTACAGGCGGCAGCGCTCGAGTTTCTCGACGCCGGAGCGCTCGCTGCCGCCCCGCGCGCGGGATTCCCGCGGGCCGGGTTCGCCGTGATCGCCGAGGCCGACGCCCCCGGCGTGCTTGCGGACCTGCTCGACGCGCTCGGGCCAGGGTCACTCGGCGTGCGCGAGGAGGACCCCGCCGAGCTGTGGCGCTGGCGCGACAGGGTCTCGATCGCCGTCACCGCGCAGCGCGGCGGCAAACTGAGCGAGGACATCTGCGTGCCCGTCGAGCAGCTCGAGCACGCCATCGAGGGCACGCTCGAGATCGCTGGGCGGCACGGCCTGCAGGCCTGCAGCTGGGGTCACGCCGGCGACGGCAACCTGCATTCAACCTTCCTGCTCGGGCCCGGCGAGAGCGCCAACGCGGCGGCGCACGAGCTGTTCGAGCTCGCCGTCCAGCTGGGGGGGACGGTGAGCGGCGAGCACGGGATGGGACAGGTCAAACTGCCGCTGCACCTGAGCGAGCCGGAGCGTGCAGCTAACCGCGCGCTGAAGCGCGCGCTCGATCCGAAGGGCCTGCTCAACCCGGGCAAGAAGCGCTTCTCCGAGGGGAGCGGGACTAGGCACTCAGCGTGAGCTTGCGCGGGCCCGCACGGAAGCCGCACTCAACGAGCAGCGCTTCGAGCGGGGACCCCAGCACACCAGCGCCGTCGACGCGCTCCAGGTCGAGCTTGCGCACGCGCCCGGCGCGCACCGCGTCGGCAAGAGCCCCGAGCGCCGCCCGCAGCGCGTCCGCGCCCGCGTCCGCGCCCGTAAAGGTGAGCAGCCCGCGCCCGCCCGCCTCGACGTACAGGGCAAGCTGCGCCCCCACCAGGACGACGTAGGCCCCTGCGGTGCGGGCCGGCCTGCGTTCCGCCTGCTTCGGCCATGCCAGCGCCGCTCCGTAGGGTTGCGCGGGATCGGTCGCCGCGAGCACCAGCGCAGGCGCTCGCTCAAGCTCGCGCTGCGCGCGCAGGCGCTCGACGGCGCCGGGCAGCGCGAACTGCGCCCCCCCGAGCCCCTCGATGAAGTAGCCGCGTCGGCAAACACCAAGCGTCTCGAGTCCGACGAGCGAATCGTAGAGCGCCGCAAAGCCCCCGGGGACTCCCTCTGCGAGCACCAGCTCGCGCGTCAGGATGCCATAGCGCTCGAGCAGCAGCTCGGCTTGGGTGCGCCGTCGCCCGGCCGGGTCCGCGGCCGGCTCGAACAGGGGCGCCGTGAGCGACCAACGGCCCTGCAC
>JBPCQX010000084.1:0-2513 GCA_050997675.1 Solirubrobacteraceae bacterium
AGATGGCCGCGCGCGGCTTCGCGTGGGCCGATGTCGACGAAAGCTCGGTCGTGATCAACGCGCTGCCGCTGCCGATGAGCGCAGCAGGACAGTGGTACTACCACGCGATTCGCCTTCTGCGAGCGACCGTGCTCGAGGTCGGGAACCTGCCGACCGATCGGAAGGTCGAGCAGATCCACCGGTTCGGTGCCGACTCCGTGGTCGGCACCCCCTCCTACCTTTATCGGATGGCGATGTAGGCGCGAGGGCTCGGGTTTGAGCCCGCGACGCTTGGCATCCGGCGGTTCATCTTCGCGGGCGAGTCGTGGTCGGTTCCCTGGATGCGCCGACTCGAGCAGGCCTGGGACGCGAGGGGGTTCGAACAATACGGCTGCACCCAGCGCGGCATGGCCTGGAGCTGCCCGGCCGGCGCCGTCTCCGGAGACGAGCGGGGCAGGCTCCACGCGCTGAGCGACTTCGGCCTCTACGAGGTGATCGACCCAGCGACCGGGGAGCCGGTGCAGGAGGGCCGCGGTGAGCTCGTTCTGACCCCGTTCGTCTCAAGCGCCTCGCCGCTGATCCGCTTCGCGACCGGCGACTGTGTATGCGTCGTGCGCGGGTGTGAGTGCGGCCGGCCGGGACCTTGCTTTGTGGCCGGGACGGTTGAGCGCTACGACTTCATGGTCAAGGTCAGGGGCATAAATCTCTGGCCCGAGGCACTCGACCGCGCGGTGTTCGGGGTCGCGGCCGTCAGCGAATACGAGGCGAGCGTCGAGTTGGCGCAAGACGGCAGGGAGACGCTCGGGGTCCAGATCGAATTACTGAGGCCCGATGACCAAGCCGCGGCTCGGGTAACCGAGTCGATTCGCGATATCACCGGGTTGGGCGCACAGGTGCAACTGGTCGCTGGAGATGCGATCACTAGGTCGATACAGGATCGGTTCCGCAAGCGCTCGCGGCTGGTCGACCGGCGCGGCGAGCAGGGCCGGCGCGCATGACCGCCGGGATCGGGGTCAGCATCGGGATCAGCCCACGCGAGCCGCTCAGCGAGTGGATGAAGTTGAGTGCGCAGCTCGAGCAGCACGGGGTGAACCGCATATGGCTGATCGACTCCCAGCTGGCGATGAAGGATGTCTACGCCGGCCTGCTCACCGCCGCGCTCGCCACTGACACGGCCGAGCTGGGGCCGGGCGTAACGAACATCGTGACGCGCGATCCGACGGTGACAGCAAGCGCGATCGCCGCCGTCGCAGAGCTATCGGAGGGACGGGCTGTGCTGGGCATCGGGGCCGGCGACTCCGCCGTCAAGGGCCTTGGCCACAGACCATCGCGGATCAGCGAGCTGGAGGAGGCGCTCACGTTCCTGCGCGCAGTGCTCGACGGAGGCGAGGGGACCTGGGCGGGACGAACGTACGGGCTGCCGTACCCGGTGCCCAAGGTGAGGCTCTACCTCGCCGTGAGCCAGCCGAGAATGTGCAGGCTCGCTGGGGCGCTGGCGGACGGCGCGATCATCATGGGTCCCGCACAGCCCGAGATGGTCAGTGAACAGGTGGGATGGGTCCATGAGGGGATCGAGGTGGCTGGGCGCAGCCGCGCGGACGTCGAGCTCTCGTTCGTGGCCCCAACGTCAGTGAACGACGACCCCGTGGCGGCCCTTGAAGACGTGCGTTCCTGGGCAAGTGCGCAGGCACGTCTGCTGGCCGACCTCGATCCGCTTCCGGCCGCGCTCACCAAACATCGCGACGAGCTCGCCCGGGCCCACGAGACCTACGACTACTCCGAGCACCTCTCCACCCATGCCGGACATCAGGGGACGGTCAGTGACGCGCTCGTCGCCAAGCTTGCCATCGCGGGCACGGCGGCCAGCTGCCGCGACCGCCTGCGGGACCTGCACACAGACGGCATCGACAGCTTCGTCTTCCCGTTGATGCCCCCGCGGCTGAAGCGACTCGAAGTGATCTCCGGGCTGCTGGCCGGAGTGGGAAGATCCGCTTGAGAATGGAGACGATTGCATGAACGAGAACGAATCCGCCCGCGACGCCGCCGAGCGAATCACGCACCGGCCCCTGCTGACGAAACTGGAGCAGAAGATCGATCCCGCTCACTCGGCGCTGATCGTGATCGACGTGCAGAACGACTTCTGCGCTCCTGGGGGGATGATGGACCTCGAGGGCGCCGACCTCGGCACCGTGCAGGAGTCGGCACAGCGGCTGCCGGCGCTGATCGATGCCGCACGCTCCGCCGGAGCATTGGTGGTGTTCATCCGCAACGTCTACTCGACCGACCGGAACGCCTATTTGTCAGACGTGTGGCTCGACCAGATGCTTCGCCGCCGGGGCGACAGCTACACCCGTCGTGAGGTGTGCGCAGCCGGCTCCTGGGAGGGCGATTTCTATGCTGGGATAGAGCCGCAGGAGGGCGAGCCGGTGGTGACCAAGCACCGCTACGGCGCCTTCCACAACACCGACCTCGACACGATCCTGCGCGTCCACGGCATCCGCACGGTCGTCCTGACCGGAGTTGCTACCAACGCG
>JBPCQX010000220.1:0-5219 GCA_050997675.1 Solirubrobacteraceae bacterium
GCAACGTGCTGCTGCTCGACGAGCCGACCAACGACCTCGACGTGGACACGCTGCGCGCGCTCGAGGAAGCGCTGCTGTCGTTTGCCGGCTGCGCCGTCGTGATCTCGCACGATCGCTGGTTCCTCGATCGCGTCGCGACGCATGTGCTGGCGTTTGAAGGGGACAGCCAGGTGACATGGTTCGAAGGCAACTTCGAGGCCTACGAGGCGCACCGCCGCGAGCTGCTCGGAGCCGAGGCCGACAGGCCCAAGCGAATCACCTACAAGAGGCTGGTTAGGTAAGCGCGAAGCTCGTGCGCGTCGGCCACGACGAGGTCAGCTGCCGCGAGCTCGCGGGCGTCAAACGGACCGCTGGCGATCGCGATCGCGCGCACCCCGTCGGCGTGCGCGCAGGCAATGTCCCGTGGGGTGTCGCCGATCAGGATCGTGTCCGCGCGCGGGTGCCCGCCCGCCCGCCGGCGTGCGATCGCAGGCAGCAGATCGCGATCCTCGGCGTCCGAGCCAAAGGCGCCCTGCCCTGAGGCGAAGTAGCCGCCGATCCCGGCACGCGCGAGCTTCAGGCGGGCCATCGGCTCGTAGTTGCCGGTAACCAGCGAGAGTCGGTGCGCGGCCAGCGACTCCAGCAGCTCGGGCACCCCCGGCGCCACATGACCCGCGAGACTCCTCGGGCAACCGGCCGCATAGATCTCACAGCAGCGATCGCGGTACATGGCGAAGCGCTCGCCCGGCTCGGCGACGCCGCTGCAGGCCAGCAGCTCGCGCGCGATCGCATCGTCCGTGCGCCCCGCGAACTCGATTTCGATCGCGCGTGGATCAGCGATCCCATACAGCTCCGCGAGCGCAGCGCCGATCGCCGCACGGTGGAGGGCCGCGGCTCCGAGCAGCAGCGTCCCGTCGATGTCAAACAGCAGTAGCGCCACAACGCCTCAGCTACAGCAGCTGGCGCAGGACGTACTGGAGAATCCCACCGTGGCGAAAGTACTCCGCTTCCTTCGGCGTGTCGATCCGAACCCGAGCCGTGAACTCGACCTCGCCCGCCCGCACCGCCGCCTCGCGCGGCAGCTCGCCGGTGTTCAGCGCATCGGCAACGCCGCTGATCGCAAACTCCTCCTCGCCGCTCAAGCCGAGCGACTCGACCCCGACGCCGACCGGAAACTGGAGCGGCAGCACGCCCATCCCGACGAGGTTCGAGCGGTGGATCCGCTCGAAACTCTCGGCGATCACCGCGCGCACGCCGAGCAGCGTCGTGCCCTTCGCCGCCCAGTCTCGCGAGGAGCCCGAGCCGTATTCCTTGCCGCCCAGCACCACGAGCGCCACGCCCTCCTGCGCGTATCGCATCGCCGCGTCGTAGATGGACATCTCCTCGCCGCCCGGCAGGTGTCTCGTGACCCCGCCCTCGGTCCCTGGCGCGAGCATGTTGCGCAGGCGGATGTTGGCGAACGTGCCGCGCATCATCACCTCGTGGTTGCCGCGCCGCGAGCCGTAGGAGTTGAAGTCGACGGGTTTGACCCCCTGCTCCTGCAGATACAGGCCCGCGGGCGAAGTGGGTTTGATCGATCCCGCCGGTGAGATGTGGTCAGTCGTCACGGAGTCGCCGAGCAGCGCCAAGACCCGCGCGCCGGCGATGTCCTTGACGGGCGGGGGGTCCACGGCGAGGTCCGTGAAGAACGGCGGCAGGCGCACGTAGGTGGAATCCGGTTCCCAGGCGAACCTGGCGCCCTCGGGCGAGGGCAGCGAGCGCCATCGCTCGTCGCCGTCGTAGACCTCGCCGTAGCTTCGGCGGAACATGTCCGACTGCACGGCCCGCTCAACGGTCTCGGCGACCTCCTGCGCGCTGGGCCAGATGTCGCGCAGGTAGACCGGCTCGCCGCGCTCGTCCTCGCCGAGCGACTCTTGAGCGATGTCGATGTCCATCGTCCCCGCCAGCGCATAGGCCACGCAGAGCGGCGGCGAAGCGAGGTAGTTCATCTTCACATCGGCATTGATCCGGCCCTCGAAGTTGCGGTTTCCCGACAGCACCGAGACGACCGCGAGGTCGCGCTCGTTGACGGCTGCGGAGACCTCCTCGGGCAGCGGCCCGGAGTTCCCGATGCAGGTCGTGCAGCCATAGCCGACGAGGTGGAAGCCGAGACCCTCGAGCGACTCCGTCAAACCCGCCCGGTCGAGGTATTCCGTTACCACCTTGGAGCCCGGTGCGAGTGAGGTCTTGACCCAAGGCTTGGAGCGCAGGCCGCGCGCCAGGGCGTTGCGGGCGAGGATCCCCGCCCCGAGCATCACCGAGGGGTTGGAGGTATTCGTGCAGCTCGTGATCGCAGCGATCACGACGTGGCCGTCCGCGAGCGTCACGGGCTCGCCGTCGATCGTCAACTCGACGGCGCCCCCGCCGCGCGCGGCTCGCGGGCCGGATTCACTAACTGGGTCCTCCGCTGCGTCAGGCGCCGCGTGGCCCGGCGAGCCGTTGGCCGGCGGGTCGCTGGCGGGGAAGGAGGCAGATTCCGCCTCGTCGTGGCTGTCAAGCGACACCGCGTAGCCCTTGACCGCCTCGCGATAGGAGCTCTGGGCGTCGCTGAGCGAAACGCGGTCCTGCGGGCGCTTCGGCCCCGCCAGCGACGGTACGACGGACCCAAGGTCGAGTTCGACGAGGTCGCTGTAATCGGGCTCGCGGGAAGTCTCGTCGTGCCACAGGCCCTGCTCGCGGGCGTACGCCTCGACCAACTCGATCTGCTGCTTCGGCCGGCCGGAGAAGGCAAGGTAGCGCAGCGTCTCGGCATCGATCGGGAAGATGGCGCAGGTCGAGCCGAACTCAGGCGACATGTTGCCAATCGTCGCGCGGTCGGCGAGCGGGAGCGACGCGAGCCCGGCGCCGAAGAACTCGACGAACTGGCCGACCACGCCACGCGAGCGCAGGATCTCGCACGCAGTCAACACCAGGTCGGTGGCCGTGGTGCCCTCCGGTAGCTTGCCGTGGAGGCGCACGCCCACCACCTGGGGAATCAGCATCGAGAGCGGCTGGCCGAGCATCGCCGCCTCGGCCTCGATTCCTCCAACACCCCAACCGAGCACACCGAGACCATTGACCATTGTGGTGTGGGAGTCGGTTCCAACGAGCGTGTCGGGGTACGCCTGGCCGCTCTCCTCGTTGACGAACACGACGCGAGCGAGGTACTCGAGGTTCACTTGATGCACGATCCCGGTGTCGGGGGGGACGACGGCAAAGCGCTCCAGCGCGCCCTGTCCCCAGCGCAGGAAGGCGTAGCGCTCCTGGTTTCGCTCGAACTCGCGCTCTGCGTTGCGCGCAAACGCCTCGCGGGTGCCGTACACGTCGACCTGCACGGAGTGATCGATCA
This sequence comes from Solirubrobacteraceae bacterium, assembly GCA_050997675.1. Classification (GTDB taxonomy): domain Bacteria; phylum Actinomycetota; class Thermoleophilia; order Solirubrobacterales; family Solirubrobacteraceae; genus Palsa-513. The sequence goes on from JBPCQX010000220.1 coordinate 3,347, forward strand.
CGAGCTCGGCGGGCACGAGCGGGTTGATCTTCGCGGCGTCGCCGCCCATCTGCGCGATCGCATCGCGCATTGCGGCGAGGTCGACAACAGCCGGCACGCCGGTGAAATCCTGCATCAGGACGCGCGCCGGCGTGAACGCGATCTCACGCGAGGGCTCAGCTTTGGGGTCCCAGGCGGCCAGCGCCTCGATGTCGGCCGCCTGGACCGCGCCGGAGCCTTCGGTGCGCAGGAGGTTCTCTAGCAACACCTTGAGCGAGAACGGCAGCCGCGAGCCGTCAACGGCGTCGAGCCGGAAGATCTCGTACTGGCGCCCGCCGAGGTCAAGCTCGGCGCGGGCCTGGAAGCTGTTGTCAGGCATTCGGCTGTCTCCTGCGCTATCGGCGCTGCTCAGCGGAGGGAGGGAAACTACACGGCCCCGGAGCGCCTGAGCGCCCCGGGGCCGCAGAGCAATGCGAGACTAGGCCTTGATCAGCGGCTTGACGGCCTTGAGGACCGCCGGCATCTCGAGCGGCTTGTCAAAGGCGCCGCTCGGTGTCGGCGACTTGCCGATCATGTTGTTGATCGCCGCGCTGTGGCGCGCTTCGATCTGGACGATCGAGCCCGCGGCCGCCAGATACGCCTTGTTCTGGAGGTTGGGACCCTGTCCGTTGTAGGCGCTCACGCCAGTCGTCTCGAGCACCGAGGCGAGGGCAAGGAAGCCCTGCTCCGACTTCGTGGACGACGGGAACGCGAACTTGGGCAGTGCAGCGGGAGTGCCCCCCGCGCCCTGGATCGCCTTCGTCAACGCGTCGACGTGGGCGGTCTCGTGTCCGGCGATCAGGCTCGCCAGCGTCTTCGCGGCGCCCGAGAGACCAGCCTTCTTGGACTGCTTGGTGTAGTAGTTGGCCTCGAGGTACTCGAGCGTCAGCGCGTAGTTGAGAATGGCGACATCGCCGCCCCCGGTCTGCGCAAACGCGTTGCTGAGGTAAGGGCCGACGGCGGCGACGCCGTACACGGCTCCTGCGCCCAGGGCTCCACGCACGATGAACGCCTCGCGCGTCATGCCATGGACTTCGACTGCGGCCAGTTCCGGCACCGCAAACTTAGAATCTGCCATGTGACTTGATCCTTTCTTTGCTTGCGGTTGACTAGGCGGCGATGAACGGTTTGACAGCGGCGAGGACCTGGTCCATCGCAGCCGGCTTACCGAACGCGCCGTCGGGAGTGATTGATTTCTTGACCAAACCGGCAATCGTCGCCGCATGGCGAGCCTCGACGGTGTGGATCGCCAGCGCCGCAGCAAGGACTTCCTTGCTCTGGATATTGCCGGCTTGACCCAGGTACGCCGCGGCGCCGAGGTTCTCGACGGTGTAGGCGAGTTGGGCGACTGCCGATGCGCTGGTCAGGGGGAACTTGCCCTTGGGCTTGGCCGCAGGTGTGCCGCCGAGCTTCTTGGCGGTCGCCTTGAGCGCGTTGACGTGCGTCTGCTCCTGCGCACCGAACACCTTGAGCAGCGACTGCACCTTGCCGCTGAAGAGGCCGGAGGCAATCACCTTCTTGTAGAACTCGGTCTCCAGGTACTCCAGGGTCAGCGCGTAGTTGACGATCGCAAGGTCGCCCGAGCCCGAGCCGCCCGCCGGAGTGCTGCTCGTCGCGGGGGGCGTGGACCCCGAGCTGCTAGTCGACTTACTGCTGCTGCTCGAGCCGCAGGCCGCAAGGAAAGCGGCGAAGGACGACGCCGCAGCAGCGCCTCCCACTGAACGACCAACGATCTTCAGGAACTTCTTGCGCTCGACATCGTCGCGCACAAGCTGCTCCACAGCGCCCGCCGGCTGGGGGCCGGCTTCTTCGGACACGGTGTCTGGCATGTCGGATACCTCCGAATTGACATCTT
>JBPCQX010000233.1:0-7128 GCA_050997675.1 Solirubrobacteraceae bacterium
TAGCCGCCCTGACCGAGGATCCCCCACAGGGGCTCGACCGTCGACGGATAGTCCAGCGTCGCCTGCACGACGCCGGCACTGGCTCCGCCCTCGGTCGTGAGGAGCAACCGCTGGGCGAACGGGTCCCAGGTGGAGCCGTCGATCGTCGGGAACGGCGTCGTGCCGTCAGCCTCGAGCTCGGCGAGCTTCGTCACGCGGTGGGCGGCGTCGGCGCCGAGGTTGATGCGCGTCAGGTAGCCGCCGCCCGTCGGGCCGCCCCCCTCGTGGCCCTGGTAGAGGAAGTGCGTCCCGTAGTCGTAGGACGGGTCGGCGCCGTGCTGGCCGCCGAGGACGAGGTAGGTGTTCTTGTCCGGCTCGGACTTCGTGGCCTCGACGTTGTGGCCCGGAGACTGCACCGCTCCCGGAGCGGGCAGCATCGGACCGTCGTTGTAGTAGCCGTAGAAGCCGATCGGTCCCGAGGGGTTCTCGAGCGGGTTCGAGCCCTGAGCAACCGTGATCTCCCGAAGCTGCGGCGACAACTTGTCGGGAGACGACACCCCCGCCGTCTTCGTGTTCGCCGGGCCGGCATCGGAGAGTGCGTCGACGACCCGGGCGCTCGCCCCGGCCGGCAGCGCAGCGGCCCCGATCAGGGCGAACACCCCAACCACGCTCGTGCTTCGTGCCTTCATCAGTGCCTCCGTCGGTCGTCGTCCAGCAGGTCCTCCAGAGGCTATGAGCCTGGGCGAGGAAGAGGGGGACAAGGCCGGTGGCGAGACCGTGAAGAAGCGGTGAGGAGATCGGGGCGAGGTTGCGTGTCGGAACACGTCTCGCGGGCGACGATCCCCCAGGGCAGGGACCGACCGGCTGACCCGGGCGCTGGTCGAAGCGTGCGGCTCGGGCTCCGTCCGCGGGGGGCGGATGAGCGCCCCCGAGATGGGGACTCGGGGACGCTCCGCAAGCGGTGGCCAGGAGAAGACGAGGCCCCCTGAAGGCGGCTTCAGGGGGCCTCTGCATCCGGGGAAGAGGAGATGCACCTCGAGGCTACCGACGCGTCCGGCGCGGTGCGGGTGGCGGGCGGTGAAGAAGCCGTGACGCCGGCCGGACGCTCGTCGCGCGAGCGTTCAGCCGAGCCGCTCCCAGCCGGCGGAACGTCGACCGGGCGGACCGAAGACCAGGTCTTTCTCGTCGAGCGCTGTGTCGAGCCTCGCCCGCGCCGGCTCTGTCGGCACCGACCGACTATCGGGCGCGGGAGCTGTGGCGGCTCGCCCTTGCGGCCCTGCTCGTCGTGCTCGCGGCGTTGCCTGCGCTCCGCAGCCGCGGGCTTCGGGCCTGGCTCGTCGACCGACCGGTGGCGGGCGGTCTGCTCGATCCTCTCGGAGTCTTCGGCAAGGCGCTTGCCGGCGCGTCTGGCCTCGCCGGGCTTTGACGTGTCCACCAGAACCAGCGGTCGCGCGACGGCACCGCGCCCGCCGGTGTGAGCGTCGGACTGTTTCTCACTGCCAACGTCGGATCGAAGGACTCGCAGCCCGGCGGCGCTCGGCGGCCTGACGCTGCAAGCGTGAATCGAGGGGCAGACTCAACGATCGCCTGATGGCAAGAGGCCACGTTCGTTACTCGCGACGAGGTATTCTGGACTCGAAACCGATGCTGAGGACGAATCGCGCCGCGGTGGTTGTCCTCGTTCGCGCTGAGCGGCGAGTCGGCTCTGTTCACGGATCACACGGCAAGCCGAACATGAGCCCGGTCGCGTCCGGCGGCAGGCGTTGAGGCGTCACAACTCTCAGGACGTTCGGTTGACACGGATTGTCGCAGCACCTACCCTCTGGGGTTTGCGGGCTTCTATGGAGTCGCGGAGATCAACCGGGGGGGAACGTGGTGCGTGACCATAGGCTCGTGAGTCGGTGCGCTTTTGCGGCTGTGGTCGCTGTGGGGGCGGGTGCGCCTGCGGCGGCCGCCACGCTGCCGACACGGGATGCCGGGGTCCTCGCCGGTGCGATGTCGGCCGAGTCCTCGCTGGTCACCGGCGCGAGCTTCGTGACGATTCCGCCGGGTGGCACACCGACTGCAGTCTCAACCACACGGAGCGTACGGTTTCCGCAGACGGGCGGCTCGTACGCGATCCTCTCGACCGGAAATACGACGAACCTGTTTGGGCGGTACGGCACGAACTTGGCGACCGACCTCGGTGGAGCGAGCGTGCGCGGCAACACCGACTTCGACGTCACGATCGTGAAGATCGATCTCGCGGTCCCGGCTGGCCGGAACTGCATGAGCTTCAACGTCCGTCTGTTGAGCGAGGAGTTCCCGGAGTTTCCCGGCAAGATCTTCAACGACGCGTTCCTGGCGGAACTCGACGTCACCGACTGGACGACCGTCGGTTCGCGAGTGATCGCGCCGCACGACTTCGCGTTGCGGACCAACACGCGGGCCTACAACGGAACGCCGCTGAACATCCGCACGACGGGCGAGATCAGCGCGACCCGGAGCAACGCCGGCACCACCAGGTTCGACGGTGCGACGCCGCTGCTGCGCGCGTCGACGCCGATCACGCCGGGCGCTCATTCGCTCTACCTGTCGCTGTTCGACCAGGGCGACCACATCTACGATTCGGCTGCGTTCCTCGATGGCCTGCGCACGTTCGCCAGTGCCACCACGTGCCCGATCGGCGTGGTACCAAGCGTTCGACCGACGATCCGAGCGCTTCGCACCACCGTCGGGGTGGGGGGACATCGAGTGTTCCGCGCTGGCGTCTCGAGCGAGAGCAGCATCTCGGCCGTCTCGGCCCGGCTTGATGGACGACTCGTGTACGTGCGCCGCGCCGCTCCCGGCGAGTTGCGCGTCCTGACCGTCAGGGTCCCGGTCGACCTCAAGGCGCTCAAGCCCGGCCGTCACCTCTTCCAGGTCTCGACCCTCAACCGAGCGGGACGAACAACGTTCGAGGAGGCGTTCACGGGAGGAAGCCTGTCGGGTCGCGGGACGACCGGACCGTGCGGCACCGGCGCCTCCACGAAGCCCACGCAGGGGCGGTCGCGTCCGACGCAGTGCTAGGGCTCGTCGTTGGGCGGTCCGCTACGACCGACCGCGCCGTGAAGATCGCTACGTCATCGCCTCGTGGTGGCCCACGCTGTCCTGGTTCATGGTGGCGTGCCCACGTTCGCCATCGGCTGTGTGGGGGGTTCACGGGCCGATCGGCGTTCCGCTGAGCCCTCCGCGGGACGCGCGAGTCGCCGAGGCACGGCTGGGCACGTTCCCGTGGCCCTCCCCGCGGGGGTGGCGGCGGCCGATCTTCGTTCGGCCACGGCCACGCTAGCGTGCTGCCACGAGCCCGCCGCGCGGCCAGAGTGACGCGAGGCGGAACCGGGAAGGTTCAACGCGGATGAGTGGCGACGGTATCTGGGCCAGGCTCGCGTCCCGGCGAGACGATCTGCGGACGCAACTCTGGCCGCTGCCCGTGCTTGGTGTGCTTGTCGGCTTGGCGCTGGGAATCGCGCTGCCCCGCCTTGACCGGCGGATCGACGGCCATCTTCCGACCAGCGTCACCTCCTACCTCTTCGAAGGCGGCCCGAGCGCGGCTCGCACGCTGCTCGGCGCGGTCGCCGGGTCGTTGATCACGGTGACGGCGCTGACGTTCTCCCTGACGGTGGTGACGCTGCAGTTGGCCAGCAGCCAATTCTCGCCGCGGCTGCTACGTGCGTTCACCCGGGACCGCTTCGTGCATGTCACGCTCGCGCTGTTCCTATTGACGTTCACCTACGCACTGGCTGCTCTCCGGAGTGTGCGCAGTGCTGCCGACGACCGCGCGGTCTTCGTGCCGCAGATCGCCGTCACGCTGGCGTTCGCGCTGACTGTGGCCAGCATCCTGGGTATGGTGTTGTTCCTCGCGCACCTCGCGCAGGAGATCCGCGTCGAAACCATGCTTCGCAAGGTTGACGGAGACGCCCGTGAGACGATCCGCCGGACGCTGGACGAACGCCAAGAGGGCTGTGCCCCAGTGGGCCGGCCGGCGCCACGTGGCCATGCCGTCACCCTGCCGGCTGGCGCGTCCGGCTTTCTCGTGCAGCTCGATGAGGACGCGCTACTGGGAGCCGCGGTCGACGCCGATGCCATCCTGCTGATCGAGCGCTCGGCAGGCAGCTCGCTGGTCGTCGGCACGCCGGTCGGCGTTGGTTGGGCCCGCGACGGCACGCTTGACCTTCCGACGACGGAGCGCCTGCGCCGGCGGGTCGCCGAAGCCATCACGGCAGGCTTTGAACGAACTTCCGTCGAGGACATCGCGTACGGGCTGAGGCAGCTGACCGACGTCGCCAGCAAGGCACTCTCGCCGGGGGTCAACGACCCAACCACCGCCGTGCATGCGCTCGGCCATTCCTCGGCACTGCTCTGTGAGATCGCCGCCCGCGATCTCGACCCGCGGCTGCTGCGCGACGACGATGGCCGCGTGAGAGTCGCGCTCTGTCGTCCCCAATTCTCCGACCTGCTCGAGATCGCCCTCACCCAGCCGCGCCGCTACGGCGCCGCTGACCCCTTCGTCGTGGCGCGGCTATTCGCTCTCTTACGCGAGCTGGCGTGGTGCGTGCGGGAGGCTGGCCAGCAGGTAGCGGTGTCTGAACAGCTGGGTCGGCTTCAAGCCTCGGTCGCGGCGCAGGAGTTCGATCCTGTTGAGAACGACCGCCTGGCCGTGCTTGCCGACCTGGTCCGCCACGCGCAGGCCGGCCGCTGGATCACAGACCCGAAGAGCGCATGGGCCGACCGCTAGGCGCCTGGAGCTTCGACCGCGGGAGCATCGAGAAACTCGACCCGACGATGATCGCGAACGCAAGGACCCGCCGAGGACCGGCCGGTACCTCGGGGCCCGGCGCGACGGCGGAGTCGCTGACACGTCCGAGTGGATCTGGATGAACGCAGCGGCGGGAGCTGGTGAGACCGTGACCGCTCGCTGTCCCACATGTCGCTCGCTGGATGGGCCGTGTCCAGGTCATGGGAAGCGGGGCTGCCGATTCCCAGCGAACCGGACGGCGGGCCTCTCCGAATGTGCGGTGAGAGGCGGCGGGCTGGGCTCCTTCTCGCACCGGTCCGTTTTCTCCAGTATGTTCAGTCCCCCGCCGCGTGATGCGAATGCGTTGGTGGGTCCGTCCCGTAGTGCCCCGAAGGGGAGCCCTGTCATGACCGAGCACGTCACCGTCGAGCTGATCGACGAGGGGACCGCGGTGCGCGAAGCACTCGATGAGTCCGCTTCGTCGTCTCGCGCCGCGTTTCTGTCCAAGGCCGTCGTTGCTGGCGGTTCGCTTGCTGTCGGTGGGGTGCTGATCTCGGGGCTTCCGGGTATCGCCTGGGCGGCTCCGTCGGCTGCTCACGACGCCGACATCCTGAACTTCGCGTTGACGCTGGAGTTCCTCGAGTCGTCGTTCTACAACGAGGCGATCGCGTCGGGCAAGCTGAAGGGCGAGACGTTGGCGTTCGCCAAGACGGTCGCCGCGCATGAGAACGCGCACGTCGCTTTCCTCAAGTCCGCTCTCGGGTCGAAGGCGATCAAGAAGCCGACGTTCGACTTCCAGGGCACCACGAAGAGCCAGTCGAAGTTCCAGGCCACGTCGGTCGTGCTCGAAGACACCGGCGTCTCCGCCTACAACGGTCAGGGCGCGAACCTGACGAAGAAGACGCTCGGTGCGGCCGCCCAGATCGTCTCCGTGGAGGCGCGCCACGCCGCCTGGATCCGCGACATCCTGCGGATGGAGCCGGCTCCGGCCGCGTTCGATACCCCTCTGACCAAGGCCCAGGTCCTCGCCGCCGTCACCAAGACCAAGTTCATCACGTCCTAGTACGGCCGACCCCCCTTTCGGAGGAAGCAATGTCCAACACTCTCACACTCGAAGAGCTCGATCGCGACGGCGCGATCCGCGAGGGCGCCGAGGCGCTCTCGGGCCTCTCGCGCGGCTCGTTCCTGCGCCGCTCGGCGCTCGCCGGCGGCGGCCTTCTCGGCGGCGGCGCGGCCCTGGCGCTGCTCACCCCGGGCGTCGCCGCGGCCGCCACCAAGGGCGACGTCGCGATCCTCAACTACGCGCTGACGCTCGAGTACCTCGAGACCGCGTTCTACCAGGAGGCGCTTGCGATGGGCGCCCTCAAGGGCCGCGTCTTGCACCTCGCCAAGGTCGTCGGCGGCCACGAGGCCCAGCACGTCGCCGCGCTCAAGGGCGCGCTCGGCAAGGCCGCGATCGCCAAGCCGACGTTCGACTTCAAGGGCACGACCAGCGACCAGGCCAAGTTCATGGCCACCTCGATCGTCCTCGAAGACACCGGCGTCGCCGCCTACAAGGGCCAGGCCCCCCTGATCTCCGACGACAAGATCCTGGCCGCCGCCCTGGCGATCCACACCGTCGAGGCGCGCCACGCATCGTGGATCCGCGACCTCTCCGGCAAGTCCCCCGCCCCCGTCGCGTTCGACCAGCCGCTCTCCATGAGCGCCGTCCTGTCGGCCGTCAAGGCCACCGGGTTCATCAGCACCTCACGCTCGACGACGAGCAAGAGCTCGCCGAAGTTCACCGGCTAGACCCGACGATGAGAAGCACGGCGAGCACACGACCCCTACGCACCCTGCTCGCCGTGCTCCTCCTCTCCCGGGGCGCCAGCGGCTCGAACCTCAGGCGAATCGAGCGGAAGGCGAACCCGGGGACGCTGCTACCATCGTTCGCGATGACGGGACGAGGCATCAACGGCGCCCTCGCCCTCGCCCTCGCCCTCGTCGTCGCAGCGGCGGGCGGCTCCTCCGAAGGACTCGCCCAGAGCGTCAGCTCTCCGGCGAGCCGCGCGACGGGTGCGAGTAGCGAAGCGCACGAGCTCGCGGGGCGTCGGGTCCTATTCGATACCGCCGCCGCGCGGGCGCGTCGGGCGGCGTCCTCAGACGCCTCGATCCACGTCGTCGGCGTGCCCGGACGACTCTGGCTGTGGGCAACGGTCGATCACGCCTCGGTGGTGCGCCGCACAGCCAGCGCGACAGCGCCGCGGGTGGGCATCGTGGCGACGACCACGCCGGAGGGCACGGCCGGTAACGTCCAGATCCTCGCCACCCAGACGATCGCCGGCGTCGAATGGGACAAGGTCTCGTTCCCCTCGCTTCCGAACGGCAAGAACGGCTGGATCCCGCGATCGGCG
>JBPCQX010000239.1:0-6172 GCA_050997675.1 Solirubrobacteraceae bacterium
AACGCGAGCCGCCGGCGACGATCAGCGTGTCGTATTCGATCACGACATTCTGATCGCCGTTTGGGAGCTCATCGATCACGACACTTCGACGGTCGAGGTCAAACCGCCGCACGTCGCCCATCACCACCCGCACGTTGCGCTGGCGCTTGAGGATCGCGCGCAGCGGCGCGGCGATCGTCCGGCGAGAGGGCACCCGCCGCGACCTGATAGAGCAGCGGTTGGAAGAGGTGGAAGTTCCGTCGATCGATCAGCGTCACTTCGACCGGTGCCCGGCGAAGCCTGCGCACAGCCTGGAGGCCGCCAAAGCCGCCGCCCACGACAACGACCCGGTGGGGCGCTTCAGGTTTGCTCATAGCGCATGCGTGGCGGCCGGCTCGATGTCAGCTGCCGCTTGTAGTCAGCCACTCGTGCTTGGCGGCGATGCTCGCCAAGAGGTTCTTCCACGACTCATCGAAGGCGTCCGCCCCGTCTTGCTGGAGCTGCCCGGCGAGGGCTTGGTGGTCGATGCCGACCTCGGCGAAGGCCGCGAGGGTCTTTTCGGCGTCACCGCCGTCGGCGGCCATTAGGTTCTCTAGGTGTCCGTGATCGGCGAATGCCAGCAGGGTCGCCTCGGGCATGGTGTTGATGGTGAAGGGCGCGGCCAGGGCGCTCACGTAAAGCACGTCGGGCGCCTCGGGGTTCTTGGTCGAGGTGCTGGCCCACAGCAGGCGTTGGGGGCGGGCTCCCTCGTTCGCCAGGTGGCCCCAGCGAGCAGAGTCGAGCAGCTCCCGGTAGGCGCGGTAGGCGCGGCCGGCCTCGGCGATGCCCAGACGGTCACGCAGCTCACCGGGGACCTGGTCGGCCACTGCCGTGTCCCAGCGGCTCACGAAGACGGAGCCCACCGAGTGGACGGCGGGGTCGAGGCAGGCCTTGGCCCGCCGTTCGACGCCCCTCAGATAGGCCTCGACAGCGGCCTGGTACTGTTCGGCTGAGAACAACAAGGTCACGTTGATCGGCACCCCGCAGAAGGTGCACTCCTCGATCGCGGGAAGGCCCTCGGGGGTGCCGGGGATCTTGATGAACAGGTTTGCCCGGGCCGCCTTTGAGTGCAGCGCCTTGGCCTCCTCGATCGTGGCCTGGGTGTAGTGGGCGAGCAGCGGCGAGACCTCGAGCGAGACCCACCCGTCGACGCCGTCGCTGTGCTCGTGGATCGCCGCGAACAGGTCAGCGGCGCGACGTAGGTCCGCCAGGGCCAGCTCGAAGAACACCTCCTCGTCAGCGGCGCCCGTCGCCTTGTGGGCGGCGATGTCGCTGTCGTAGTCCGGCCCACCCTCGATCGCCTTGTCGAAGATCGTGGGATTGGACGTGAGCCCGGTAACCGAGTCCTCGAGGATGTAGCGCTCGAGCGTCCCGGAGTCGAGCAGACCCCTGGTGATGTTGTCCAGCCACAGGCTCTGGCCTGCCTCGTGCAGCCGCTGGGTCGGTCTCATCGCCGCGCGCTCGTCTTGGCTCATGTCGCGAGGAGCCGGCGGGCGGCATCGACGATGTGAGCGGCCGAGATGCCGGCGGCGTCCAGGAGCTGTGCCGGCGTGCCCGAGGTGGGCAGTCCCCGCACGGCCAGGTGGGCGACCTGGAGCGCTGGCACCGAGGCGTCGGCGAGGGCCTCCAGCACGGCGCTGGCGATCCCGCCTTCGGGGTAGTGGTCCTCGGCCACCACGAGGCGGCTACCGGTTACCCGGCACGCCTGCACCAGAGCGGCGCGATCGATCGGCTTGACCGAGTAGGCGTCGATGACGCGCACCGCGACGCCCGAGCCCCGAAGCTTCTCGGCGGCGGCCAGGCACTCGTGCAGCGTCACACCTGCCGCGATCAGGGCCACTTGGTCGTGGGGTCCGGCGCGGTGGACCTTGGACCCGCCGACCGGGAATGCCTCCTCAGGTCCGTAGAGCACCGGGTAGGCACCACGGGTGGTGCGTAGGTACACGATGCCGGCGGTATCGGCCATCTCGGCGACAAGCCGGGCGGTGGAGGGCCCATCGGCGGGGTACAGGACGACCGAGCCGTACACGGCCCGCAGGGCGGCGAGGTCCTCGAGCGCCATCTGAGAGGGTCCGTCCTCGCCGATCTCGCTGCCGGCGTGAGAGCCCACGAGGCGGATGTTCACCTGCGAGATCCCGGCCATGCGGATGAAGTCATAGGCGCGCGAGAAGAACACGGCGAAGGTGGAGGCGAACGGCACGTAGCCCCGCACGGCCAGCCCGACGGCCGTCGCAACCAGCTGCTGCTCAGCGATGAACACCTCGAAGTAGCGCTCGGGGCAGACCTTCTGGAACTCCTCGGCGTGGGTGGAGTTGCCGACCTCGCCGTCGACGACCACGACCTCGGGACGAGCGGCCAAGGCGGCCAGGGCGGCGCCGAACGCGACGCGGGTCGCCACCTTCTCGTCCAGCTCATAGGTGGGGAGGGTGACGGCGGCGGTGGGGTCGGCGAGGATGGCCGGGGTCCCCGGCTCGGGGCAGGCCGTGGTGATACGCAGATCGCTTGCGCCGCCCAGTGCGGCGATCGCGCGCGCGGCCATGTCGGGTGGGAGGGCCTTGCCGTGCCAGCCGTTCTTGTCCTCCAGCTCAGGCACGCCCTTGGCCTTGATCGTCCGGGCCAGCACTACGGTCGGCTGATCGCTGCCGCGGCGGGCCTCTGAAAGCGCTTGGTCGATGGCCACCGGGTCGTGACCGTCGATGAGGAGCGGGCGAGCGCCGAACGCCTTCACCCGGGCGGCGTAGCGGTCCAGATCCCACTCCAGCTCGGTTGCTCCCCGCTGGCCGAGGCGGTTGATGTCGATGATCGCGGTGAGGTTGCCGAGCTTGTAGTAGCTGGCCTTGTCCAGGGCCTCCCAGATCGAGCCCTCGGCGGTCTCGCTGTCCCCGCACAGCACCCAGACGTGATAGGGCAGCTTGTCCAGATACCTTCCAGCCAAACACACGCCGACCGCGTCGGGGAGTCCCTGCCCGAGAGAGCCGGTGGCCACGTCCACCCACGGCAGGACAGGCGTGGGGTGGCCCTCCAGTCGGGCCCCCAGCTGCCGGTAGCTGTTGATGAGCTCCTCCTCGCTCACCACACCCACGGCCCGGAACATCGAATACAGCAGAGGCGAGGCATGGCCCTTGGAGAAGATCAGGTGGTCATTGTCCGCAACATCGGACTGCTCCCAGTCATAACGAAGGTGCCCTACCAGCAGAACGGCCATCAGGTCCGCGGCCGACAGCGACGAGGTGGGATGTCCCGAGCCGGCCTGGGTGCTGCAGCGAATTGAGTCCACCCGCAACTGGGTGGCCAGCCGGCGAACGCGGTCCAGCTGTTCCTCGCTCAACGCTGCGAGCTCGCCAGCACCCGTGCTGATCGGCGCCTCAGCGTTCGGCATGGGAGGTCTGGTGCTCCGGAGCCAGGTCCGTCAGCGGGGTCCCGGGGTCGGCGAGACGGTCGCGGTCGACCCGCAGGCGGGAGCGGATCAGCGCCTGAATCTGTTCGGTGACGTCCCACACGTTGACGTTCATGCCAGCCAAAATCCGCTCATCCTTGAGCCAGAACGCGATGAACTCACGCGCCGCGGGATCGCCATGGAAAACCACCTCGTCCCAGTCGACGGCGTGCCCCGTGTACTCCATCCCGACGTCGTACTGGTCGGAGTAGAAGTACGGGATGCGCTCGTAGGCGACCGGGTGGTCGAGCACCGGGTCTTGGGCGTCGACTGAGCCGAGCATGTTGCGTGCCGCGGCGGGTCCCTGGTGCAGCGCGTTGGCCCAGTGCTCGATCCGCAGCTGCCCATACAGCGGGTGGCGGGCGTTGGCGATGTCGCCGGCGGCGAAGATGCCCTCCACGGCTGTCTGGAGGTACTCGTCAGTGACGAGGCCGTCCTGCACCACGATCTTCGTGTCGGCGGCCAGGGAGGTGCGCGGGGTCGCGCCGATCCCGGCCACTACGAAGTCGCAGTCGATCACGCGCCCATCTGTGGTGCGCACGCGCTCGACCGCCCGGTCACCCTCGAGGGATTCGACACCCGTGCCGAGCAGCATCTGGACGCCGTGGTCGGTGTGGATGTCGCGGTAGATCGCGCCGACTTCGGCGCCGAGCACGTGCTCCAGCGGCACTGAGGACGGGTCGATCACAGTCACCTCCAAGCCGGCCTGGCGTGCCGTGGCGGCCACCTCGCAGCCGATCCACCCGGCTCCGATCACGACGAGCCTGCCGCCCTGCTCGATCCGCTCGCGCAACCGCTGCGAATTGGGGAGGGTGCGCAGGTAGTAGATTCCATCGAGGTCCGCTCCGGGGATCGACAGGCGTCGTGGCGCCGCGCCGGTCGCCAGCAGCAGCCGGTCATAGCCCAGCCGCTCGCCGCCCGCGAGCACGACCTCGGCCGAGGATTGCTCGATGCGCTCGACGGTCGTTGCGGTGCGCAGTTCGATCTCGTGGCTCTCATAGAAGTCCTCGTCGTGGACGTAAACCTTCTCTACTTCGACCTTGCCACTCAGGTAGTCCTTCGACAGCGGCGGACGTTCGTAGGGGCGCTCGGACTCTGAGCCGATCAGCACCACCCTGCCGTCGAAGCCAAGCTCACGCAGAGCCTCGGCGGCCTTCGCGCCGGCCAAGCTCGCGCCGACGATCACAAAAGCTTGCTCGCTCATCGTGTTCTCCTTTGGGTGAGACTGAATAACTCCTGAGACATGTGCGGGCTCATGCCGCGAGGCGTGCCCCATCCCTCTAGCGTCGTTCGCCCCGGGGTTCTTACTCACTGATCAGGCCGCCGCCTCGCCGTCCGTCGAGCGGGTGGTCTCAAGCCCGTGAGCTGATCGCTCGGCGGCGGCGCGCACGATGACTACAGGGCAGGGAGCGTGATGGGCACACTGCAGGCTGACGGAACCAAGCAACAGACCGGCAAAGCCGCCGTGCCCCACGAGATCCGACGACCAGAAGATCTGTCTCGCTCACCGCGCCGACGAGCACCTCGGCGGCGCCATCAGCCAGGTCGAAGCACGACTTCAGGATCTCCGCGACTGGGGCTGCAAGCAATTGCTGCTCGATCTGGGCGAGATCACATTCATCGACTCGGCTGGACTGCACCTACTCCTGAGCAGGGATGCCAACGCGATCGAAGACGGCTCCAGCGCATCGTTGAAATCCCCTCAACTGCAAACCCGTGCCTCGTGAGCGCTCAAACTCCAGCCCACCTCAAGGCGGCGACGCTTGCCTGCCGCCACACAGGGGTAGCGTGTCAGCGATGAACGTCGCCGTAGCGCCGTTTGCGTTGGCTGGTGGCAGCCTGATCTTCGGCGCCTTACTCGTCATCTTCTTCGCGATCGCCTACGGCTTCTACTCACGACGTGGCAGCGCTATCAACCAACACCCCCAAGGCGCGCGGGTCGCACGCGGCGAGAAGCTCGACGACGTCTCGCGCGCCGTGCAGGCTTACCCCACCTACGCCGAGGGAGCCGCCCGCGCCGCAGATCAACACATCACCGCCCGCTACTCATCCATTCGCGTGCGCGCCCTGACCCGGCTGATCCTCGCGACCCTGCGTGTTCTCGAGCTTGCACGATGACCCCGCGGCTGGTCGAGGCCGTCGCGTTTCAGCGCCAGCCGGTGGCGAGCCTGATCGCGCACGAGCGAGTCCACGGCTCGGGCTTCTGGCTTCCAACGCTGATCGGCGGTCGCATGTGGGTAGTCGCTGCTCCTGAGCTTGCGCACGAGGTGCTGCACGCCCCGCCGGGCGAGTACCTGGCTGGTCGCGCGAACCGGCGGATCCTTCCCGTCCTCCCCAGCGACACCGTGCTCACGCTCGACGGTGATCCGCACCAGACGCGCCGTCAACTTCTCGCTCCGCTGTTTCACGGCGACTCGCTCGACTCCCTGGCGCCGATCATCCGCCAGATCACCGCCGACGAGATCGCGCGCTGGCCGATCGGCGTCTCGTTCGCCGCCCTGCCGCGGACGCGCCTGCTGACGTTGCGTATCGCCGCCCGGTTGCTACTCGGAATCCAGCGACCACGCCTGGTCGACGACCTCCAGCGCCACCTCTCTCAGGCTTGCGCCCCTACGCGATGCTGTCCGCAGCCAAGTGGCTGGGGCGACTCGGCCCGGCCAGCCCACAAGCGGCGGCCCGACGTTCTCGCGTGCGCTTCGCCACAGGTGTCGCGGAGGT
>JBPCQX010000246.1:0-2708 GCA_050997675.1 Solirubrobacteraceae bacterium
GACCATCTGCTCGCAGAAGTCGACCCCGACCAGGTTATCCTGGTAGATGTTGTGGTCGAACATGTATTCGGCCGCCTCGCCGAGGTTGACGATCCACTCGGCCATCGCCGGGGGTCGGACGCCGAAGGCCATGTTCTGCGCATAGCAGGCGCAGGTGGCGTGGTTGTCGCCGCAGATGCCACAGATCCGGCTGGTGATGAAGTGGGCATCGCGCGGGTCTTTGCCCTGCATGAAGATGCTGTAGCCCCGGAAGATCGACGACGTGCTGTGGCACTCGACGACCCGGCGGTTGGCGAAGTCGATCTTGGTGTAAATCCCCAGGCTCCCCACGATCCGCGTGATCGGATCCCAGGACATCTCGACGAGTTTCTTCCCGCCTACCGGTACCTTCTCCTTGACGACCATAACCTTTACCCCTTCGTGATGCGTTCCAACGACCGCAGCGCTAGTTGTTCGGTAGTTTGCCGGACGTGCTGGTACCCATGTTGACGCCCGCCTCATACCCGGTCGTGAGCGTGGGGCCATTGTGGCGCCACTTCGGTTCCTCGTTGAGCGTATGGCTCGTGATTTTGCGGAGCCGTCGGATCACCGCACCGTAGGCGCCGATCGCGGTCGAGGAGAGTTTGCCGCCCGGCGGTTCGTCCATGAACGGCATGAACTTGTCCGGGAAGCCGGGCATCGTGCAACCGATGCAGATACCGCCGACATTCGGGCAGCCGCCGATTCCGGCCATCCAGCCGCGTTTCGGGACATTGCACTGCACCACCGGTCCCCAGCACCCAAGCTTGACGATGCACTTCGGCGAGCCGTACTCGGTGGCGAAGTCGCCCTGCTCGTAGTAGCCTGCCCGGTCGCAGCCGTCGTGAACGGTCTTGCCGAACAGCCAGGTCGGGCGCAACTGGTCATCGAGCGGGATCATCGGCGCCAGCCCCGCCACCTGATAGAGGAGGTAGAGCAGGGTTTCCATGAAGTTGTCCGGCTGCACCGGGCAACCCGGTACGTTGATGATCGGCAGGCCGGCCTTGGATTTCCAGCCCCAGCCGAGATAGTCCGCCAGGCCCATGCATCCGGTCGGGTTGCCGGCCATCGCGTGGATGCCGCCATAGGTCGCGCAGGTGCCGATCGCGACGACGGCAACGGCATTCGGGGCGAGGCGATCAATCCACTCACAGGTGGTGATCGGCTGGCCGGTGAGGTCATTCGTACCGAGCGCTGCCCAATAGCCCTCGCCGCTGAGGTGCTCGTTTGGGATTGAGCCTTCGATGACGAGCACGAACGGGTCCAGTTTGCCCTCCGCCGCTTGATACCAGTACTTCATGAAGTCGTCCCCGACCTCATAGGCGAGCACCGGGTTGTGGAGGTTGACCTTTGGCAGCCCGGGGATCGCGCCCATCACCACATCTTCGATGCTCGGCTGGGTCGCGGCGGTGATCGAGACGGAATCGCCATCGCAGCCAAGACCGGCGGTGATCCAGAGAACATCAATCTCCTTCACATCCGGTGGTCGTTCGGACATTGTGCCGTGGGAACCCATTACCTGTGCCATGGCAACCCCCTTCCGGAACAGCGTTTCCGCCCAATACACTTCCAAATTGTGGACGACGCGAGGACGGGATCAAAGGGTACTGTTTCGGCTATCTCGCTACTACGAAAGCGTCCTCTTATTGGATCACTTCTTCCACATGAGAATGTGCGGCATGCATATCCGTCCGATAGCGTCGGACGCGCGTCCACCGGTGGACCAACCCGGGTCGCTGAGATCGCTTGAAATGACCTGCGTTACCGGAAGACGGCGACCATCGCGGGTTGGAGCAGGGGCGCGATACGGCAGGTGGGGGAGAGCCTGCGCCGCCGGTCCACCATCTCCTTCTGCTCCTTGTGCCGGGGCATGACAGCGAAGCATGCACGATCAGCGATCGCGACGCCGAGGATAGACGACCAACGGAGCAGCAACGGAAACAGATCACGCGGCACCACGGACCGATCGCTACGGCGAGCGATGGTTACCTTCGTGGCGATTCCTGGTTTCGTACTCTCCATTGGATCCTCCCGGATACAGGATCGCAACGTGCGTGCCAACGTGGGATTTGAGCCTACAACGATAATGCGGCTCTGTCAAGGACACATTTCAGCGCGGAGGCGGATACACGATCATGCGCGGTGACGCGCACCTATTTCGAGAGAGATAGCCTGCGAATGTCACGCCGGGGGCGGGCGCGGTGTTTTCTCGCAGAGGGTGTACCATAGATTGATGGCGCGATCGTGACGATCAGAGAGCAGAGAGCAGGGTACCGAACTGATGACACAGACGACCGCCCCGCGTGTTGATGCACCGGTATCCGCGCCCAGCCCGACGATTCTCCGCCCGGAGGAGATCGCCTTTCTCCATGCGGACGGCCACCGCGATCCCGCCGTCCCCGCCGTCGAGACGCACGAGTTGCGCAAGGAGTATGGCGCGAAGGTCGCGGTGGAATCGCTGACGCTGACCGTGCGGCAGGGCGAAGTCTTCGGCTTCCTCGGCCCGAACGGTGCGGGCAAAAGCACAACGATGAAGATGCTGATGGGCCTCGTCTTCCCGACGAGCGGCACGATGGCCCTCCTCAACCGGCCGATTGGCGATGTGACGGTCAAACGGCGCGTCGGCTTCCTGCCGGAGCAGTTCCGCTTCCACGAGTGGATGCAGGCGGGCGAATTCCTCGATTTCCACG
>JBPCQX010000131.1:0-60481 GCA_050997675.1 Solirubrobacteraceae bacterium
CCCGGGCGCCCCGTCCGCCGGCGGCAAGCTTTGTCGGCCACCTCGAGCCGCCGGCCCCGGAGGTCGGCTGGGAGAGCCCCTGGGCGGCCGACGATCCGCGACCCCTGGTCGTGGTGAGTTTGAGCACCACCTTCATGGATCAGCGCGCCCTGGCCACCCGGATCCTGCAAGCACTAGGAGAGATGCCGGTGCGGACGCTGGTCACCACCGGGCCTGCACTCGACCTCGAGGGCGTCTCGATCCCTGCCAACGTCGCCCTCGCCGCCTTCGTCCCGCACGCGGCGGTGATGCCCCGGGCGTCGGTGGTCGTCACCCACGCCGGGCTTGGCACCGTCGCGGCGGCGCTGCGGGCTGGGGTGCCGCTCGTTTGCCTCCCATCCGGGCGCGATCAGCCTGACAACGCGGTCCGGGTAGCCGAGGCCGGTGCCGGGATCCGACTCCCCCAACGGGCTTCGGCGACCAGGATCCGCGCCGCGATCCAGCGTGCGCTCACAGAACCCGAACTGCAGGCGGGGGCACGTCGCATGCAGGTCGCCTTCGCTCGCGACGGGGCTCCTGCGGTCGTGGCCATCCTCGGGACGATCGCTAGGGGCGCACCCAGTGCCCCGTCGAACGCCTAGACGAGCCAGCTCGAGCGCGAGGCGTTCGTGGCGCTTGCCGCCGCCGATTAGGCTCTGCGCCGGTCTGGGAACATTGCCGAACGCTGGCCCAGGCGTGAGGCCTGTCGCTGGGTGTTCTGTGGTTTGATTGTCTGCCCGATAATGAGGAGCCCAACATGGCTGTCGGAATCCGTCTGAAGCTTGCTGGCGTGACGCAGGAGCAGTTCGACGCCGTCAATAAGCACCTCGATCCGGCGGGGGACCCTCCGGCCGGTCTGCTCTTTCATGCGTCAGGTCCGATCGATGGTGGTTGGGGTGTGATCGACTTTTGGGAGTCTCGTGAGGCGTTCGACGCGTTCGCACCCAGGATCCAGCAGTCGGTCCAAGCGGCTGGCGTGGAGCTTCAGGGACCGCCGGACGTCAAGGAGTTCCCGGTCCACGAGACCTTCCAGGCCAGCTAGAAACCTAGGAAAGGCCTTGTCTCATGCCGGATAGTCTCGCTCAGCCGATTCAGGTCGGCGCTCTGACTGTCCTCTTTCACGTCGACCCAGATCAGTCTGGTGGCAATGTGACCGTCTTTGAGTGCCTCGCACCGGCGAAGGCCCGAATGCCTGCGCCGCACAGTCACGACGACTTCGACGAGACCGCCTTCGGCCTGGAAGGCGTCACGAGCTTCACGGTGGGCGGGGAGCGGATCGATCTAAGCGCGGGCGAGTCGCTGTTCATACGGCGCGGTGTGATCCACGGCTTCGACAACAAAGAGGATGTCGACGCCCGATTCCTGGCGGTCATCAGTCCCGGACTGCTGGGTCCGAGCTACTTCCAGGAAGTCGCCGACGTGCTTGCCGGCGATGGGCCTCCCGATATCGAGAAGATCGGCGAGGTCATGCGTCGCCACGGCCTTACTCCCGCGCCCCCTCCTTGACTTCCTGACCCCAGCACGCTGAGCGTGCTCGCCATCGCGAAGCACGCTCAGGGGACATTTACACACACTGGCGCAGCCGACGGTAATAGAGTTTCGGCAATGCTGAGAGGGCGCTGCGCGTGCAATGCCGTCGGCTACGAAGTCGCGGACGAGTTCGTTGTCGCGTGCAACTGCCACTGCTCGCATTTGCCGCGCGATGACCGGCTCGGCCTTCCTGCCGTGGGGCGAGATCGCACCCGAGATGCTGAGGGTTGAGAAGGGGCCGGATTCGCTACTGGTGGACGGCGACGCCGGATCCGCCCACGCAATGCGCTGCGGTCAGTGCTGGTCGCTCCTCTACTGGCCTGTCTACCACCACGACCGCACGTGGCTTCGCGTGCCCTACGGATCACTCACCGACGAGCCAACGCTCAAGCCGACCGCGCACATGTTCGTCGGCTCGAAGGCTCGGTGGGACGAGATCCGCGATGACCTTCCTCAGCACGACGAGCACCCTTGGTCTTGATCGCGCCAAGCCCCGCTCTGGCGTCATTTCAGAACACTGGCCCAGGTCGCCGAGCTGTACCTGGATAACGATGAGCGCTGAGCAGGATCCGCAGGTCCTGCGACGGCATCGTTCATTGCCGCTCCGACAGCCCCGCGAGCTTCGCGCGCGCTGCGTCGAGCCCAAGGCGGTCGAGCACCTCGCCGGCCAATGCCAGATAGTCGGCCCCGAGATCGGGGCGGAAGTCGAGGATCGAGACCCCCCGCTCAGCGGACTCCGCGTAGGCGATTGACTGGCGGATCACGGACTTGAAGACCTTCTCGCCAAAGCTCTCAACGAGTGAGGCGTAGGCCTCGCGAGAGTGGACGGTGCGCAGATCGGCGATGTTCAGCGCAACGCCAAGCCAGTTGAGCTCTGAGTTCAGGCTGTCGCGCGCGACTTCGATCACCTCGAGCGCCTGCTCGACCCCCTGCAAGGCAAAGTACTGCGCTTCGGCAGTCAGCAGCGCGTGGTCGGCGGCGACGAGCGCATTGACCGTGAGCAGCCCGAGCGAGGGTGGGCAGTCGATCAGGATCGCGTCGTAGCCGGCGTCGAGCTTCGACAGCGCGCGCCGCATGCTGAGCTCGCGCCCGATCTTGCCGCCAAGTGCGAGCTCGGCCTCGGCGAGGCGCAGGTTGGCGGGGATCACGTCGTCGTGGATCGCCTCCGCCGCGCTTGCGCTGCCGCCGAGCACGTCGGCAATCGTTGGCGCCGCGTCGGGGTCGATGTCGAAGTAGTCCGACAGGTTGCCCTGAGGATCGAGATCAACAGCGAGCGTACGCAGACCGCAGCGGCGCAGGATGTCCGTCAGCGTCCGGACGGTCGTCGTCTTTCCGGTGCCGCCCTTCTGCGAGAGGATCGCGATCGTCTGCGCCATTCTGCAGCGCGATTCTACTTGGCGGCCCGAGCGCCAGGCCCGCGACGCCTCGCCCGTGCCGAGACGCGGCCGACGCGGCGCCCGTTCAGGCTCTTGCGGTCTGGGCGGGGGCGCCCACGATAACCAGGTAATGCAGCCGGTAGCGGCCGATCATGATCTCATCGCCGTCGCGCAGTTCGCACTCCTGGACGCGCTCGCCGTTGACGAACACGCCATTGAGGCTGCGATCGTCGAGCAGTCGCGCGCCCTCGTCGCCTTGCACGATCAGCGCGTGACGGCGCGAGACCGTGGGGTCGTCGAAGCGGACCGTGGCAGACAGGCTGCGGCCGATTCGCGAGCTGTCGGGCGCGAGCCGGGCGAGCACCGTGCGCTCGCCGTCCAGGTACGCAATGTAGGCGCCGGACTGCTCGATTTGGGCACGCGTTTCGGCGATCCACTGCGCTGCCGGCGCGGGCGCGGGATCGACGTTCGCAGGCTTCGCGCTACCGGACAGCGTGGCGAGCGGGGCGCGGGCCCAGGCCTGAGCGCCGCACTGTGGGCAGTCCGGCAGGCCTTCGCGCATGTCGGCCAGCTCGAGCAGATAGCTACAGCGCTCACATCGAAACGAGCTGCTGCCGGCGAGTGTTCTCGAATCGATCTCGTCCATCATTTGAACAATCCTCTCCCGAATCTGCGGAAACCAACCTCCGCAGAGCATGATACGGGCCTAGTCGAAGCGGACTGTTAAGACGCTGCCGCCTGGCGCAGGAGCGATCGCCCAGGCAGCGAACTCCGTTTGCAGATGGCTTTTGCGATTGACGTTCAGGGCCGCACCAAACTGCTGCCCACGGGCCGGCGAGTCGCACCGTGGGACTCCTCGGATCTCGAGCGCCATCTGCTGCAGCGCAGCGTCGGTGCGCTTGCGGCGGACCGCCACGTCTGCGCGGACTGCGGACGCACACCGCTCGTCGGCGAGCGCGCGCACCTCTATGACCGCGCGGAGATCGTCTGCGAGCTGTGCAGGCCGCTGCGGCGAGGCGAGCCGGTCTCGTTCGAGACGGTGCGCCACAGCGAGTTCGGCCACACGGTGCGGGTGCGGCGCGGCGCCTAGGCCGCCGCCTCACCGGGAGCGAGCGCTGGCTGCGCGGATAGACTGCGCCCCGCCGTGGATCCCGTGACCGTATCCGTCGTCGTGGCGCGCCCCCGCGAGGAGGTGTTCGCCTACCTGGTGGACATCGCCAACCACGCGGAGTTCTGCGACCACTTCCTGACGGAGTGGCATCTCACGCGCATGAACACGGCTGGTTTGGGCGCGGGAGCGCGCTTCCGCGTCAAGGCTCCGCTGGCTCGCTTCGGCTGGTGTGGGGTCTCCCTCGTCGAGGTCGATGCGCCGCGGCGGATCGTTGAAGCGGGCACTGCTGGCAAGTACAACCGCGTCAAGACGTTGACGATCTACACCCTGGAGTCGGACTCCGATGGCGGCACTCGCGTCGAGCTCTCGGTCGCGACCGAGCCGACGATTTTGTCGGACCGGATCATTGAGGCGCTCGGCGCTCGGCGCTGGTTCAAGCGCCAGAATGTCAAGGCGCTGCGACGGCTTCGGCGGATCCTCGAGGACGGCGAGGGTCGCGGCAGCCGAGCGACAATCGCGGGAGTGGCGGGATAGGATGGCGGCGTCGATGGCGCGCTCCCGACCCCTGCGATTCCTCATGATCTTCGCGCTCGCTTTGAGCTGTGCGGTCGCGCTGTCTGCGTGCGGCGGTGACACCAAGCACAACCTGCGCGCCGACAACGAGGGCGTGTATGTCGACATCGGCCAGCTGAAGTACCAGGTGCAGCTCTCACGCGAGCTCAATCCGTTTGACAACGAGGATTCCTCCTACCTCGCGGGGCTCGCGCCGAGGCTGAAGGCGCTGACTCCTGCTGAGAGCTGGTTCGGGGTCTTTCTGCTGGTCGTGAACAAGAGCGGCCAGGCGCGTCCCGCGGCGGGCAATTTCTTCATCAGCGACACGCAGGGCAAGGTCTACCACCCGACCGCTCCAAGCGCGGACAACGCTTTTGCCTACCGCCAGGCCACGGTCCCGGCGCACGACCAGATTCCCACGCAGGGCAGTGCGGCGGCCAACGGCCCGACCCAGGGCGCCGTGCAGCTCTACAAACTCCCCCTGACGTCGTTCGACAACCGCCCGCTGATCCTGCACATCATCGGATCCGCGGGAGACAGGGCGCAGGTCCAGCTCGACGTATAGGTGGGGGGTGACCGGCCGCCGGCGTCGGCCTCCGGGCCGCGGTCCGGCCCGAGCGGGCCGCCGCTGCTTTCGCCGCCGGAGGAGCTAGCGGCCGGGAGGCGTGGGCCGCGGCAGGGGGGTCGTCGCGCGCGCCAGCGGCGCGGGCTTGGTCTGCTTCAGCGCCGCTTCGAGCATTGTCTTGGCGACCGGCGCCGCGGTGTCGCCGCCCGCTCCGTCGTGGGCCAGCAGCACCCCGACAACGACGCGCGGGTGCAGTGCGGGCGCGAATGCGACGAACCAGGCGTCGGTGTTTTTGGGGTCGTTGGGGGTTGTCGTACACGAGTTGCTCTGGCCGGGGGGGCAGCTCGGTTGCGTTGTCGCGAGCTCGGCTGTGCCGGTCTTGCCGGCGACGAGGACGCCCGGGATCTGCGCGCTGACCCCAGTGCCGTAACGCACCACGCCGAGCATCAGTGACCGGATCGTTCGCGCGACTGCCGCGGGCAGCACTGTCTTCAGGTTCGCCGGGGCATTGAGCGCGAGCGTTGGCGTTGGGCGGCGGCCGCCCAACGCGATTGTCGCCCCCACCGTGGCCATCTGCAGCACGGTCGCCTGGACCTGGCCCTGGCCGATCGCCGACGAGGCCACGTCGAGCTGGCTGCCGATCTTGGCTGCGGGCGGGATCGTGCTTTCGGCGGCGATCGGGATCGCGGGCGGTGAGTTGAAGCCGTACCGCATCGCCGCATCGACAAGCCGTGCGCCGCCGGCCTTCGCGCCAAGCGGGGCGAACACGGAGTTGCAGGAGACCGCGAACGCGTTCGCCAGTGTGCCGCCGCAGTTCTCGTCGTTCGCGTTGTGCAGCGTGAAGCCATCGATCGTCGTTGAGGTGGCAAGCGGGAACGTGGTTTGCGGCTTGGCGAGACCCGCGAGTAGCACGGCGGTCAACGTGACCATCTTGAACGTCGAGCCAGGGGGCTGGAGCTCGGAGAAAGGCGAGCCGGCGAGGCTGAGGATCTCGCCCGTATCGGGGCGCATCACGAGAATCCCGCCTTCCTGGCCGCCAAGCGTCGTGACGGCGAGCTGCTGGAGCGAGGGCGAAAGCGAGGTGCGCACAGTTTGGGCCGGCCGGCTCGGTGCGCTGGCGAGCAGCCTCGTGCCGGCGAGCAGCTCACCGCCCGGGGCGCCGCTCAGCGCCGTGTCGAAGACCTCCTGGAGCCCTGTCAGGCCAACCTGTGCGGTGGGCGGAAAGCCGGCGTTGTGGAGCTGGCGCGCGCGCTGGGGCGGCGGCGGCCCGACGCTGCCGGCGATGTAGCTGGCCGACGGGCCGAGCGCGTCGAGCGAGGACCCATTACGGGTCAGCAGGCGCCCCCGCCGCGGCAGGAAGGAGCGCCGCACAAGCATCTCGCCGCGATGCAAGCCGGGAAACGCAAGCGATGGACCCCAGGCGACGCGGGCCCCGGCACCGCTGTCGACGATCGGCAGCTCCCAGGCGGTCTGGATCGTGCCGAACACCCGTGTGCGCAACGACACCGGCACGGTCACGAGCCCTCCGGATGGTGTGCGCGCGCGGCCGACGATCGCCCCCGTCGCCGTCGAGGTCCCCAGCGCCGCCTGAAACGCCGCTGTGAACCGCGTCAGCGAGATCCCCCTGCCTTTGCCGTGCTCCACGTCGGCATACAGCTGGGCATAGTCTCCGCGCGACCAGGCGTTGGCGTAATCCTGCGCGAGCTTCTGGGCGGCGGGCTCGCCCCCTGATCCACCGGCGAGCACGAGGAACGCTGCGAGGATCAACACCGCGACCGCGGCGAGCAGCGCAAGCAGTCTGCTGCGGGCTTCGCGACGGCGCCTGGAAGCGGGCCCGCGCTGCGCGCCACCAAATTCACCGACGCCGCTGACGTGCCTCACTGATCGGCAGGCTAGAGGATGCAGCAGTATGTCGCGAGCGATGAGCACACTCGATTTCATAATCCTCGGCGCCACGCTGATGTTCGCGCTTGCGGGCTACGCTCGCGGCTTTGTTGTCGGCGCGCTTACGTTGATCGGCTTCGCCGTTGGCGCGCTTGCCGGCAGTCGCATCGCGGGGGCGCTGCTTGCGGGGGGGCCTGCATCCCCCTACACACCTGCTTTTGGGTTGTTCGGTGCGCTTGTCGGCGGTGGCATCCTCGCGCTGGGACTACACGGCCTCGCGACCAAGGCACGGATCGTTATGCGCCTCCCGGGGCTGCGGCTGCTCGATGGGATCCTTGGCGCGGCGCTCAGCGCCTGCGTGGCGCTAGGGATCGCGTGGGCGCTTGGCGCCGCGGCGCTGCAGGCCCCGGCCACCGCGGGGCTCAGGCTCGACATCCAGCGCTCGCAAATTCTGCAGCGACTCGACGCCCTGCTGCCGCCCTCGGGCTCCTTTCTGAACGCGCTGGCGCGCTTTGACCCGCTGCCGGCGATCGCCGGTCCTGCGGCCGGGGTTCCCCCACCGACGAGTGCGATCGCGCGCTCCGGACCGGTGCGACGCGCGTTCCCCAGCGTCGTGCGCGTGCTTGGATCTGCCTGTGGGCTTGGCGTCGAGGGCTCGGGCTGGATTGCGGCCCCTGGCGAGGTGGTGACCAACGCCCACGTTGTCGCGGGGGAGCAGGACACGGTGGTCCAGGTCGGCGGCCGGCCCCCCGACCTACCCGCTCGGGTCGTGCTGTTCGATGCGCGCAACGACATCGCGGTGCTGCGCGTCGGTGAGCTTGCCGGCCCCTCACTGCAGCTCGCGAGCTCGCCGCCTGCCGGGCTGGCCGCGGCGATCGTTGGCTATCCGGAGAACGGGCCGTTGGAAGCCCGCGCGGGGAGGATCGGCCCGACGCAGACCGTGTTGGCCGACGACGCCTACGGACGCGGTCCGGTTTCGCGGCTGCTCACCCTGCTGCGCGGACTTGTCCGGCCCGGCAACTCGGGCGGCCCGATGATCGACGCGTCGGGGCGGGTCGTCACAACGGTGTTCGCCGCGACCACCGGAGGCGCCCAGCGCGGCGGCTTTGGCGTCGCCAATGCCGTGGTCTCGCGCGAGCTCGTGCGGGCGGGCCCAAGCGCGGTCTCGACCGGGCCGTGTGGTGGGTAGTCAGTCGGCGTCTGATTGCTGACCCGCTACGCTCATTCGCGTGCCTGACGCGAGCAAAACCCTCGTAATCGCTGAGAAGCCGTCGGTCGGTCGTGACCTCGCGCGCATCCTGCCGGGACCGTTCAGCAAGACCGAGGGGTACCTCGAGGGGCCTGAGCACATCATCACCTGGGCGGTCGGTCACCTCGTGCAGCTCGCTGAGCCGGAGCAGTATGACCCCAAGTTCAAGCGCTGGCGGATGGCCGACCTGCCGATCGTGCCGGACCGCTTCAAGCTCGTGGTGCGCGACGAGCGCTCGAAAAAGCAGATGAGTGTCGTCACCAAGCAGCTTGGCCGCGGTGACGTCTCGGAGGTTGTCAACGCATGTGACGCGGGCCGCGAGGGGGAGCTGATCTTCGCCTACCTGTATGAGAAGGCCAAGGCGAACAAACCGGTGCGCCGCCTGTGGCTCTCGTCGATGACGACCCAGGCGATGCGCGATGCGTTTGCCTCGCTCAGGCCCGCCAGCGAGGTCGCGCTGCTCGAACAGGCCGCGCGCTCTCGCAGCGAGGCGGATTGGATCGTGGGCATGAACGCGACTCGGGCGGCGACGATTCGCCTGCGCTCGTCGTTTGACGGTGCGGTTTCGCTGGGCCGGGTGCAGACGCCGACGCTGGCGATCATCGCCCGTCGCGAGGAGGAGATCAAGGCCTTTGTGCCCGAGCCGTACTGGCTTGTCGATGCCCGCTTCGAGCCGTCGGAGGATTCGGAGCGCGCCTACGGCGGTCGCTTCCATGCGAAGGCCAAACCGCGGATCGCGACCGAAGCGCAGGCGCTCGAGGTCGTCGCCGCCTGCCGTGGCGAGGCGGGCACGATCACCAAGGTCGAGAAGCGCGAGGCGATCGAGAAGCCGCCGATGCTCTATGACCTGACCTCGCTCCAGCGCGATGCGAACACGCGCTTCGGCTTTTCCGCGCGGCGCACGCTCAGCGCGGCGCAGCGACTCTACGAGGAGCACAAGGCGCTCACGTATCCGCGCACCAACTCTCGCTTCCTCACGACGGACATGATCGGCGAGATCAAGCCGACCGCTGAGCTGCTGGCCCGCCGCTCGGAGTACCGCGCCGCGGCGCAGTACGTCACTGGGCTGGATCTGCTGCCGCTCGGCCGCGTGATCAACGACGCCAAGGTGACCGACCACCACGCGATCATCCCGACTCGCTCCGAGCATGCCGTGGACAAGCTCAAAGACGATGACCTGCGGATCTTCGACCTCGTCGTGCGGCGCTTCCTCGCCGCGCTGCACCCGGAGGCGGTGCTCGAGAACACGCGCGTTGAGACGACTGTTTCAGGGCACGTCTTCCGTAGCCGCGGCAAGGTCTTGCTGGTGCCGGGCTGGCGTGGCGTCTACACAACTCTGTCGAATGAGCAGGCGGAGCGCGCGGGGGACGAGGAGGAGGGCTCGGACCAGCAGCAGTTGCCGCGCCTGGAGGACGGCGAGCCGTCGCGGACACTCTCGATCGAGAGCCTGGCGAAGGAGACCAAGCCGCCGCGGCGCTACAGCGATGCGTCGTTGCTGGGCGCGATGGAGACCGCCGGCAAGCTTGTCGATGACGAGGAGCTGCGTGAGGCGATGAAGGACTCGGGGATCGGCACCCCGGCGACACGGGCGGCGATCATCGAACGCCTGATCGACGTGGGCTACATCGAGCGCGACGGCCGCGCGCTGGCGGCGACGGAGAAGGGCCTGAACGTGATTCGCCTGCTGGCAGACCACGCACTGACCTCGCCGGATCTGACGGGACATTGGGAGCACCGGTTGGGCCGCATTGAGCGCGGCGAGGATTCGCGCGAGAAGTTCATGCGCGACATCGCGGGCTTCGCCACGGAAACCGTGCAGGAACTCGACGCGAAGCTGAAGGACGTGCGGATCCCGCGTGCGAATCTCGGCCCGTGCCCAGTCTGCGGCCACGACATCGTCGAGAATCGCAAGGGTTATTCGTGCTGGTCGCGTGAGGATCCCGGCTGCGGCTTCGTGATCTGGAAGGCCAAGGCCGGCAAACAGCTCGCGCTTGCCGTTGCCCGCGAGCTGATCTCGGTTGGCTACACGGCGAAGCCGCAGGCGGGATTCCGCGGTCGCAGCGGCCGCTCGTTCCGCGCCCGCCTGGCGCTGATGCAGAGCGAGGATGGCAAGTGGCGGGTCGAGTTTGACGAACCTTGGGCGCGCGAGGGAGCCAAGCCTCCGGAGGCGGAGGAGGCCGAGGCGACCGCGACCGCTGCGTCCGCCAAGGCGGCGGCCGCTGCCGCCTGACGCCCCCGGCGCGGGTCGCCGCAATTCCGGAACCAAGGTTCCGGTTCGCTACGATGTCCGAATGAGCGAGCAGGCACCCCGCGGGCGCGCCGCACCGCGCCTCACACCCGGCAAGCCGGAGATCGTGCTCGTGCTGGCCTGCACGGCCTGGTTCATGGTGATCCTCGACGTTTCGATCGTCAACGTGGCCCTGCCGTCGATCAAAGTCGCGCTTCACTTCTCGCCCACGCAGCTCCAGTGGGTGGTCAACGCATACACCCTCACCTTCGCGGGGCTGCTGCTGCTTGGCGGCCGCATGGGCGATTTGCTTGGGCGCCGGCGGATGCTGCTTGTTGGCATGGGGCTGTTCACGGCCGCATCGCTGCTCGGCGGGTTTGCGGGCAGCCGCGGGCTCCTGATCGCCGCCCGCGGTCTCCAGGGTATCGGCGGTGGTGTGATCGCGCCGGCGTCGCTTTCGATCCTCTCAACCACCTTCGCCGAGGGTCCGGCGCGCAACCGCGCGCTTGGCATCTGGGGCGCGATCGGGGGGGTTGGCGGCAGCGCGGGCGCGATCCTCGGAGGACTGCTGACCGAGGGCCTGGACTGGCGCTGGATTCTCTTCGTCAACGTGCCGATTGGCCTGGCGACGATGATCTTTTCGGCGCGCTTGATTCCCGAGAGCCGCGCGGATGTGCCGGTCGGCAGGCGCCACTACGACCTCGCAGGAGCGCTCTCGGTCACCCTTGGGCTGACTTCGATCGTGTTTGCGATCGTGCGCACGGACGTCAACGGCTGGGGCTCGGCGCAGACCCTACTCGTGCTCGCGGCCGGCGTTGCGCTGGTCGCTGCCTTTGTGGTGATCGAGGCTCGCTTCTCGAAACAACCGCTGGTGCCGCTGCGGATCTTCGCTTCGCGCACGCTGACCGGCGCGAACGTGACGATGATGTTCATCGCGGCGGCGCTGTTTTCAATGTGGTATTTCCTGACGCTGTACATGCAGGAGGTACTCGGCTTTTCGCCGATCCAGGCCGGCCTCGCCTTCCTGCCGCTGACCGGTTGCATCGTGCTCGGCTCGACGCTTGCCTCGCGCCTGGTCGCGCGGGTGGGCGTGCGCCCGCTGCTGATCAGCGGTGCGAGCTTCGCGTTTGCAGGGATGCTGCTGTTCTCTCGCATACGCGCGCACGGCAGCTTCCTGGTGGACGTGCTGCCGCCGTCGCTGCTGACCGCGACCGGCATGGCCCTCAGCTTCGTGCCGACGACGATCGCCGCGGTGTCGGGCGTCCCGCCGGGGGAGGCCGGGCTGGCATCGGGGCTGCTGAACACCGCCCGTCAGATGGGTGGTTCGCTGGGCCTGGCAATTCTGGTGACGCTCGCCGCGGCGCGCAGCACGACGCTGCTCCACAGCCATCACGCGACGGCTGACGCGCTGACCGCCGGCTATCAGCGCGCGTTCCTTGTGTCCGCGGGCTTTGCGCTCTGCTCCGCGGTTGCGGCGTTCCTGCTGGTCAAACCACGCCCGCGTGCGGCCCCCGCAGAGGCGGCGGTCGCACTCGAGGCCGCCTAGTCTCGCGCTGGGCTGGCGCGCTTGCGCTCTAGCGCGAGCGCGATCGCGTCCGAGCGCCGCGTCGTCGGCCGAGCGACCGTGGTACGAACCCGACGAGCAGGAACACGACGACGCCGGCGACGATTGCCACGGCGATCGTCTTTGTGACGATCACGGCGAGTACTACGAACACGATACCGCCGAGCACGACGGCTGCCAGAAGCTCTTTCACGGACGACCCTTTCCTGGGATGACTGCGAGCGTTTACCCGCGCCGGGGCGAGCGCAAACGCCGCTTGGAGCGATGCCCGTGTTCCATCCCAGGCGATCGTCACCATTGCTGCTGCGATGGCCCTGACGCTGATCACCGGTCCTGCCAACTCCGCCAAAGCCCAGGAGGTGCTCGTGCGCTACCGCGCGCAGCTCCGGCGCGGCGAGCCGATTCTGGTTGTGCCCACGGCAGTTGATGCCGAGCATTACCGGCGCGAGCTCGCGGCGACGGACTCGTTCGGTGTGCGTGTCGAGCAGTTCTCGGGTCTGATGCGCACGCTCGCAGCCAGGACGGGGGTTGCGGCGAACGTGCTTGACGGGCCCGCACGCGAGCGGATCGCCCGGGCGGCGCTCACGCGCGTCGACCTTCGCGAGCTGGCGCGCCCAGCGGCCTCGCCGGGGTTTGCCGGTGCGTTGTGCGACTTCTTCGCGGAGGTCGGCGCGAGCGGGGCGGGTGCGGCGCGGCTGCGCGTTGCGCTGCGTGCCTGGGGTCGTCGTGCGAGCCTCTGCGAGGAGATCTGCGCGCTCTACTCGGAGTACTGTGCGCGCCTGGAGGCCGGTGGCTGGTGCGATCCCGAGCAGGCGGCGATCCGCGCGATTGACGCCCTGAGAGCCGAGCCCTGGCGCTGGGGTCAGGGCTCGGTCTTCGTGTACGGATTCGACGACCTCGACGTGCTCCAGCTCGACGCCGTTCGCGCACTTGCGGACGCGGCACCGGTCTGCCTCTCGCTTCCCTATGAGGCTGGCAGGGCGGCGTTCGCTGGTCGCGGCTCGACGTTCTCCGATCTCGTCGCCGGCGCCGTGGAGCACGTCGATCTGGAGCCGCGCGCCGACTACTACGAGCCCGCCTCGCGCGCGGCGCTGCACCATCTTGAGCGGACCTTGTTCGAGCCCCCTGAGGGCGAGCGCGTGGCTTGCGCCGGCGCCGTGACGCTGCTCGCGTGCGGCGGCGAGCGCGCGGAGTGCGAGTTGGTTGGTAGCGAGCTACGCGGCCTGCTCGCCGAGGGCTTTGAGCCCGAGCAGATCGCCCTTTGCACGCGCGAGTCGACGCGGCTGCTCGAGGAGGTGCTGCTCGAACAGGGAATCCCCTACACGCTCGAGCGCAGGCGGCGCTTTGGCGAGACGGCGCTCGGGCGTGCACTGATCTGCGGACTTCGCGCTGCCCAGCCGGCCGGCACAGCCGACGACCTGCTCGGCTGGCTGCGGGCGCCGGGTTTCGTTCGCAGGTCGGAGCTCGTCGATCGCTTCGAGGCGCAGCTCAGGCGCGGCAAACTCTCTGGCGCGGCTGGTGCTGCGGCGGCGTGGCCGCACTGGCCGCTCGACAGGCTGCGGGCGCTCGCGCAGGTCGAAGGTTTGGCGCCGCTCGCGGCGGTTGAGCGCGAGCTGCAGGCCCTGATGGGCGCCGCGCACCCGCGTGAGGCTGCGCCGCTGCATGACGGCGCGGCGGCTGCGGTCGCGCTTCGCGCCTTGCGCTCGCTGGGCGCGGTCGCCGAGCGCGACCCTGCGCTGGCGCCTTCGGCGGCCGAGCTGATCGATGCGCTTGACGCGCTCGAGGTCCGCGAGCCGGCGCGGCGCGGGGTTGGCCGAATCCTCGTTTGCGACCCACTCTCGCTGCGGGCGCGCCGTGTCCGTGCGCTGGTCCTGTGTGGCTTGAACGAGGGCATCTTTCCCGCACCCGATCGCGGCGAGCCTTTCTTCACCGACGCTGAACGCGGTGAGATCCGGGCTGCGTCCGGCCTGCGGTTGGCTCGCCGTGAGGCGACGCTGGACGCTGAGCGCTACCTGTTTTACGCCACGGTGTCGCGGCCGCGGGAGCGGCTGCTCGTGAGCTGGCGAAGCTGTACGGATGCGGGGGAGGCTGTGCAGGGCTCGCCGTTTCTGGCCGAGCTCGAGGCTCGTCTGTGCGAGCCGCGCCGGCGGGACCGTGCGCTCGGCGAAGTCTCCTGGGAGCCTGGGGTGGAGCCGCCTGGTCCGCGCGCCGCTGCACGCGCCGCTGCACTCAGTGGACCGCGGATGCGCGAGCGCTCGATTCGAGCGCTGCGCTCGGCGCCGGGAGCGGCTGACGACTGGAGCGCAAGCGCGCTCGAGAGCTGGCTCCAGTGCCCTGTGAAGTGGCTCGTGGAGCGGCGCCTGCGGCTCGAGGCGCTCGAGCCCGAGCCTGAGCAGCTCGAGCGCGGTCGGCTCGCCCACGCGGTGCTCGAGCGCGTCCTCAGCGGTGCTGCGGGAGCACAGGGTATCGACGGGGCGCGTGAGCGGATGGGGGAGGTGCTGAGCGAGCTCGGTGCCCGCAGCACGGTATCGGCGCCTGAGCAGAGGCGCCTGCGTGCCGATCTCGAGCGCTACCTGGAATCCGCTGCGGCGTGGGGTTCGGACTACGTGGCGGCGCATTTCGAGCTGGAGTTCGAGCGCGTGGAGCTTGCGCCGGGCTTTGCGCTGCGGGGCCGCATCGACCGTGTTGATCTCTCGCCGGAGGGCGATCGCGCGATCGTCTATGACTACAAGGGTGCGAACCCGCCGCCAGCCGCTCGGTGGCTGAGCGACGGGCGCCTGCAGATGGGGCTTTACATGCTCGCGGCGAGTTCCGTGCTGGACGTTGAGGTGGTCGGCGGGATGTACCAGGCGCTGCGCGCCGAGCTTGCTGCACGTGGGCTGCTGCTTGCCGGCGCGGACCCGAGCGCCCAGGCCTTCCGCAACGACCGTCTTGCGGCGCCGGAGTTCAACGAGTTGCTCGCGGCGGTCCTCGCTGCTGCGCAGGAGGCCGCGGGCGAGATCGCCGCGGGCGCTCTGGAATCGCGGCCGCGTACTTGCGCCTATGAGGGAGGCTGCCGCTACCCATCGCTGTGTCGTGCCGAGCCGGTGTCGGGGTGCTGACGGACGAGCAGGAGACGGCGAGCGCGGAGCGCGCTGGCTCGCTGGTGCTGTCCGCAGCGGCGGGCAGCGGCAAGACACGCGTACTGGTCGAGCGTTTCGTCCGTGCTGTTCGCGAGGATGGCATCGGGCCGCGGCGGATCCTTGCGATCACATTCACCGAGCGTGCCGCGGGCGAGCTCCGCGCGCGCGTGCGTGAGCGATTCGCTTGCGAGCGAGACGGGGCGGCGCTGGTCGAGCTCGAGCGAGCCCCGATCGGCACGATTCACGGCTTCTGTGCCCGTCTGCTCCGTGCCCAGCCGCTCCTGGCGGGGGTCGCCCCGGGCTTCTCGGTGCTTGACGAGCCGCGCGCCGCGGAGCTGCGCGAGCGCGCCTTTGACGCGTCCCTGGCGGCACTGCTCGAGCAGGGCGAGGCGGCGCTGGAGTTCGTTGCGGCACATGGCGAGCGGGCGCTGCGCGTCGCCGTGATGGATCTCTTTTCGCAGCTACGCTCGCTTGGCGAGGAGCAGCCGTCGCTCCCCTCCTGCGTTGCTCGCGGCGATGTTGCGCTCGCGGCGGCCCAGCTCGTGGCGGCCTGCGAGCGGCTTGAGCTTGCGATCGCCGGCGCCGGCAGCGGTAAGTTGGTCGCGCGAGCGCGCGAACGTGCGAGGTTGTGCGCTGAGCGTGCTGCGGCGAGAAGACCGCCGCCGGAGGCGATCAAGGGTGGGAACGCCGCTGCGCTGCGGCTCGAGGAGTTGCCTGCGTTCGAGGCTGCGCGGGCGCTCTATGCCGCGACCTGGGCGGACGCGCGGGCACTGGAAGACGCACCGCTGATCGACCGCCTGCTGTGCGGCTACGGCGATGCATACGACGCGCTCAAGCTCGCCCGCGGGGCGCTGGACTTCGACGATCTCGAGCTGCGCGCCGGGGCACTGCTCGAGGTCGAGGGGCCGGCTGTGGCTGAGCGCTTTGAGCTCGTGATGGTCGATGAGTTCCAGGACACGAACGCGCGGCAGATGGCGCTATTGAGCCGGCTCGACCGCGGCAACCTGTTCGTCGTTGGCGACGAGCGCCAGTCGATCTATGGGTTTCGCCACGCCGATGTCGAGATCTTCACGGCGCGGCGCGCGGCGGCACCCTCGCTGGAGCTGACGGCGAACTTTCGTACGCGCGGGCCGATCGTCGATGAGATCAACCGCGCCTTCTCAACGGACCCCAGGGGGGATTTTGCACCGCTGGTGGCGGCCCGCCCGCGCGGCGCTGAGACAGCTGCTCAGGGGCCGCTCGTTGAACTGGTGCTCGTCGACTCGTGCGATCAGCCCGAATGGCGCGCGATCGAGGCTGGTGCACTGGCCGCCCGCGTCGCGGAGCTGGTCGCCGACGGCGAGGCTGAGCCGGGGGACGTGGCGGTGCTGCTGCGATCAGCGAGCGACATCGACATCTACGAGCAGGCGCTGTCTGCGGCTGGTCTGCCCACGCTGGCGGCCACGGGCGCGGGCTTCTGGCGCCGCCCGGAGATCGTTGACCTCGTCTCCTACGCTCGGGTGATCGCAAATCCGCAGGACGAGCTGGCGATGCTCAACGTGCTCGCATCGCCGCTGGTCGGCCTCAGCAGCGATCAGCTGATCGCTGGGCTTGGCGACGAGCAACTCGAACGCTGGTTGGGCGAGGAGCGTCGCCGCGCGCCGTTCCTGCCGGTGGACGAGCTGATCGGCCGCGCGATCGACTGGGCGCGCTACGACGAGCACCTGCTGCGCTTGCCGAGCGGTCGCCGGCGCCTTGCCAACGTGCGCAAGCTGCTTGCGATCGCTCGCGGCTTCGTTGACGGCGAGGGCGGCTCGCTGCGGCGCTTTCTCGACAGCGCTGCGGCGGCCCTGGCGGGCGGTGCGCGGGAGCCCGACGCGCCGATCGGCGACGAGCGCGCGGTGCGCCTGATGACGGTCCATGCCGCGAAAGGACTCGAATTCGGCGTCGTCTGCGTTGCCGATCTCGGGCGCCGGCGCCAGCTCGACTCCCCGTTGATGCTCAGCGACGGGCAGCGCTTTGGCGTCCGTGTGCGCACCCTGGAGGACCCGGACCTGGCGCCTGCGCTTGCGTGGGAGGAGCTGCACGCGCGTCGCCGGGCGGCGGCGGAGCGTGAGGAGCGGCGGATCTTCTATGTGGCGTTGACCCGCGCAAAGGAGCGCCTGCTGCTGAGCGGTGGAGCGGACTGGGGCGCCTGGCCGCGCGCGGACGCAAAGAACGCGCCTGCGCTTGCCTGGCTGGCGCCGGCGCTGATCCCGGATCTCGCACAGAGGCTCGCGCGCGGCGAGGCGTGCGAGGACGTGGGCGGGGTGAGGCTGCACCTCGCGGCGCGCCGGGAGCTCGCCGCGGCCCGGGATCTCGCCACGGGCCGGGACCTCGCCGAAGGCGGACACGCCGCTGCGGGCGGGCTCTCGATCGCGAACGGCCCCGACCCTGCGCAGGCCGCGCCGCTGGCGGCAGATGAGGTCCAGCGGTCCGCGGAGGGCGGCGGCGCGGTGCGTCATACGCCCTGCGTGCGATCGCCGCCCGGTCGCTTCGAGCTCGAGTCGGTCGCCTGCGACTTTGCGACTATCTCCTACAGCTCGCTCGCAGACTTCGGGCGCTGCGGCTACCGCTACTACCTACGGCGCGTGGTCGGTCTGCCCGAAATCGCCTCGCCGGTAGCGCTGTCGGGCGGTCATGCAGCGGCGCGCGGACGCGTCGTCCATTCGATGCTCGAGCGAGCGGAGCGCCAGTGGGACGACGAGCAGCTGGCTGCGGAGCTGCGCGGGGAGGGGCTCGTCGATTCCGACGAGGAGCGCGGGCGCGTGCGGGCGCTCGTGGCGGCGTTCGAGCGCAGCGATCTCGCGCGGCGGGTTGCGGACGCCGAGGAGGTGCGGCGGGAGGTGGGCTTCGCGATTCCGCTCGGCGACGACGCACCGCTGCTGAGCGGGTTCATCGACCTGATCGCGAGCGAGCGTGGCGGCGGCGCGCTGGTTGTCGATTACAAGACCGACGCCGTCGCCGAACTCGAGTCGCTTGGCCTGCGGGTCGAGCGCGACTACCGGGCGCAGCAGCGCGCCTATGCGCTGGCAGCGCTGCTTGGCGGCGCGTCTGAGGTGGAGGTCGCGTACTGCTTTCTGCGTCGTCCAGAGGAGTTGGTCAGCGAGCGCTTCGTGCCGGCACAGATCGCAGAACTCGAGCGGGATCTGCTCGCGCTGGCCGAGCCGTTGATGCGGGGCAGCTTCGAGGTCACATCGCGGCCGCACCGGGAGCTGTGCGCGCGGTGCCCAGGACGGCCGCGGCTGTGCTCCTGGGCGGAGGAGGTGACGCTCGCGGAAGTCGATTGATGCGTCTTTGCGCTGCTACCCTGTCGTGCCCGTCTCAGGTGCCCGGAGGTGCGTGGACGGGGCTGGCCGCCAAGCAAAACGCACTCTCATGAACAGGATCAGCAAGCAGCAGGCCTCGGGCCTGTACGACCCCCGCTACGAACACGACGCCTGCGGCGTCGCGCTTGTCGCGCGCCTCGACAACATTCCTACCCACGACGTCGTCCAGCGCGCCGTGCGTGCGCTTGAGAACCTCGAGCACCGTGGCGCGGCGGGTGCCGATCCGAAAACAGGCGACGGCGCCGGGATGCTGCTGCAGATGCCCGACGACCTGCTGCGGGGGGTCGTTGATTTCGAGCTGCCACCGCTCGGACGCTACGGCGTGGGAGTCTGCTTCCTGCCAGCGGAGCCGAGGTCGCGCGAGAAACTGGAGCAGCTGCTCGAGCACACAGTGCGCAGCGAAGGCCAGCACCTGCTCGGCTGGCGCACCGTGCCGATCGACGAGGAGCACGTCGGCGAGACCGCAAACGCCTCGCGCCCCCACATCCGCCAGGTCTTCGTCGGCGCTGGCGAGGGCCTCGCGGACCAGGACGCTTTCGAGCGCAAGCTGTACGTGATCCGGCGGATCTGCGAGCTGGCCGCCGGGCCGGGCTTCTACGCGCCCAGCTTCTCCTCGCGCACGCTCGTCTACAAGGGAATGTTGATCTCCTACCAGTTGCCCGGCTTCTATCCCGATCTGCTAGATGAGCGCACGAAGAGCGCGCTGGCACTCGTGCATTCGCGCTTCTCCACGAACACCTTCCCGAGCTGGGAGCTCGCCCATCCGTACCGGATGATCGCCCACAACGGCGAGATCAACACGTTGATGGGCAACATCAACTGGATGCGCGCGCGGGAGTCGACGCTCGCCTCGGAGCTGTTCGGCGAGGACTTGCACAAGGTGCTCCCCGTGGTGCGGCCCGGAGGCTCCGACTCCGCGACGTTCGACAACGTGCTCGAGCTGCTCACGTTGGCCGGTCGCTCGCCCGCACACGCGGCGATGATGATGATCCCGGAGGCCTTCTCCGCGCGCGACGACCTGCCCGGAGAACTCGTCGACTTCTACGCCTACCACTCGCTGCTGATGGAGCCGTGGGACGGTCCCGCCGCAGTTGCTTTCACCGACGGGCGGGTCGTCGGTGCAACGCTCGACCGCAACGGCCTGCGTCCCGGGCGTTGGGTGCTGACAAAGGACGGCCACGTCGTGCTCGGCTCCGAATGCGGCCTGCTCGGCGAGCCGCCGGAGAACGTTGAGCGCCTCGGCCGGCTCCAACCCGGCAAGCCGTTCCTCGTCGACCTGGAGCGGGGCACGATCGTCGATGACGGCGAGGTCAAGCACAAGGTTGCCTCTGCGCAGCCGTACGGCGAGTGGTTTCGCGCCCACACGGTGCAGTTCGGCTCCTTCGCCGAAGCAGCGGGCCGCGAGCTCGATCAGCCGCTGCGATCGCTCCAGCTCGCCTTCGGCTACAGCCAGGAGGACGGGCGGGTGCTGCTCGTGCGGATGGCCCGTCGCGGTGAGGAGCCGATCGGCTCGATGGGCAACGACACCTCGCTGGCTGTGCTGTCGGACTGCTCCCCGCCGCTGTTCTCCTATTTCAAGCAGTTGTTCGCACAGGTCACCAACCCGCCGATCGATTCGATCCGCGAGCAGATCGTGATGAGCCTCGCGACCAGCCTCGGCGCGGAGGGCAACCTGCTCGGAGAGTCCCCCGAGCACGCGCGCAAGCTGCTGCTGGAGCATCCAATCCTGCGCAACGGCGAACTGGAGACGCTGCGCCAGATCTCGCGCGCGCGGTTCCGCGCGCACACGATTGACATCACGTGGGAGGTCGCCGAGGGACCCGACGGAATGCGCGGGGCAATTGCGCGCGCATGCGACGAGGCTCACGACGCGATCGAGAGCGGAGCGTCCGTGATCGTGTTGTCAGATCGCTCAGTCGGGCCGGCGCGGATGGCGATTCCCTCGCTGCTCGCCGTCGCCGCTGTCCACAACCACCTC
This sequence comes from Solirubrobacteraceae bacterium, assembly GCA_050997675.1. Classification (GTDB taxonomy): domain Bacteria; phylum Actinomycetota; class Thermoleophilia; order Solirubrobacterales; family Solirubrobacteraceae; genus Palsa-513. Next base: position 20,524 of record JBPCQX010000131.1, read on the forward strand.
GTGCGCGAGGGTACGCGGCTGCGTGCCGGCCTGGTGCTCGAATCCGGCGAGCCCCGCGAGGTTCACCACATGGCCACGCTGATCGGCTACGGAGCAAGCGCGATCAACCCGTACCTGATGCTCGAGACCGTCGATGCGCTTGTCGCCGACGAGCGCGTGCCGGGGGTCGACAGCGCACAGGACGCCGAGAAGTCAATCGTGAAGGCGATCGGCAAAGGCTTGCTAAAGACGATTTCGAAGATGGGGATCTCGACGATCCAGTCCTACCGCGGCGCACAGATTTTCGAAGCTGTCGGACTCGAGCGAGCGCTTGTCGACCGCCACTTCAGCGGCACCGCCTCGCGGATCGGCGGGATCGGGCTCGACGTACTCGCCGCTGAGGCGCTAGGCAAGCACGCCCGCGCCTGGCCGCGCGGCGAGGAGGAGGAGGATCTTCTGCCGGTCGGGGGCATCTACGCGTGGCGCCGCCAAGGAGAGCACCACATGTGGAACCCTGACACGATCGCGCTGCTCCAGCACTCGGTCCGCGCCGGCGGCGCCAAAAGCTATGCGGAGTACTCGCGTCTGATCGACGAGGACGCCTCGCGCCGCGCGACGCTGCGCGGGCTGCTGAAGATCAAGCGCGGGGAGACCCCAGTGTCGATCGAGCAGGTCGAGCCGTGGACGGAGATCGTCAAGCGCTTCGCCACCGGCGCGATGAGCCTGGGGTCGCTGTCGCGCGAAGCGCACGAGAACCTCGCCGTGGCGATGAACGAGATCGGCGGCAAGTCAAACACCGGCGAAGGAGGCGAGGATCCGGTGCGCTTCACCGACCAGCGCCGCTCAAAGATCAAGCAGGTTGCTTCAGGGCGCTTTGGTGTCACGATCGACTACCTCGTCAACGCCGACGAGCTGCAGATCAAGATGGCCCAGGGAGCCAAGCCCGGTGAGGGTGGACAGTTGCCCGGAGGCAAGGTCGACGAGTACATCGGCAAGATCCGCCACTCGACGCCCGGCGTTGGCCTGATCTCGCCGCCACCACACCACGACATCTACTCGATCGAGGATCTCAAGCAGCTGATCTACGACCTGCGATGCGCGAACCCCAACGCGCGGGTGTCCGTCAAGCTGGTCTCCGAGGTCGGCGTCGGAACCGTTGCCGCCGGCGTCGCCAAGGCCAATGCGGACCAGGTGCTGATCGCCGGTCATGACGGCGGCACCGGCGCCTCGCCGCTGTCCTCGATCCAGGCCGCGGGCGTCCCCTGGGAGCTCGGGCTCGCCGAAACGCAGCAGACGCTGCTGCGCAACGACCTGCGCTCGCGTATCTCTGTGCAGACAGACGGCCAGCTGAAGACCGGGCGCGACGTAGCCATCGCCGCGATGCTCGGCGCGGACGAGATGGGCTTTTCGACCGCTCCGCTGATCGCCACGGGCTGCATCATGATGCGCGCCTGCCACCTGAACACCTGCCCAGTCGGGATCGCCACACAGGATCCCGTGCTGCGCGCGCGCTTCGCCGGTCGGCCCGAGCATGTGATCAACTTCTTTCACTTCGTCGCCGAGGAAGTTCGGGCGATCCTCGCCTCGCTCGGCCTGCGGTCGATGGACGAGCTCGTCGGGCGGGTCGACCTGCTCGAAGCCGACGAGGCCGTCGCGCACTGGAAGGCTCGCGGCGTCGACCTGGGCGGCCTGCTGGCGGTGCCCGATGTGCCCGCGGGGGCCCCGCTAAGGCGCGTGAGGGCGCAGGACCCTGTGCTCGACGATGCCCTCGACCACGAGTTGATCGAGCTCTCGCAGGCTGCGATCCACGACGGTGCCAGCGTCCAGATCGAGACCGACGTACGCAACGTAAACCGCTGCGTCGGTGGTCTGCTCTCGAGCGCAATCGCACGCGAGCACGGCGCTGCCGGGCTCGAGGGCGACGCGATCTCGGTCACGTTTCGCGGCTCGGCGGGACAGAGTTTCGCCGGTTGGCTGGCCCCTGGGGTTTCCTTCACCCTGTTCGGCGACGCCAACGACTACACCGGTAAGGGGCTCTCCGGGGGGGTTGTCGCCGTGCGACCCGACGAGCGCGCGACGTTTATCGCGGAGGACAACGTGATTGTCGGCAACACCGTGCTGTACGGCGCCACCAGTGGCCGGGCGTTCTTCCGTGGTCTGGCCGGCGAGCGCTTCGCCGTACGCAACTCCGGCGCGAGCGCCGTGGTCGAAGGCGTAGGCGATCACGGCTGCGAGTACATGACCGGAGGCCGGGTCGTGATCCTCGGCGCCACGGGACGCAACTTTGCCGCCGGCATGAGCGGCGGGATCGCATACGTGCTGGACGAGGAGGGGAGCTTCTCCGGGCGCTGCAACATGGCAACGATCGACTTTGAGGAGCTCGACGAGGTTGAGCGAATCGAGCTTCGCGAGCTGATCGACGAGCACGCCCGCAGAACCGGATCTCCCGTGGCCGCCGCGCTGATCGAGGACTGGGAGCAAGCGCTCAGCCGGTTCGTCAAGGTGATGCCAAAGGACTACCGCCGCGTGCTCAACGAGGCGGTTGCCTGATGGGCGAGCTGGGGGCCTTCCTTCAGATCGAGCGTGCGCCAGCAGCCGAGCGCGATCTGCTCGAGCGCGCACATGACTACCACGAGTTCACGCTGCCCCGGTCCGCTGGTGAGCTCCAGCAGCAGGGAGCCCGGTGCATGGAGTGCGGCGTGCCCTTCTGCCACAACGGCTGCCCGCTCGGCAACCTGATCCCGGACTGGAACGACCTGGTATATCGCGACCGCTGGCATGACGCGATCGTCCAGCTTCACGCGACGAACAACTTTCCGGAATTCACCGGCCGCCTGTGTCCGGCCCCGTGCGAGGCCGCCTGCGTACTCGAGATCCGCGAGGGCGAAGCCGTGACGATCAAGCAGATCGAGAGCTCAATCATCGACCGCGCGTTCGAGGAGGGCTGGGTGCAGCCGCAGCCGCCGCTGCACGAGAGCGGCCGCAGCGTCGCCGTGGTTGGGGCCGGCCCGTCTGGCATGGCCGCTGCTCAGCAGCTCCGCCGGGCCGGCCACCGTGTCGTTCTGCTGGAGCGAGACGAGGCCGTGGGGGGGCTCGTGCGGTTCGGCGTGCCGGACTTCAAGATCGAGAAATGGATCGTCGAGCGCCGCGCACAGCAGCTTGTCGCCGAGGGTGTCGAGGTGCGCTGCGGGGTCGACGTCGGGATCGACGTTTCAGCCGCTGAGCTGCGCGCGGAGTTCGACGCCGTGGTGCTGGCGATCGGCTCGCGCGTGCCACGGGACCTGCCGGTCCCCGGACGCGAGCTGCAGGGCATCCATTTCGCGATGGACTACCTATACGGGCGCAACCGCGCCGTGGCGGCTGATGAGCATGCGCCGGCGGCGGCGATCACCGCAGCCGGCAAGCACGTGATCGTGATTGGAGGCGGCGACACCGGCGCTGACTGCGTCGGCAACTCGCTGCGCGAGGGCGCGGCGTCGATCACGCAACTCGAACTGCTCCCCGAGCCCCCCGCGCACCGCCCCGACCAGCAGACTCCCTGGCCGCTGTGGCCGAACAAGATGCGCTTGTCCTATGCGATGAAGGAGGCCGAGGGAGCGGGCAAGGGCGACCGCGCCTACTCGGTCGTGACGACACATTTCTCCGGCGAGCAGGGACAGGTGAGCGCCCTGCACCTCGCGGAGGCAGAGCCGACACCGCCCTTTCACCCGCTCGAAGGCACCGAGCGCGTGCTCCAAGCCGACCTCGTCCTGCTCGCAATGGGGTTCCTTCACCCTCAGCACGACGGCGCCGTCGAGCAACTCGGGGTGGAGCTGGACGGCCGCGGCAACGTCAAAGCCGGGGTCTACGAGACCTCCGAGGAGGGTGTGTTCGCCGCCGGCGATGCCCGCCGCGGGCAGTCCTTGATCGTGTGGGCGATCAACGAGGGTCGCCAATGCGCCCGGATCGTGGACCGCTTCCTGGCGTCTGCCTAGCTGCCCAGAGTAGGAGATGACCTTGCTCCACAGTTGCTGGCCAAGGGGGGCCCGCGTCCAGCGGCGTGCCTGGGCGCGGACCGCGCTGCACACGAACTGGGCGCAGGCGCGACAAAGACCACATTGCCTTGCGGGTCGCGGCCGTTGATCTGTCCTTGAGGATGCTCGGGGAAGATGTCGTGCCGTTGGAGGCGAGCTCGCTGTCGAGTGTGTCGCCGCAACCTCGTGCCTGTTGGCGGGTTAGCTACCCTAGGAGTGTTGCGAGGCGGGGGAGTCTCCACACTGCCACACCCTTTTCCCTACCCGGAAGGATTAACACTTGCGCCTGCGATCGATTGCCCTGCTTGCCAGCACACTTGCCCTGGGGCTCGTGCCCGCCAGCAGTCAGGCCTACCAGACCGGGATCGGCGATCAACAGCCGTCCATGTTCGAGCAGCCGCTCTATCAGGCCCTGCACGTCAGGATCGGGCGCTTCATCGCCCCGTACGACACGGCGGACTCGCCGGTCGATCGAACGATCGCAACGAACTGGGTCCACAACGCCGAGGCCAGCGGCGTACAGCCGCTGATCGCCTTCTACCATTCTCGGGTCTCGCCGACGCGTCAGCCGTCGGTCGCCAAGTACACCCGGGAGATCCGAAAGTTCATGCGGCTGTTTCCCAAAGTGAAGAACTACTCGGCTTGGAACGAGGCCAACCGTGGCAACGTCGCCCGCCTGTTCCACAGCCCCAGCGCCAAGCAGTCCGCTCAGTACTACCTGGCACTCCGCAAGGCCTGCTCCCGGTGCACGATCGTCGGGCTCGACGTGCTCGATTCGCAGAAGATCGCCTCCACAATCCGCTACGTCAGGTCGTTCCAGCGGTACGTCGGCAGCAGGAGACTCCCCAAGGTCTGGGGCCTGCACAACTACACCGACACCAACCGCTCGCACACCAGCGGCACCAGGGCCGTGCTGGCCGCGGTGAGGGGCCAGGTGTGGCTGACCGAGACCGGCGGCATCGTCAAGTTTGGCCGCGCGTTCCCGGAGAACACCAATCGCGCGGCGCGGGCGATCAAGTTCATGTTCAAGCTCGCGAGGTCAAACAGACGCCTCACCCGCCTGTATATCTTCAACTGGACCGGCGGGTTCACAGATCAGCGCTTCGACGCCGGACTGACGAACCCAAATGAGTCGGCGCGCCCCGGCTACTACGTGGTCCGCAAGCAGCTCACAGGCAGGTAGCCACTACGCGCGACATCGCCGAGTCGAGCACGCCGCTAGCGCGGCGGGCTCGGCTCGCGCGCGCCGCTCTCGGCGGTCATATGGGGTAGGTCGCCGAGAGAGAGAGAGCACCTCGGCGCGCGTTTCGTAGAACGCGATGGACCGCCCGCTACTGAGACCAGGTTGGCGTGCCGGTCCTCGCTGCGCCGTAGCGATCGCGCAGGCTACGGTTATGCCGTCCGAAGCGGCCCCTACAGTGCATCTCAGTCGTTGTCCCGCTGCCCTCCGAGGAGCCGAGAGATGCCGCTGTGTTTCATCGATCCGCAGGATGCGATTCGTGTGATTGCCGAGTCCGTCGGCAGGGAAGCACGGCGTCAGTTGGTCGCCGAGGTTGTCAAGGCATGGGTTGACGAGATCCCTGAGCCCGAACTCGTGGCCCATTACGCGCGGGCGATAGCCGATCTCGACGAGCAGGACCTGTCGATGCTCGCCGCATGGCACGCGTCGCTGGAGATGGTTGGGCAGCCGATCGCCAACACCGAGTTCCTCGTCAACGTCTTCCCGTCGCTCGGCGAACATCGCCGCGACGCGCTGAAGATCGCAGCCGAGTTCCGCGGCGAGGAGGCCTTCGACGCGGGCGTCGCCGAGGATCAGGCGCTCGACACCGTGCTGCCGGCGCTCTCGCGCGAGCGCGCCGAGCAACTCGCAGCCGAGTGCATTGAGCTGTACGTCTGGGACCGCATGGGGTCGAGCAACTAGCGCCGGAGCTCAGCCGCAGAGCTTGCCGGTCCTGGGAATGCACTACGCCGCAAGCAGCGCGCTCTCGATCTCGGCCCGCGCCTGCTCGTTCGTGTGGAACTGCACCGCATCCATTCCCAGCTTCCGCGCAGCAGCGCAGTTGTGTTCGAAGTCGTCGACGAACAGGCAGCTCTCGGCAGGCAAGCCGAGGCGCTCGACGGTGAGCTCGTAAATCTCCGCGTCGGGCTTGCGCAGCCCGACCGCCGAGGAGTCCACAACAAGCTCAAATATCTCATCGACGGGAAACATCGCTCGCCAGCGCGGCTCCCACTCGCGGACGTTGTTCGTGAGCAGGGCCATACGGTAGCCACGCGGCGCGCGCAGCTCGGCCATCAGCTCGATCATCGGCGCGTTGGGCTGCAGCTGCGACCAGTAGACGTCAGCGAACTCGGCCAGCGGCGCGCCGACGTGGGGCTCGAGCCGTGCAAAGAAATCCTGTTCGGAAAGTCGTCCGCATTCAAGCTCGTAAAGGGGGTGCGCCCCATCGGCTGCGGCGACCGCTGCAATCGCCTCGCCGAGCGCTTCTGCAGGCAGACCGCTGTGGGTGCTCCATTTGGCAAACGAGCCCGCGAGCGGCGTGCTCAGCACGCCACCGAAGTCGCACACGATGGCCTCGATCACGAGCGCACGCTCGCCAGCTCGTAGCAGCCGGCGCCGACCCGCCCGTCGTGGTGCCAGCGCATGAAGGCGCAGTCCAATTGCACCCCCTCAAGCTCAAGGCATGCCCGCGCGACGCGCTCAGCGGCGAGGCGCAGCGGAAACTCGGACTCCTCTGTTTCCCAGAGCTCCAGACCCGTGCGGTTGTGCGAGCCGTCCGCGGCATACGCCGTCGACAGGCGCGGATCATCCACCCGTACCGGCCCCTCGGCACGCAGGATCCAGGTCTCGAGCTCTCCCGACTCGGGGTCTGGGCCGCTCGCGCGGCAGACAACGGCAAGGCTCGCTCCCAGCAACGCCGACACGGTGCGTCGCGGACCGGCCTCGGGCGCCAGCGGACTGCGCGCGACGTGAGCCAGGCAGTCGATTTCAACCACCCCCGCATTCCCCGCGGCGCGGCACAGCCAGTCCTGGGCGTCGCCGCCGAACTCCGCCGGTTCAGTGAGCGGCTCGAGCACGAGCTCAAACCCCTGTGGGCCGCTGATCGCAAGCGCAGGCGCCGAGCCGGTCACGCGTAGGTCCTGAAGCGTGGTGCTGGGGGGACTCAGCCAGCCGACGCTCGCCGTGTCGCTCACGCGCAGGCACCCAAAGACCTCGGAGTCGAGGTCGGCGAAGTCGACGGAGATCATCACCGCGGCAGCTCGTGCGCCGGCAGCTCGACTGCCGTCGCGTCGACGTCGCCGGCCGCGGCGCCGCCCCCACGCGTGCCGGTGGCCCGCGCAGCCGCGGCGAGGAAGCGAGCGGCGTGATGGCGCAGCACAAGCCCGCGCAGGACCGCGCGCGTGGGCGGTGCAAGCATCAACACCCCCAGGAGATCGGTGGCGAAGCCCGGGACGATGAGCAGCACGCCGCCGATGAACACGAGCGCGCCGTCAATCGCCTCCAGGGCCGGCGGCCTCCCAGCGGCAAGCGCGTCAAGCGTGCGGCGCAGCACAAGCCTGCCCTGCGAGCGAATCAGCCGCACGCCGAGCATCGAGCTGGCCACGAGCGCGACGACCGTCAACTCAAAGCCGATCGCATCCCCGACGCGGAGGATCACGTAGAACTCGAGAATCGGCAGCCCGACCAGCAGCAGCAATAGGATCAGCGGCATCCAGTAGAGGCTACTCGCCGCCCCCGGTACACTCACGGCATGCCCAGTCCCGAAGCAGTCGAAGAAGCGCTGGCCAACGTCATCGACCCCGAGCTCGGGCTCGATTTCGTCGAACTCGGCCTGATCTACGGTGTCGAGGTCGAAGGCTCGCACGTCCACGTCACGTTCACGCTGACCTCACCGGGGTGCCCGATCAGGCCCCAGGTCAGCGAGCAGATCGACGAGTTTGTAGGCGAACTCGAGGGCGTCGATTCGGTCGAGTCGACAATGGTGTTCACACCCGCCTGGACGCCCGAGCTGATGAGCGAAGACGCGAAGTTCGCGCTCGGCTACTAGCGCCCTGCCGACCCCGCTCTCGAACGTCCCGCGCCACCGTTGCTCGCCGGCCCACCGCCGCCGCCGACGTCCGCTGCTGCCCGCTCGCGGGCGATCTTCAGCAGCTCCGCGACCCCGTCGGCAATCCCCTGCGCGATCTCGTCGATCTCGGGCATCGCGTCGTAGTCGCCGAGCAGCCCGAAGTTGATTTTGCCGTTGTAGGACATGATCGCGATCGCCAACGCATGCTGCTTCGGCAGGAACGCCACAGGGTAGACATCCTCGAGCTCGCGGCCGAGTACGTACAGCGGAAACTGAGGACCGGGCACATTGGTCACGATCAGGTTGAACAGCCGCGTCGAGAAGTTCAGTCGCGAGGCCTGGGCCAGCACCGTGGGCGGGGCGAAGTTCTGCACTCCGGCAAGCACCTCGGCGCCGAGCGCCTGCTTGGAGTCCTTCAGTCCAGTCATCTCCTCGCGCACAACCGCGAGCCGCTGTAGCGGATCGGCGATGTAGACCGGAAGCGGTCCTCGCATCGCAGCGATACGGTTGCCGAGGTGGTTCTGCTCGTCCTTCGTGCGAACCGATACGGGCACCAGCGCGCGCAGCTCGAGGCCTTCAGTGCGCAGCCCGCGCTCGAGCAGGAACGAGCGCAGGGCGCCCGAGACCACGGTGAGCACAACATCGTTGACAGTACCTCCGAGGGTCGACTTGATCAGGCGCAGGTCCGCCAGGTCGCAATCCACGCCGGCAAAGCGCCGATGTGGGCCGATGTCGACGTTGAACGGCGTCTGCGGAGCCGAGTTGAGGCCCGCCCAGACGATTTCGCTGACGCCATCCAGCGCTTCGCGCACATTGCCGATCGCGCGCTCGGGGTGAGTCGCCGCGTCGACGGCCCGGGTGGTGATCTCGATCCCGGCGCGCAGCGTGCCGCGCAGGCCCGCGGCGAACATCCCGAGCGTTCCGGGCTCGCGGCGCGGCTGCCACGGGGTGCCGGAGTGCTCCACCACGGTCCCCTCCGGACTGAGGTCGTACAAGACCGTGGCCAAGTCAACGCCCGAGATGCCGTCGATCAGCGCGTGGTGGGTCTTCGAGATCAGCGCGAAGCGGTTGTCCTCGAGGCCTTCGACGAACCACGTCTCCCACAGCGGCTTGGAGCGGTCGAGCTGCTGCGAGAAGATCCGCGCGAGCAGGCGCAGCAGCTGCTCGCGGGTCCCCGGCGCCGGCAATGCGGTGTGGCGTACGTGATATTCGAGGTTGAAGCTCGGATCGTCGACCCAGACCGGGCGATTGTTGTCGAGCGGCGTGTTCGTCGAGGCGAGCCGCTGGCGGTAGCGCGGCACGAGGTGCAGGCGACCGCGGATCTGGTCAGCAATGTCGTCCATCGCGGGCGGTGGCCCCGCGAAGATCGCAAGCCCGCCAACGTGCATGTGCGAGTTCGGCCCCTCCTGGTGCAGGAAGGAGGCGTCGATGGCGGTCAGGCGGTCGAGGTGTTGTTGTGGCATCTGTGGCTCGCTCTCTCAGTCTCTCGCTAGCGACTCGCTTTCGACTCTCTCGCTTCCGGCCGGCTATCGCACGGAGCTCCGTGCGGTCGGTCTCTTACGCGCGCTCCTAGCGTAGTCTCTGCGGGACCTGGATGGCGTGGGACTTTTCAACAGAGCCGGAGTTCGAAGAGCATCTGCAGTGGATGCGCGAATTCGTCCGTGAGGAAATCTGGCCGATCGAGACGCTTGGCCTCGGAGTCAACGAGATCGACCGTGTCTTCGCACCCCTGCAGCAGCGGGTCAAGGACCGTGGGCTGTGGGCCGCTCACCTCGCGCCGGAACTGGGAGGTCAAGGCTACGGCCAGGTCAAGCTCGGCCTGATGCACGAGATCCTTGGCTCCTCGCCGTACGCGCCGCTGGCTTTCGGAAATCAGGCGCCGGACTCTGGCAACTCGGAGATTCTCGCGCTCGTTGGGACCCCGGAGCAGCGCGAGCGCTGGCTCGAGCCGCTGCTCGAGGGAGATCTGAGGTCAGCGTTCTCGATGACGGAGCCGGGCGCGGGCGCGGACCCGACGATGCTCGAGACCAGCGCTCGAAGCGACGGGGAGGGTGGCTGGGTGATCGACGGACACAAGTGGTTCTCCTCGAATGCTTCGATCGCGGACTTTCTGATCGTGATGGCCGTCACCGACCCCGACGCACGTCCTCACCAGCGAGCCTCAATGTTCATTGTCGAGGCAGACGCTCCGGGCGTGAACATCCTGCGCGATGTGGGGACGATGGAGCACCCGCAGTCCGACTACGGCCGCTACGGGGGCCACGCCGAGATTCTTTACGAGGGGGTCAGGGTCGGCGCCGACGCGCTGCTCGGAGCACAGGGAGCGGGCTTCCTGATTGCCCAGCACCGCCTCGGGCCCGGCCGCATCCACCACTGCATGCGTTGGCTGGGCGTCGCCCAGCGCGCGTTCGACATGCTCTGCGAGCGCAGTCTCAGCCGCGTCGTCCACGGCTCTACGCTCGCTGAGAAGCAGACGATCCAGAACTGGATCGCCGACTCGGCCGCGCAGATGCAGGCCGCGCGCCTGATGACGCTCCACGCTGCATGGGTGATGGACACCGCGGGGCCCAGTGCGGCGCGCAAGGAAATCGGGCTGATCAAGTTCTTCGGCGCTCAAATGCTCCACGATGTCGTGGACCGCGCGCTCCAGACGCACGGGTCGCTCGGCTACTCCACGGACATGCCGCTCGAAGCGATGTATCGCTTTGCTCGTGCCGCGCGGATCTACGACGGGCCGGACGAGGTGCACCGAGCGAGCGTTGCGCGGATGATCCTGCGCGGTTACGAGCCGCCGGCCGACGGGGTACCCACTGAGCACGTCCCGACGAGACGTGCGGCGGCGCGCGAGAAGTTCGCACACCTGCTCGACTCCTATGCGCAAAACGACTGACGGCTCCCCCTCGCGGGTGTCGGTGCGAGTGCTGGTCGTTGCGCTCTCCATCCAGTTGCTCGCTGGAGGGGCGTTCATCTGGGCGGCGGCTACGCATTTCTCGATTCTTGGTGCCGCCACGGGCGCTCCTGCGCGCACAGCGGCGCCCCACTTCGACGAGCAGCACGCGTTCGCCGAGCTGAACCGCGAGGTGGACTTCGGGCCGCGGCCCGCCGGCTCGCCCGCGCTGCGTCGCTTGGCACGAACCCTGCGCGCCCGGCTCCCCGGTGGGCATTTTGAGCCGTTCGGGTCCAAGGGGCTGCAGAACATCGTCGGCGTGCTGCCCGGCAGGCTGCCGGCGATTGTGCTCAGCGCGCACTACGACACCAAGGACATTCCCGGGTTCGTCGGTGCCAACGATGGCGCGGGGGGAACGGCCGGCGTGCTCGAGGTGGCCCGAGCGCTGCGCGGCGTCAAGCGGCCCGCGGGCGCCCCCGAGGTGCGCTTCGTGCTGTTTGACGGCGAGGAGAGTCCGGCGGGCACGCCGGACTTCTACAGCTACGGCGATCGCGGCTCGAAGGAGTACGTGCGTCGCCACGCCCGCGAGCTGCGGAGCATGATCCTGCTCGACTTCGTCGCCCAGCGCGGGCTGCGGATACTGCGCGAGACCGGTTCTGATGCAGGCCTTTGGAGCAGGCTGCGCGCCGCCGCGCTGCGTGTCGGCGCCGGCGGGGTCTTTCCGCCGGGCACTCAAAACGAGATTCTCGACGATCACACCCCCTTCGGACGAGCCGGGATTACGGCGATCGACCTGATCGACTTCGACTACGCGTGCTTCCACAAGCTCTGCGACACGCCGGCGCAGTTGTCGCCGCAGAGCCTTGGCGACGTCGGACGGACGATCGTCGAGCTGCTTCGACGCTGAGCGGGCCGGAGCGGGCCCGCGGTCGGCGCTCCGTACAATTGGGGGATGCCGACCGCGACCAGAGTCGAGAAGCTGTTGCTCGCTGCACCGCGGGGCTACTGCGCGGGCGTTGACCGCGCGGTGCAGACGGTTGAGCGCGCGCTCGAGCGCTACGGACCTCCGGTCTATGTGCGCAAGGAGATCGTGCACAACAAGCACGTGGTGGAGCAGCTTCGCGCCCGGGGTGCGGTGTTCGTCGACGAGGAGACCGAGGTGCCCGAAGGCGCGGTCTGCGTTTTCTCGGCGCATGGCGTCGCCCCGAGCGTCCATCGCAACGCGCAGGATCGCTCGCTGAGGACGATTGATGCGACCTGCCCGCTCGTCACCAAGGTCCACGTGGAGGCGAAGAAGTTCGCCGCCGAGGGCTACACGATCGTGCTGATCGGCCACGACGGACATGAGGAGGTCGAGGGCACGATGGGGGAGGCGCCCGAGAGCATCGTGCTGGTCGAGACCGAGGCCGACGTCGATGCGCTGCGGGTGGCTGATCCCAACAGGGTCGCCCTGATCTCACAGACCACGCTGTCGGTCGATGAGACCGCGGCAATCATCACGCGCTTGCGCGAGAAGTTCCCGAACATTGCGAGCCCGCGCACCGATGACATCTGCTACGCGACGACCAATCGACAGGCCGCGGTCAAGCAGATGGCGGCTCATTGCGATCTCGTGCTCGTGATCGGCTCGCGCAACTCCTCCAACTCCCAGCGACTCGTCGAAGTGGCGCGTGACTACGGCGCTGAGGCGCACCTGATCGACAACGAACACGAGGTGCGCGAGGAGTGGCTAGAGGACAAGCGCGTCGTTGGCATCTCCTCGGGTGCAAGCGCCCCCGAAGACCTGGTGCAACGGCTAGTGGAGTTCTTTCGCGCTCGCGGCGTGCAGGACGTCTCGGAATTCTCGGTGATCCAGGAAGACGTGCGGTTCATGCTTCCCAAGACGATTCGCTGACTCGCACCCTCCTCGTTTCCGACCTCCACCTCGGCACGCGGTCGGGCGCCGACGTGCTGCGCCTCCCTGGGGCGCTCGAGCGCCTGCTCGCAGCGCTTGACGGGGTCGACAGGCTTGTGCTGCTCGGCGACGTCGTCGAGCTTCGCGGTGGCCCGCTGGCAGGTGCGCTGGCTGCTGCGCGGCCCGTGTTCGACGCGCTCGCGCGGAAGCTCGACGGACGCGACCTGATCCTGGTGCCCGGAAATCACGATCACGCCCTGCTCGCGCCGTGGCTCGAGCGGCGGGTTGAGCCGCTCGGCGCCGAGCAGTTCGTCGCCCCGGCCGACGCGTCGGCCGCGGCCGCGGAGCTGCTGCGGCCGATAGAGGGGGCGCGTCTCGCCTATCCCGGGTTCTGGGTGGCAGAGCATGTCTACGCGACGCATGGGCATTACCTGGACGTGCACGTAACAGTGCCAAGCTTTGAGCGTCTCGCTGTTGGAGCACTGGTGCGAGCCCGCGGGTCCCGCACCGCCCAGGCGCGCAGCGCCAACGACCACGAGGCCGTACTCGCGCCGATATATGCCTGGATTCACAGCGCCGCACAGCAGGGCTCGCGTCACGCAAACGGGGGCGGGGGAGCGCGGGCCTGGAAGGCCCTGACGGGTGCGCCGGGCCGGCGCCGCAGTCTTCGCCAGCTCGCGCTCGGTGCGGGCTTTACGGCCGCTGTCGGTGCGCTCAACGGCGCCGGGTTCGGGCCGCTTCGACGCGATCTCTCCGCGGCGGAGATCCGGCGAGCTTCGCTCCAAGCGTTTGGCGAGGTTCTGGAGGGGCTGGAGGTCGACGCGGCCCATGCCGTGTTCGGCCACACGCACCGGACCGGTCCGCTCGATGGGCCGCTCGAGCGTTGGCGCACTCCCTCAGGAACGCATTTGCACAACACCGGCAGTTGGGTCTACGAAACACATTTCATGGCCAACGCAAAGCCCGCGAATCCCTACTGGCCGGGCGGTGCCGTGCTCGTCGATGGCGGTGCTCCGCCGCGCGGGCTGCGGTTGCTCGGCGATCTCACCGCTCAGGAGCTGGCGGGGAGCCGCCCGGCCTCGAAACAGACTCCGTAGCAGCGCACGCCGGATCCCGGCTCGAGCTCAAGGACTCCGGTGCTGTGGTGAGGGTGTTCGATCAGCCGGTGCGCTCCGGCGTATTCGATTGCCCGCGTACGCCCGTTCACGCGCAGATCACCGGTGCCGTCCAGTACTGCCCATACGGAGCCTGCCTCGTACGGCCCTGACCAGGGCGGCTCGAGTCGATCAGCGCTCGGCGGGACCAGGTCATCCGGAGGATCCACGGCGAGCACTGCGTCTTCGGTGCCGAGCAGGCGTTGAATCTCGCGCTCGGTCTCCTCGTAGCCCCCCTCGCCATAGTGGTAATGCGCCAGCATCCCGCGCTGGTCCCACAGGTAGCGAGCGGGCCAACCGGCGTTCTCGTAGTCGCGCCACAGCGCGAACGTCTGGTCGACCAAGACGGGATGTTCGATCGCCAGGCGAGCGACGGCCGCCTCCACGGCGGCGGGCTCAGCCGATGGACGAAAGCCCGAGCAGTGCACGGAAACCACTCGCAGCCCAGCGGCGCCGTAGCGCTCGTGCCAGTCCTTGATCTGCGGCAGCGTCTTCAGCGAATTCAGCCGGCAGAAATCGAAGAACTCCAGCAGCACGGGACGGCCGATCTGCTTGTCCATGCGGAGCGAGGCGACGTTGATCCACGGGGCATCGCGCGGGAACGGGGGCGCTGGGATCGTGTCGGTCGGCGGGCGCAAACGCGGCGCAGGCTAACGGTCCGTGTGCAGAAGCGCTCGCGCGGCGATGCGCGTGATGCTAGCGTCCCTCACCGGAGGGTACGAATGCCAGCGACGCAGGATACGGGGGACAGGAAGGTCGAGGACGCGAAAAGGCTCGACAGCCTCAGCACTGTTGCGCGGAATCCGTCGATCGAGAACTCCCTGCTGGCGATCTGTGAGCTGCTCGCCATGGATCTCGCCTACGCGACGGAGGTGACAGGGGAAGAGCAGGTCTTCCGGTGGATGCAGGGCGACGCGGCGTCGTTCGGAGTCGCCGAAGGTGACCGCATCGCGATCGCCGAAACCTATTGCAAGCGCGTGCTCGCGGGCGAGATGCCGGCTTTGATTCCGAACGTGGCGCTCGATCCCGTTGCAAGCGCGCTGGCGATCACCGCGGCGGCAGGCATCGGCGCGTTCATCTCAGTGCCGATGCGACGCGCGGACGGGACCCTGTACGGAACGTTGTGCGCCGCGAGCCACCTGCCCCAGGTCGGGCTGACGCCGCGCGACCTGACGTTTCTCGAGGTGTTCGCGCGGCTGATCTGCGATGAGATCGAGCGCGAGGACAGCGAGCGCGCGCGCCAGCGGCTCGAGGTGACGGGCGCCAGCATGGGCGCGCTGCTTGCTGCGATGGGCGCGCGAGACGCCTATACCGGCGCTCACACGCGTGCTGTTGTCGACCTGGCGCGGCGGGTCGGCCTGCGCTACGGCCTCTCGGAGCCAGAGCTTGACGATGTCGCAGCCGTTGCGCTGCTGCACGACATCGGCAAGGTGGGAATCCCGGACGCCGTACTGCTCAAGCCAGAATCGCTCGACTCGCAGGAGTGGCGTGTGATGCGTGAGCATTCGGCGATCGGAGCGGCGATCCTGGCGTCGGTGCCGGGTCTCACCCACCTCACCAACGCGGTGCGCGCAGAGCATGAGCGGTGGGACGGCACGGGCTATCCCGATGGCCTCGATGGCGAGACGATCCCAGTGGCGAGTCGCATCGTGCTTGCGTGCGACGCCTACCACGCGATGACGAGCGATCGCCCCTACCGCGCGGCGTGCACCCCGGTTGCGGCGATCGCAGAACTAAGGCGAAACGCGGGCGGACAGTTCGACCCGCGCGCCGTGGACGCGCTGCTCGCAGTGCTGGCTGCGGCGTAGCGTCGCGCGGCGCTAATGCAGCGGCGGCGCGTAGGGCGGCTCGGCGGAGCTTGCGGGAGCCGTCGATTGTGTCGGGTCCGCTTCCACCCCAACGGCCCTGACGAGGGACAGGTGTCCGCCGAGATAGCCCCCCAGCCCGAGCGCTGCGGCCCCTGCCAGGCTCAGCACCCGCCCGCGGGCGCGCCGTCCGCGGGCTCGGTGCAGCAGCGAGGAGGTGAACAGGCCAAGCGCACCAAGGTTCGCGGCTGCGTGCACGAGGCCGACGCGCCGAGCCGGACCTGGCTCGGTCCTCTCGCTCCAGTCCGATGCCCCGCTGGCGGCTGCCGGTAGGTAGCTGAGGATGCCGACTGCGATCAGCGTGTCGGCGGCCCGGCGGCTCGACTTGCCGCCGAGGAAGTCCAGCACGATGGAACTCGTCCAGGTCCCGATCGGAAGGTCAGTGAGCAGAGGGTGGAGCGCGTGCCCGAGCGCGTCCCCGCGGAGCGTCTGACGTACCGGACCTTCCGGGATCGCTGCGCGAACGCGCCCCACCAGCGCGTTCGCCGGACCGTCGAGCAAGGAGATCCGCTCGAGCCTTTCGGTGAGGTCGAGCAAGAACGGGCGCGGGCGGCTGCTCATGCCAGCGACGCTACCCGCGAGCGGTCACGGTCAAACTCACAGGCCGGCTCGACGCTTGCTCGACGCGCGCCGGACGTGATTCAGGCGCGGCGCCGGCGGGCGCAGGGGTGGAACGTCCGCTGGCTCTTAGCGATGCGGCCGCTATGGAGTCGCACGCGCACTCGCACGCGCACGGTGCGGCGGCGGCTCCCGCGCAGGTTCACGACGGCGTAGACGGCTCGTCCTCGCCGGAGCAGCCTGAGCCGCTTGCCTGCGAGTGTCACGTGCACCGCTCGAAGCGCGGTGCCGCGCGGGACGCGCACGCGGATGCGGAAATGACGGCGGCTCGTGCACACGCCGCGACCCCGGCGGCCGTTGGCGCCGCCGCCCTGCGAGCCCGCGCCGTTCGCTCCGCCTGCGGACCGTGGCCACACCGACGCTGCGACGCGGACGTTGTAGAACCCGGTTGCCCCATCTGAGTACCAGATCTCACGCTGGTCGGGCGCGAAGGCGGGCTGCGACATCGCGAAATCACTCGCCTGGAACGTGTTTACGAGGGTTGGGATCGTTGGTGCGACGAAGTAGGCGATTTCCTTCGGCGCGGTCAGGGTGCTGATGTCGAAGACGCGCAGGCCGGAGGCGATGAACGAACAGGCGACCACCTGTGGGTCGACGCGGGTCGGGAAGTTGCAGTAGTGAGCGGCGTAGCCCTGCACCGGGCTCTGCGCACCCGGGTCGCCGCTTGCGGCGTTGTGGTCGGCTGGCTGGTTTACCTGGAGACGAATGTTCGACACCACGCGGGGGTGGCTCTCGTCAGCGATGTCGATGATCCGGGCAGCTCCCACCTGGTCGCGGCTGCCACTGCCCAGCGTCCCGGCGGTGTACTCGTCGAACTCGAGCACGTAGGGGTGGCCATGCTCGCTGAAGGGGATTGCATTCTGCGGAATCGACGCTGTGGGCCAGGTCACGCGGCTGATCTCTCGTGCCTGCGGATTTGGCGCTCGCGCCTGGATCTCGCTCGTGTCGAGGATCAGCATGTCACCGCCGAGTGGGTCGGCGATGTAGGCGCGGTTGCCGTCGTCGCTGAGTGACATCCCGTGAGAAACGACGTTGCCCTGCCAGATCGGCTGCGGGGCCCTTGGGTTTGAGACGTCGATCGCGGTAATCCCGGGGAGCGCTGTGCTCGTCGCGTAGAACGTGTTGCCGTCCGGCGTGAAGCCGCTTTCGTGACCTAAGCGCGCGACGGCGGCGGTCGAGTCGAGCACGGGGTGGCGGCAGTCCTGGCTGACGTCGTAGATCGAAACGACCCCGGGTGCGGTCGCCGGGTTGCCGTTGACGGCGGCCAGCAGCCCGCGCCGCACGTTCAGGTTCAGCGACTCGTGCGGTGAGAGCATCGGCAGCTCAGTCAGCGAAGCCGTCTGCACTGGGTGGGAGGGGTCAGACATGTCGAGCACCGCGACCCCGGGCGAGCCGCCGGCGGCGTTCAGGGCGTTGAGCGGAAACAGCAGCGTCGTGTCGTAGAAGGCGCACGTGTTGCCGTTGACGTCCGTGTAGCGGAATACCTTGAAGCCACCAGACGTCCCCGCGTGGCTAACCAGGGTGACGTTGCAGTCCAAGGCGCTGGTTGCTGAGCCGGCCGGAACGCGGCCCTGGATTCCGGGCTCAGGATGGGAGCCGGGACCGCATTGCGCCCTCGGCACAGCCACGGTGGGAAAGTCCGCTGAGGTCTGCACGGGGGCCTTGGTGGGCGTCTGGCCGAAGCCCAAGCCGAGCGCGAACAGGTCGTTCAGTGGCGCCCCGAGCATCCCCTGCGCGCCGGCACTCGGCGCCAGCGTCGCCAGCGCCCCGACCACGAGGATCGTAATCGCCGTTCCGCGCGAGGCGGTACCTCCGGATCTCGCCCGTCGCGCGAGCCGCTGCAATCGACGCCCTCTCATCGCCTACCAGCATAGCAACGACGGGTGCCGCCTCGCCCGCACTTTGATGCTCGCGTCGGGCCTAGTCGGCGCTGTCGGCTGTCGTGCGCGGCAACGCGTAGATCGCTGCCACGACGGCGCAAACGGCGAGCGTGGCGTAGGCGGAGACGATCGCCAGCGCGGTGGCGATCGCGTACGGCACAAGGCCCATCACGCCGCGCGCGAGGATTGCCCGGCGGTCGCGTTCGACGATTTGCGGGCGGAGCAGGTGCGTCTTCGAAAAGAGGATGTGGCGCTGCGTTGCACTGAACATGACGCTCATCAACAGGAACGATCCGCTGTAGATCGCGGCGGCAACGTGCTGTCCCTGGCCACGGTTCACGTAGGCCGCCATCAGAGCCGTGGTGAACGGCAACAGGCCGATGCTCAGAAGCAAACCAAGGTTCAGGGTCAGGATCGTGTGATCGACGGCCTGGAGGCGGCGGATCATCGCATGGTGGTTGATCCAGATGATCCCGATCGTTGCGAACGAGATCGCGTAGGCCGCGAAGTTCGGCCACTCCTGGCCGAGCTGGTGCGCCAGGCTTGCTCCCGACCGCGGCATCGGTACGTGCAGGTCGAGCACCAGCAGCGTGACGGCGATCGCCAGCACCCCGTCAGAGAACGCCTCGAGGCGACTCGTCGTCATCGCTGCTCGTTCGCGAACGGCGCATTGTTCTCCTGCGAGCCGATCTCACGTCGTCCAGCAAGGGCCCAGCGCCGCAGACCTGAGCGCAATGTGCTGTGCAGATACACCGTTCGGGGCACCGCCTCAGGGGGCAGGCAGGTCAGCGAGTGAGGACCTACCCCATTCGGGGCCCCCTCAAGGGGCAGGCCGCCTCAGGGGGCAGGCCCCCTCAGGGGGCAGGCAGGCCGGCATGCGCCGGCCATCGCACGCTTCAGCCGATGGAGCCGACCATTTCGAGCTGAATCAGCCGGTTCAGCTCGATCGCATACTCCATCGGCAGCTCCTTGGTCACGGGCTCGATGAAGCCGTTGACGATCATTGCTGCGCCCTCGTCCTCGGTGAAGCCGCGCGAGCCCATGTAGAAAAGCTGCTCGTCGGAGATGCGCCCCACGGTCGCCTCGTGGGCGACGGTGACATGGGGGTTCTGGATCTGGATGTCGGGCCAGGTGTCCGAGCGCGAGCGCCCGTCCATCATCAGGCCGTCGCACTGAACGCGCGCCTTGGAGCCCTGGGAGTTGTGGCCCATGCGGACGAGTCCGCGATAGCCCATGATCCCGCCGTCCTTGGAAATCGACTTGGCGAGGATGTTTGACGTGGTGTTGGGGGCGAGATGGACCACCTTCGCTCCAGTGTCCTTGTGGACCTTGCCGCTGGCCACGCCCACGTTGAGGTGGTCGGCGCGGGCGCCTTCTCCGAGCAGGAACGAGCCCGGGTAGAGCATCACGTACTTGGCGCCCATCGAGCCGCCAACCCATTCAACTGTGCCCTCGGCCTGTACGACTGCGCGCTTGGTGTTCAGGTTGTAGACGTCCTTGGACCAGTTCTGGACCGTCGTGTAGCGAGCCTTGGCGCCCTCGGCGACGAAGATCTCGACAACCGCGGAATGCATCGAGTTGACCGAGTAGGTCTGCGCGGTGCAGCCCTCGATGTAGTTCACCTCCGAGCCCTCGTCGGCGATGATCAGGGTGTGCTCGAACGTGCCCTCGCCGGCGCCCTCCATGCGAAAGTAGGCCTGCAGCGGGAGGTCGCATTTGACCCCCGGCGGAATGTAGACGAACGAGCCCCCGGACCAGACCGCGCCGTGGAGGGCGGAGAACTTGTTGTCCTGCGCGGGGACGCACTTGGTCATGAAGTACTTCTGGACTAGGTCGGGGTACTGGTTTACGGCCGTATCCATCGAGCAGAAGAGGATGCCCATCTCGCGGTACTTCTCCTTCAGTCCCTCGTACACAGGCTCCTGGCGCCACACGCCCACGACGCCGGCAAGGTGCTCGCGCTCGGCCTGCGGAATGCCGAGATCCTCGTAGGTCTGCTTCATCTCGGCCGGAACGTCGTCCCAGGAATCAAACCGCCCGGTGGTGGGCGGCGCGTAGAGCACGAGATCGTCGAAGTTGAGCTCGTCGAGGTCGACCCCCCAGCGCGGCACCGGCTTGCGGTCGAAAATCTCAAACGACTTCATGCGCTTGTCGGCCATCCACTGGGGATCGCCCTTGATCTTCGACAGCTCGCGTATCACCTCGCGCGAGACGCCGCGCCGAGCGCGCAACTCGCCGTCGGCGTTCTCGACGATCGGGCTGGGTTTCGTGAGTCGTGCGGTGTCGGTGGCAGCCATGAATTCCTATTGTAGCGGTCGGGATAGGTGCTGTGTCCGATTGGACGTCACGTCGGCGACTACTGCACAGCCGCCGGCTGTGCCACCGAGTAGCTTTTGAGCGTGCTGTTCGGTCTTTCTACGTTCTTCACTGATTATGGCGCGTCGCCGGACGCCGTTGCAAGACTCGCCGAAGCACGGGGATTCGAGTCGTTGTGGGCTCCCGAGCATACCCACATCCCGGTCAGTCGCGCGACGCCCTACCCGCTTGGCGGCGAGCTCCCACGCGAGTACTCGCACACGCTTGATCCGTTCGTCGCGTTGACCGCCGCGGCGGCTGCGACAGAGCACCTGAAGGTGGGCACGGCGATCTGTCTGCTTGTCGAGCGCGACCCGATCACGACCGCGAAGGAGGTCGCATCGGTGGATCACATCAGCGGGGGGCGCTTTCTGTTTGGCGTTGGCGCGGGGTGGAACCATGAGGAGATGGCCAACCACGGCACGGACCCGGCGCGGCGGTTCGGAGTGCTGCGCGAGCGCGTGGAGGCGATGAAGCAGATCTGGACCGCCGAGGAGGCGGAGTACCACGGCGAGCACGTCGCGTTCGACCCGATCTGGGCGTGGCCGAAACCCTCTCGCAAGCCCCACCCCCCGATCTTGCTCGGCGGCAACGGTCGCACCGTCTACGGGCGCGTGCTGGCCTACGCCGACGAGTGGCTGCCAAACAACGTCGGCGACCCTGAAAAGCTGTGCGCGCGAATCGAGCGACTGCGCCAACTCGCTGCTGAGGCGGGCCGCGATATTGGCGTGACGCTGCACGGCGCGCCGCGCGACCCCGGGCAGCTCTCGCGGTACGGAAGAGCGGGGGTCGGTCGGGCGATCTTCATCCTGCCCACTGCGGACATCGGCGAGATCGAGCGCCGGCTCGACGGCTACGCGGCGCTCGTCGCCGAGCTGGGTTGATCAGCGCCGCTTTGCCTTGCGGTGGTGGTGGTGGCGCGCGCGGTGCTTGTGCGCGGCTCGCGTGCAGCGCTTTGCGTGCGCCTTGGCCTCGTGCGCCTTCTTGCTATGCCGCTGCTGCTTGTGCTTGTGCTTGTGCTTGTGCTTGTGGTGCTTCTTCGCCGTGTGGCACCGCCGCGGGTGCTTCTTGGGATGCGCCGCCACCCGCGCCACCGGCGCCACCGGCGCCGCCGGGGCCGCCGCGGCGGGCACCGAGCTCGGCAGTGCGGGCAGCGTCGTCAGCGACGTGAGCGCCGCGCCGTAGGCGGGCTGTGAGCCGGGGGGAGCGGGCAGGCCGGGAAGCACGGAGATCGCGTTGCCGGAGGTCTCGAGCGTCGGTAGGTACAGCCGCAGCGCGCTGAAGTTGACGGTGAACTGGCCGTTCGAGGCACGCACGTAGGGGGCGTCGCGGCCGAGCAGTTCGAGCTTTGGCAGGTGACCGGGATCGAAATGCCACGCGCCAGGATGTAGCTGGAAGAACTGGAGTTGCGTGGTGTCGCTTGTTGGCCGGAAGTCGCCGCGGTCCACTAGCGTCTGCGTTCCGTCGGGCGCGACGTCCCACAGGCGCCCGGCGATTTCGGGGAACGCGCCGGTCACGGCCATCTGCGCGACGATCGTCGGTGCGCCGATCATCGTGAAGCCGCCGCCGGTCGCCGCGGGTAGGCGGTAGGTGGCAACGCCGGGGTCGTCGGCGGCGCTGACGCTCGCGCAGGCCCCCTGACCACTGATCGGATCGATCGACAGGCTCGTCGCGGGGTTGCCGGCCAGCGAGCTGAGCGTTTGTGCCGCGGTTGCGTCGTACTGGAGCGTGCCGGGGTGGAGCGCCGGCCAGCTCGCTGCTGTGTAGGGACCCCCGGAGGGCGCGCTCTTCGGGCAGGTCTGCGTTAGCGCGGTGACGGCCTGGCCGGGATCGGGAGTCGTGCCCAGCACGTAGTGGTCGAGCCAGGCGTTGATCTGCCCCGCCAGAAACGTCGTGTCTGCGGGCTTGTTCTGCCCGCGCATGTGACCATAGTCAAGGTAGCTCAGCGCGATCGGGGCGGCGGGGAAGAGCGACTTCTCGACGTTGTAGTAGCGCAGCGTCTCATCGACCGGGAACAGGTCATCGGTGAAGCCGCTGGAGAGCAACATCGGCGCGGGCGCCTCGCTGTCGCCGCCGGTCCCGCCCGCGGTGCCGTCCAGCACGTGGAGCGCTGAGCGGTAAAGGCGGAACTGGTCGATGATGCTGGGCACGAGGGGATTGGCCTCGTACGGCTCGCCGGCGTTGAACACGGTATTCCAGCTCGTCAGGTCGGCGCTGGGATCGAGCCCAGGCGGCGCGTAGTACCCAACGGTGGCGCCCACCGCGTACAGCCCGCCGACGAACGACTGCTTGAGCACGCCCTCAGGCGTGTAGTTGTCGCTCGGCTGCGGCAGCGTGTAGTCGAGGCCGTGGCCGTTGGGCACGAGTGAGGAGATCAGGTCCGACCACGGGATCGTCGGCGTCGCGGCGGCGATTGACATCGGCTTCCCGAGCGGGCTCAGCCACGGTTGGAGGTGGCCGCCGGCGTCCATCACGCGGTCCTTGAGCGTCCCCAGCATCAGCGACTCGCCGCCGCCGTAGGACTCGCCGATCGCGCCGATCCTGCTCGGCGCCGCGAATCCTTCGTCGGCAAGCATCCCCGCCATCTGCTGGGCGTCGCGAACCTCGTAGCGAGCATCCATCAGGTGCAGCCAGCCCGTCGCGCATCCCGCGAGGTTTGCTGCGCGGGAGGCAGGCGAGCCGCACGACTCCCCGAACCCCCGATCGGTTGCGTTGAGCACGGCGTAGCCGCGCAGCGCAAGCTGGTGCGCTGTGGGCAGCCACGGGCTTTCCGCGGCGTCGAGCGCCTTCTTGCCGCCGCCGTAGCCGTGGGAGACGATCACGAGCGGCCAACCCCCAGCGGGCGGCGTCGCGGACGGAAGCGTGACGTTGGCGTCGATGATCGTGCCATCGACGCTGATCGGATGGCCGCCGGGCACGGTTGAGCCCTGGCAGAACTCGACCCCGTCGCTCTGCGCCGCGCAGGGGATCCCGCCGCCCGCGCTCAGCACGGTCGGGCCGGACGCCTGTGCCGCCGCGGCCGGCACGAGGCAAGCGCCGGCGATCAGAAGCGGCGCGAGCAGATACCTGAGGCTGAAGTTCGTGGGCGACATGACTGGAGGCAGCGAGTTTAGCCTGCGCCCCGAGCGACTGCTAACCGGAACCGGCCGGCCAGGAGCCCTCACCTGTGATTGCCGCCCGCATCGTCTTCAGGCCGAGTAGGGCGCATTTGCGCCGCGTCGCGGAGATCGGGATCCCGAGCAGATCGATCATCCAGTCGGCGTCGAGCGAGGCGGCCTGCTCGAGATCCATCCCGATCAGCTCCTCGGAGGCGATCGATGCACAGGCTTGGGAGATCGCACAGCCGTGGCCGTGGAAGCGCAGATCGCTCACGCGGCCGTCGGCGGTCCGCACGTGGACGCCGAGCTCGTCGCCGCAGAGCGGGTTGTTCTCGTGCGCCTCGAGGTCGCGGGGATCGAGCTCGCCGAAGTTCCGCGGGCGCTTGTAGTGCTCGAGAATGAAGTCGCGGTAGAGATCGTCCATCAGAGCGCGAACACCTCGCGTGCGCGCTCCACGGCGCCGGCGAGCGCGTCGATGTCCTGCGGCGTGTTGTACAGCGCAAGCGAGGCGCGTGCTGTGGCGGGCACCCCCAGCTTGCGCATCAGTGGCTGCGCGCAGTGGTGCCCGGCGCGCACGCAGACGTTCTCGCGCCCCAGAAGCTCGGCTATGTCGTGGGGATGCATGCCCTCGACGGCGAACGAGACCACGCCCACGCGCTCGGGCGCGTCGCCGATCACGCGCACTCCGGGGATCGCCCGCAGCCGTGCCAGCGCAAGCGCGGTCAGCTCCTCTTCGTGCGTGCGCACGGCGTCCATCCCCACGGCGCTGAGGTAGTCAATTGCTGCCCCCAGCCCGACCGCCTCGGCGATCATCGAAGTGCCGGCCTCGAACTTCCACGGCAGCTCGTTCCAGGTGGAGCGCTGCCAGTCGACGCTTGCAATCATGTCGCCGCCGCTGAGGAAGGGGGCCATCTGATCGAGGATCTCGGGTCGAGCGTGGAGCACGCCGATTCCGGTTGGTCCAAGTGCCTTGTGGCCCGTCCAGCCGTAAAAGTCCGCGAAGCTCACGTCGACCGGTATGTGCGGCACCGCCTGAGCGCCATCGATCAGCACGAGCGCGCCGGCGGCGTGTGCCCGCGCGGCCATCTCCTGCACTGGGTTGATTGTGCCGAGCACGTTTGAGACGTGCGTGCAGGCGAGCAGTCGCACGTTGCCGCGCGCGAGTTCGGCGTCGAGCTGATCGAGCGACAGGGTGCCGTCCTCGGCCACCTCGAGGTAGCGCAACTCGGCACCGGTCGCCTGCGTCGCGAGTTGCCACGGCACGAGGTTTGAGTGGTGCTCCATCTGCGAGATCAGCACAGCGTCTCCGGGCCTCAGCTCGTGGCGCGCCCAGGCGTAGGCGACGAGGTTGATCGCCTCCGTCACGTTGCGCGTGAAGATCGTGCCCTGCACGGCGGCGCCGCAGAAGCCGGCGATCCGCTCGCGCGCGCCCTCGAACAGTTCGGTTGCTTCCTGCGCGAGGGTGTAGATCCCGCGGTGAATGTTCGCGTTGCTGGTGCGGTAATAGGAATCCATTGCGGCCAGCACGGATTCGGGCTTCTGCGACGTCGCGGCCGAATCGAGGTAGACGATCGGCCTCCCGTCGATCTCGCGGGCGAGGATCGGGAAGTCTCCCCGCAGATTCCTCACCGCGCGAGCGCGTACTGCTCGATGTCGGCGGCGGCCGCGGCGAGCTTGGCGCCGATCCGCCCTCGCGCGAGCGCCTCGAGCGCGGGATCCTCGAGCTGCACGATCAGCGGCTCGAAGAACGCCTCGACGATCACGCGCACGGCCTGTGGGCGCGAGAGCCCGCGCGCCTGCATGTAGAAGATCAAGGCCTCGTCGAGTTCCCCGACGGTGCCGCCGTGCGAGGCTGAGACGTCGTCCGCGGAGACCAGCACGGAGGGGATTGCGTCGAGCTTTGCGTCGGGGGAGAGCAGCATCGTGTGGATCTGCAGGTAGGTGTGGGTCTGCTGCGCCCCGGGGTAGATCTGGATCAGACCTTCGAAGCTCGCGCGGCTCGCCCCGGTCGCTGCTCCGCGCCAGTGAACATCCCCGCCTGAGGGGCCGGCCTCGTGCAGGTCGACGGCGAACACATCGAGGTGCTCTTGCGCCTCGGCGAAGAAGATCCCGCGAAACGCCATGTCGCCGCCGGGCTCGCACACGGCGATTTCGTCGTGATGGCGGATCAGCTTGCCACCGAGCAGCATCGGCAGCCAGTGGCAGTAGGCGTCCCGCGCGACGGTGACGACTGAGGTGGAAGCGTCGTGTACGTCGCCGGCCCCCCAGTCCGTCAGCTGGGCGAGGCGGCAGCGCGCATTTGCTTCGAGGTAGAGCTCGAACTGTCCGGCGTGCAGTGCTTGTCCCTCGAAGTCTTCCGCGACGTCGTACTCGTGCAGCACGAACTGCGAGCCGCGGTCGCCGATCGCCAGCGTGTGGGCGTACTGCGCGCTACCGGGCCCGGAGATCTCATAGACGACCTGCAGGGGGTGCTCGATGTTCACATCCGGGGGCACATAGAGGAACGCGCCGCCGCTCCAGAAAGCCGCGCTTGCAGCCGAGAGCTTGTCGCGATCGAACGTCAGGCGCTGCATGAAGTACCGCTCGCGCAGCTCGGCGGGTGCGTCCTCCAGCGAGCAGAAGAGCACGCCGCGGGCGCGCAGGTCGGGATCGAGTTCGACGTGCACGACGCTGCTGTCTCGCTGCACCAGGACGCCGGCGCGCGGTGCGGTGGGGTCGAGCAGCTCCGGCGGCGTGGCGTCCGGCTCGTGCTTGCGCGGCTCGAGTGCGTCGAGGTCGAGGTCGCGCAGCGTGGTGGTCCAAAAACCCGAGCGGCGCCATGTGGGCAGCTCGAGTCGCTCGAAGGCCTCACGGGCCTGTGCGCGGATCGACTCGACGCCGCCGTGGCTGCCGGCGCCGGCTAATGCCTGGTAGAGACTGGCTTCGCGGGCTGCGCCGGGCTTAGCCACGCGCGCCGACTTCCTCGCGGATCGGGTCGTAGCCCTCGCGCTCGAGGCGTTCGACGAGCTCGGGACCGCCCTCCATCACCATGCGGCCGTCCATCAGGATGTGGACGAACTGCGGCTTGATGTAGTGCAGGATGCGCTGGTAGTGGGTGATGATGAGCGCTCCGAGTCCCTGCTCGGCGTGCAGCTTGACGACGCCCTCGGCGACGGTCCGCAGCGCATCGATGTCGAGCCCGGAATCCGTCTCGTCGAGCACGGCGACCTCGGGCCTCAGCATCGCCATCTGAAGAATCTCCGCGCGCTTCTTCTCACCGCCGGAGAAGCCGTCGTTCAGGTGGCGCGAGGTGAACGAGCGGTCGACGTCGAGCAGGTCGATCGAGTGCTGTAGCTGGGCGCGGAACTCCTTGACGTTGATCGGCTCCTCGCGCCGGGCGTTGATCGCCATGCGCAGGAAGTTGGCGACGGATACGCCGGGAATCGACACCGGGTACTGGAAGGCCAAAAATAGCCCGGCGCGCGAGCGCTCGTGCGGCTCGGCTTGCGTGATGTCCTCACCATCCCAGAGAATCTCACCGTCGGTCACCTCGTAGGAGGGATGGCCCATGATCGTGTTGGCGAGCGTGGACTTGCCGGATCCGTTGGGCCCCATCAGCGCGTGCAGCTCACCGCGCCCGATCTTCAAATCGACGCCGCGGAGGATCTCGCGATCTTCCGTGCGCACGTGCAGGTTGCGGATTTCGAGGTCAGCCAATTGGTACTCCAGCGGTAGCGGGGATCAGGTCAGAAAGCTTGCAGTCCTGCAGCGTGCGCACGATCGAAATTCGCACGCGAGTCCAAAGCAGCTTGGTCGTGCAGACATCACCCGGCGCGTGCTCGCGGGTGCACATCAATGTGCCGTCTGGCGAGGCGGAGATACATTCGATCGGTGCGATCGAGCCCTCGAGCGCCTCGACGACCTCGGCCATCGTGATCTGAGCGGGCTCACGCGCGAGCAGGTATCCGCCGCGCGCGCCGCGGCGGCTCTCGATCAGCCCAGCGCGCTTCAGCCGTGCGACGAGATGCTCGAGATAGGCGAGCGGGAGGCCCTCGGCGTCAGCGACCTCACTCAGCGGAATCGGCTCGTCGCCGCCGCGTGATGCCAGCGCCACCATCAGGCGCACTCCGTACTCGGCTCGGGTTGAGAACATCATGCAACTCAAATCCTAGCTCAGCGGTAGGGAATCGGTCAGCGGCGCGCGAGGCGGCCGGAGGGGGTGGGCTCGAGGGCGTGGGGGTGCAGGGTGTGGGTGAGTGTGGCGTGTCGGGGCGGTGGTGGCGCGCAGACAGGGCCGCGCACGCAAGACTCCCGTGGATGCGACTCCGGCACATCATCGCGACCTGTCTGCTGCTCGCCGCTCTCTTCGGGGCGCGGCCTGCAGCGGCCGGCTTGCCGCGCCGCCAGGGGCGCGTCGTCGTGCTGCGCCCGCACCGAGCTGGGCTGGCGGGCGCGAGCGAGATCTGGGTCTACCGCCCGCCCGGAAGGGACAGCGCGGCGCTCCCGGTGCTCTACTACCTGCACGGCAACCCGGGGCTTCCTTCCGACCTGTTTCACGCCGGCCTGAAGAGCATCATGGATCGCTACATCGCGCGCGGCGGTCGACCGTTCGTGGTCGCTGCTCCGGACGGCAACAGCTCACGCCATTTCGATACGGAGTGGGGCGACGCCAGCGATGGAACGGACTTCGTCGAGAGCTTCTTGCTTGACCGCGTGATCCCGATGGTCGAGGGCCGGTATCCGCGCGATGCCTCGCGTCGGGCGATCGCGGGCTTCTCGATGGGCGGCTTCGGGGCGATGAACATCGCGCTTCAGCGGCCTGACCTGTTCGGCCAGATCGTCTCCGTAGCGGGCTATTTCAGCCTCGATGATCCGAATCACGTCTTCGCGACGGCCCAATCGCAGCTCCTCAACTCGCCGTCGGCCAACATCTCTGGGGCGCGGGGGAAGCGCATTCTGCTGCTCGAGGACCGCGACGAAAGGCTCGCTGCGGTGCGCGGACAGAGCGCACGTTTCGACGCTGGCCTGGCGACGGCCGGAATCCCCGCGGCGCTCTACGTCGCCCGCGGCGGC
Organism: Solirubrobacteraceae bacterium; assembly: GCA_050997675.1. GTDB lineage: Bacteria > Actinomycetota > Thermoleophilia > Solirubrobacterales > Solirubrobacteraceae > Palsa-513. The sequence goes on from JBPCQX010000131.1 coordinate 49,386, forward strand.
CACGACGTGGCTTACGAGATTCGTCAGCTATCGGTGATTCAGCATTTTCTTGCGATCGGGTGGGCAGCTATCGCATGATCCCGACTCCGCTCCGCGAGCCGAGGATGCTCGATGTTGCTCATGGCTCCTGCAGCCTCCTGATGTCGTGTGCGAGCGCCTCGGGCGTCAACTCGGAGGCGGGGAAGCCGACTCGCTGGCGGCCGGTGCGGTCTACGAGTACGACGTAAGCGGTGTGGTCGGAGGGCGCGGCCCTGAGCTCGGTCTGTGGCTGAACGCCGTAGTCGCGCCAGACGGGCGCCAGCTGCGCGCGTGTGCCGAGCAGGAAGCGGATCCGGCCGTCGACGGACTGCTTGACGAGGAACCGGCGGGCGTTGAGCGGGGTGTCGTTGGCCGGATCAACGCTGACGGCGAGCGCTGGGACGGGGGTCCTGAGCTGGTTTAGCGCGCCCCGAATCTGCTGGGCGATCAGCGGGCAGGTGTCACGGCATGTCGAGTAAAGGAAGGTCACGATCACGACCTCCCCGCGGTAGCTCCCGAGCCTGACGAGCTTGCCGTCCTGGTCGTGAAGCGTGAAGTCCTGCGGCGGGATCGACGCCGGGGTCTGAGCCCCGGCGAAGCCCTCAACGAGCTGGAGGCTGCGTGTGTGGCTGCCTGCTGTTAGCGCCGCGGCGCCGAGCAAAATCGCCACTCCTGCGCAGCCGACGAGCAGGGCTAGCTTGAGTCGCGGCGGCATTTGCTGAATTATGGAGGGCGGCCGCTCGGGGACGCGCTATACTTTTTATAGTTATAAATCCGGACCACAGTTCAGGAGTTTTCCAAGATGAGTCCCTCCGGCGCCGAATTCATCAAACAGATTAGGGGCCAGATCACCGAGGTCGATCCCGCTGACGTACACCAGCTGCTTGGTAATGGTGTTGCGATAGTTGACGTGCGCGAGACCGAGGAGTTCACCCGTGGACACCTTCCGGGCGCGACGCACATACCGCGCGGCTTTCTGGAATCTAGGATCGACGGTGCCGTGCCTGACCGTGATCAGCGAGTCGTCATCTACTGCGCGAGCGGCCAGCGCTCGGCGCTCGCTGCGAACACCCTGCTGCGCGAGCTCGGCTACGGGCGGGTCGAATCGATGACTGGCGGCTACACGCTCTGGAAGGATCGCGGCTACGAGGTCGAGATTCCGCGCGCGATGACCCCCGAGCAGCGCGAGCGCTATTCACGCCACCTGCTTGTGCCGGAGATCGGCGAGGAGGGACAGGCCAAGCTGCTCGACGCGAAGGTGCTGCTGCTCGGCGCCGGCGGACTTGGCTCTCCGACGGCCTTGTATCTCGCGGCGGCGGGTGCTGGCACGATCGGGATCGTTGATGACGATGTGGTCGACCTGTCAAACCTGCAACGCCAGGTGATCCACTCCACCAGCACGATTGGGCAGCTGAAGGTTGACTCTGCGGCGGCGGCGATCGAAGACCTCAACCCTGATGTCAAGGTGATCAAACACCCCGTGCGACTCGACTCCTCGAACATCATGGAGATCATCGAGGGCTATGACGTGATCGTCGATGGCGTCGATAACTTCCCCACGCGATATCTGCTCAACGACGCGAGCGTCAGGCTCCAGCTCCCGGTCGTCTCGGCCTCGATCCTTGGGTTCGACGGCCAGCTGTCGGTTTTCAAGCCCTACGACGGTCCTTGCTACCGCTGCCTCTACCCGGTGCCGCCACCGGCCGAGCTCGCGCCTTCCTGCGGCGCCAACGGCGTGCTGGGCGTGCTGCCGGGGACGATGGGTCTGCTCCAGGCGACGGAGGTGGTCAAGCTGATCGTTGGGGCCGGCGAGCCGTTGGTCGGTCGCCTGCTGCTGTACGAAGCACTCAGCGCTACGTTCACCGAGTTGAAGGTCAGGCGCGATCCGGAGTGCCCGGTCTGCTCGCGCGAGCCGTCGGCGATCACCGACGAGGAGATGGGCGTGTTTCCTGACTACGAGGCGTTCTGCGCCGCGGCTGGTTAGGCTTCGCTCCAGTGGCCACGATCAAGATCCCACCGGTCCTGCGGGCCTCCGTCGGCGGCGAGAAAGAGGTCAACGCGGACGGCGCGAACGTTGGCGACGTGCTCCGCGCGCTGTCTGCGGCACACCCTGCGACGCAGAGCCAGCTGTTCTCATCCGAAGGCGAGCTCAACCGCTACGTCAACGTCTACCTCAATGATGAGGACGTGCGGGTGCTTGACGGACTCTCCACGGGTTTGGCCGATAACGACACGCTTGTGATCCTGTCGGCGATGGCTGGCGGGTCCGCGTAGGCCGGGGCTCGCTGGGCTGCGCCACAGGCATCGCGGCCTCCCCTGAGAGGGAGCGCGGCGGGCAACGCGCGCTGACGCCGCGTTTTCTCCTCCGCGCCGCCGGGGTCCCTGCTCCGCGCTCGAGATAATCCTTGACCCCAACCCGCGGGGCGACGCGCCATACCCCGCCGCACGTACCCGCTATATTCTGTGAAGTAATGGGCGTGCCGTTCCTCGAGAACAAGCCGTGCGGCGGTCGCTACGGCGACATCGTGCAGTCGATCGGCAACACGCCGCTCGTCGAGCTAAAACGCCTCTCGCCGAAGCCGGGGGTGCGAATCTGGGCGAAGCTCGAGTCTGCGAACCCGACCGGCTCGGTAAAGGACCGCGTTGCCAGGGCGATGATCGAGGATGCCGAGGAGCGGGGCCTGATCGCGCCGGGCCAAACGATCCTCGAGCCGACCTCCGGCAACACCGGAATCTCGCTCGGCATGATCTGCCGCCGCAAGGGCTACCCGCTGACTGTCGTGATGCCCGACAACGTGACGCCCGAGCGCACCCAGCTGCTCGAGATGTACGGCGCGAAGATCATCTTCTCCGACGGCTCAAAGGGCTCCAACGGGGCGGTTGAGAAAGCCTGCGAACTCACGCGGGCTGACCCCAACTTCTACATGCCATACCAGTACGGCAACGAGGCCAACCCGCTTGCTCACTACAACGGCACCGCGCTGGAGATCCTGGAAGAGCTCCCCGAGGTCGCGGCCTTCGTCGCGGGCCTGGGCACCGGGGGAACGCTGATGGGCAACGGGAGGCGGCTCAAGGAGGAACTTGGCGACGCGGTCAAGATCGTCGCCGCGGAGCCAATGCAGGGCGAGCCGGTGCAGGGTCTGCGCTCACTCGATGACGGCTTCATCCCGCCGATCATTGACATCTCGCTGCTCGACCGAAAGATCTTCGTGACGAACAGCGACGCGATCATCTGGACGCGCAAACTGCTCGACGAGGAAGGCATCTTCGCCGGTGTGTCCTCCGGCGCAATTGCTCGTGTAGCGGTGCGGATCGCCGGCGAGCTCGACGAGGGAAACGTCGTCTTCGTGGTCTGCGACGATGGCTGGAAGTACCTCTCGAGCGGCATCTATACGAAACCGATCGACGAGATCGAGAATCTCGAGAGCACGCTCTGGTGGTGATCGCCGCTGCACTGCACGAGCAGCTCCTGGTCCACGCGCGCGAAGACTTCCCGAACGAATGCTGCGGCATGATCGCCAGCTCTGGCGACGTTGCCACGCACGTCTATCGCGCGGCGAACGCCGCTGCGAGCCCGCTGCGGTACGAGATCGATGGCCTTGAGCAGTACCGAATCCAGACTGAGATCGAGGAGCAGGGCTGGGACCTGGGCGCGATCTACCACTCCCACACCCGCAGCGCCCCGTATCCGTCCCAGACCGACATCAACCTCGCCTTCTATCCCGAGGCGCTGTATGTAATCGTCGGCGTCTCCGACCCCGACGGCGAAGCCGAGGTCCGTGCGTACCGGATCGTCGATGGTGAGGTGGTGGACGCCCACTTGAGCGTCGAGTGATGGTCGTCGAGCCGCTCGCCTGTCCGCGCTGCGCCTCCACCCATCCACTTGAGGAGCGCTTCTGTCCGGCCTGCGGCATGCCGCTGGTCTATTCCGGTGTCGCCGCGCCGCCCACAGAGCGCCAGGAGCGCGCCCGCAAGATCAAGAAGCAGTACACCGAGGGCGAGCTCGTCAAGGTCGCGGGCGCAGCCAATCAGACCGAGGCCGAGTTCCTCCAGGGACTCCTGCTCGAGGAGGGCGTCCCGTCGATGCTGCGCCGCCGCGCGGGCTTCGACGTGCCGGATTTCATGGCAGCCGGCCCGCGAGACGTCCTGGTGCCGACCTCTGGGGCGACGACAGCTCGCGAGGTGCTGATGGAGCTCCGCGGCGCAGAGGGCGAGCAACCGACCCCGAGCAGGCCCTCGCCGCGGCCACTGCGGGTGATGGCCGGGCTGATGGCGGGGATCGCGCTCGGAGCGCTCGTCCTGTCTGTCGCTACGCGTATATTCGGTTGAGGCGCGATGCGCAGACCGGCAACACCACAGCCCGATGTGAAAGCGGCTCTGGTCGGCTTCGCCGCCGGACTGCGCACGTTCACGCCCCCGGCCCTCGTCGTTGTCCGCCGTCGCGGTCCCGGCGGCGCTCATCTGGCGCTGATGGCGTTTCCGTTGCTCGCGGGGATCGAGTACGTCTGGGACAAGCATCCGGCTGCGACGAGCCGACTCGAGCGACCCGCGCTCGCTGCCCGCCTGGTCAGCGGCGCGAGCACGGGGCGGATCGTTGGCGGCGGCGCAAGAGGTGCGCTTGTCGGGGGCGCGCCGCCGCGCTGTCTGCACCGATCGGCTATGCCGCGAGGCGCTGGTTAGGGCCGCGCCTCGGGTTGCGCGACCGTCGCTGGGCGATCGGCGAGGATGCCATCGCGATCGCCTGTGCCGCGGTTGCTGCGGCGCCGTGACAGGCGTGCGCCTGCTCGATGCAGATCTCGAACTCGCGCAAAAAGAGGCAATCGAGCTAACGCCTTCGAGGGTCCTGCACACACCCGAGGTCACGCGCGTCCGCTACAAAGGTCGCCGGCCGAGCGCCTCGCGCTCGATAACAGGGGACGAGACGACGTGTCGGCGCCCGCCTAATACGGATCACGAGTCAGGTCATGCTTTGCGTTGGCAAGGGCGGACCACGACCGATCAACCGCGCCGTCGGGGTGGCCGCCGCAGGCGTGGGCGGGCCACTGGCGACTGGCCGCCGCTGGCATCGCGCTCGCGATCCTCGGCGAGGCCGACCTCCAGGAAGAGCAGGCTCAACAGTCCGATGCCGCCAAGCGCGCCGCCGGCGATCGACAGCGTCTCGCCGGTGCGGCCGGCGACGAAGATCGCAGACAGCACGCCTGCGAGCACAAGTGCCGCGGCAGCGCCATAGAGCGCGGCGCGCGTCCGCATCCTCACGGCGCTGCCATCCGGGCCAGATGCGCGCGCCAGGCGCCGGCGGTGTGCGCGCCGTCGCGGCCGAACGCAGCTCGCAGCACCTCGCGTGCGCCGCTTCCGCGCGGCGGCGTACAGGCCAGCTTGGCGGCAGCCGCCTCGCCGCGCTCCTGCGCCAGCAGATCGAACACTGAGCCTCCGAGCAACGCTGCGTCGCGCACCCCTGGCGGAAAGGACGGCTCGCGGCCCTCGTGCAGACGCCGCGCGATCGCCGCGCGAGCAAACGCTGTTTGGCCGGAGAAGAACTGGGCCGCTCCCGCCGGAAGCCACGCCCACCGCACGTAGCGACTGAAGCTCGCCGGCTTGAACGGCGGCGGCAGGGCATGATTGTTGGCAGCCACGACCAACTGCGCGTACAGCGAAGCCGGAGAGAGCATCACCATCTCGCGCGAGCCCGAAACCTGCGACGCTCGGGCCTCGAGCAGTCGCGGCGCAAGCACGTGCATCTCGCCGCTCGCACACCAGCCCGCGAGATAGCGCCTGCCGGCTGGATCGGTGAGCAGACGGATCAGCGGCAGGTAGGGCTGGGCGAGCGCGAGCTGCAGCGGCGAGCCGTGCAGGATGATCGCCGCTGCTGGGGGGAGCCGGGCGAAGGTCGAGCCGAGCTGCTCGCGCGTACCCTCCAGCAGCTCGAGCACCGATACGGCGTCATCCTGATCTGAGAGTTCATGCCGTGCGGTGAAGTTGGGCGAGCTGCTCTCTACCCACGGCACCCGAAGCCCGCTGCTAGGCGAACGCGGGCTGAGCGCCGAGGGCAATGCCCTCGATCTCCTCAGCTGCACGATCGAACTCCTCGTCAGAAAGCACCGGCGTGCCTTCGAACGGAAGCTCGCGCTGAAGCTCGAGCCACGAACGGCAGCCACCGTACTCGTCCCTGACCTTGACCGTGACCGGACGCGGGATGCGGTACGTGCGCAGGAGCAGCACGTGGAGCGGGTGGCGACGCTTCCATTCCAGTCGCTTCTCGGCGTAGTCAGGAGTCCAGACGTAGAACGGCGACAGCGCGTCCACGGTGCGCGGATCGGTGATCGTGTATTGACCGGCGACCTCGGCCCAGGCACGGATCCTCACGCGGTCCGGGGGGGTCTGCTCAGGATTGCGGCTGAGCTGGGCGAGAGTCGGCTCGCCATCCGCCCAGACACCCTCCTCGAGCGCGCGACGCAGCTCGGGCTGGTGCGATTCGCGCACCAGGTCGGCGCGCTGGTGGTCGAAAGTCGGGTACAGGACGGAGCGCTGGTGCTCGACGAGGAAATGCTTGTTTGTGTCGCGGATCCAGCACTTGCGGCGGGTGAGAAACTGCTCGCCTTCGGCGAGCGCTCGGACGGTTACGGCCCATTCTTTGAAGGCAATTGGCATAGGGAAGAGGGGTCAGACAACAAGACGACCCGTTGGGCCCGGAAACAACTTGGGCTCCAGCGGGACTCGACACAGGATACGAAAAAAACACGAAAACTCCAAACTTTCCTGCAAATGTCCGGGTTTTCGGACCCTCTCCAGCGCGCTGTGGGCCTACGCCGCGAGGGCCTCGGCGTTCTCGGTGTCCGCCAGGTGTTGGTGCGACGGGCAGTAGCCGTTACGTGGAAGCGGCATCCGCTGGCATGCCGTCCCGCGCCGCGTCATAGCCCGACACTGAAGCGGGTTGCCGCTGGCATCGACGCCGTTGCGCGGCAGCGCAGCGAGGAACTCGTCGGCGAGTTGCAGGTAGCGGCAGACGATTCCGTAGACGCGCGACTGCGAAGAAACCGGGAAGTTCGCGCGGATGTCGTTGAACAGCGTCCGCGGCGGGTTTGCGAAGTAGTGGCGGTCGTTGGCCAGACGCTGGACCGCAGCTTCGCATGCGCGCAGCACACGGGCCCGAGCTTCGGATGACGGCGGCCCGACGCTGCCGCCCGCGCAGCCACAGGGCCTGCGCTCGATCAGTGGTGTTAGTTCGCGGTAGATCGCTCTGCTGAATTGGTACAAGACCGCTCCTGAGCTGGTTCGGGCACCTCGGCCCTCCCGCGAGTATGCAGAGCGGTTGTAAAGAACATGCGACGGCAATTGTTGAGCTTGGCTTAAGCGCCTGTCCCAGAATTCCCGCGCGCCCGCACAGCTCAAGCCCAAACCTCTGACCGCGCCCTTCCGTCTGCGCCAATCAAGGTGTGGACCTGCTCGCAGGCTGCGTCGGTGGCCGGAAAGTCCGCCCGCCCGTGCGCGCCCCTGCTCTCGGTGCGATGCAGCGCGCAGGCGGCGATCAACCGTGCGAGCGGAAAAGGATCCGCGAGGAGGGTCGACAGTCCGGCGGCGTCGCGCAGCAGCCCTGCGTGCATCCAGAGCGCGTCCTGCGTCGAGCGCGGCACCCGCAGGGGCGCGCTCTCGGGGGGCTCGACGAACGCACACCCGGCGGGTTCGTCGAGCGCTGCGCGTGCGGCCCGGGCGCCGAATACGAAACACTCGCTCAGGGAGTTGGAGGCGAGCCGGTTCGCTCCGTGGAGACCGGTGCAAGACGCCTCCCCCGCGGCGAACAGGCCTGGCACCGTCGAGCGACCCGAGAGATTGCAGGCGATCCCGCCCATCACATAGTGCGATGCGGGCGCGACCGGGATCGTCTCGCGTGTCGCGTCGATGCCGGCATCGGTGAGTGAGCCGACTACGTTGGGAAACAGCGCCGGATCGATCCCCCGCATGTCGAGCTGAACACTTGTAGTCGCGTCGGCCAGCATCTGCAAGCGAATCGCGCGTGCCACCTCATCGCGCGGGGCGAGCTCGTCGACGAACCGCCTGCCGTTCGCGTCGAGCAGCAGGCCTCCCTCGCCGCGCACTGCTTCTGAGATCAGAAAGCCCTCACGGCCCGGCACGCCGATCACCGCAGTCGGATGGAACTGGACGAACTCGAGATCCGCGAGCTGCGCTCCGGCGGCGTGAGCGAGCAGCAGACCGCTGCCGAGCGAACCAGGCGGGTTCGTCGTGCGCGACCACAGCGCAGCTGCGCCGCCGGTGCAGATAATCGTCGCTCGAGCGGAGATCTCGCGGCCGTCCTCGAGCGCCAGGCCGACGCATCTCTCGCCCGAGACGGCCAGCGCCTGCGCCCGGGCGTGTTCCATGACTTCGATCTCCGGCGCCTCTGCCGCCAGCGCCGAGAGTTGGCGCACGACGCGACGCCCCGTTGCGCTCCCTCCGGCGTGCACCACGCGGCGCCGCGAGTGGCCGCCCTCAAGGCCGAGCGAGAGCCTGCCTCGCCGGTCAGCGTCGAACGAGACGCCGAGCCGTTCGAGCTCGTGGACACGCTCCGGGGCCTCCGCGCACAGCGCCTCGGCGGCTGAGGGCCGCACGATCCCACGGCCGGCGAGCTCGGTGTCCGCCAGATGCAGCGCGGGGTTGTCGTCGTCCCCGAGCGCCGCCGCGAGCCCTCCTTGGGCCCAGTAGGAGGCCGTCTCGGCGAGCGAGCCGGCGGACACGAGGGCTACTCGCGCGCCCTCTCGCGCGGCGCTCAGCGCGACGTACAAGCCCGCGGCGCCCGCGCCCACGACCGCCACATCGGCTTGGATCACGGCCATCGGCGGGTACCGTATCGGCATGGGGGCACCGATCTTCCTGAGCCACCCGGCCTCGCTCGAGCATGACACCGGCGGCGCCCACCCCGAGCGTGCCGCGCGGATCGCGGCGATCGAGCGCGAGCTCGCAGCTCACGATTGGTTCGGGGCCCAGCGGCGCGAGGCGGCGGCAGCAGATGAGGATACGCTGGGGCTGGCCCATTCTGCTGCTCACGTGGAGTCGATCCGCGAGCTGAGCATGCGCGGCGGCGGTTGGCTCGATGGCGACACCGTCTCCTGCGGAGCCGGCTCGTGGAGCGCCGCGCTACACGCTGCTGGCGGAGCTGTCGATCTGGTCGACGCGCTAATTGACGATGATGCACCCAGTGGCTTCGCCGCGGGCCGGCCGCCCGGTCACCACGCCGAGAGCGGCCGCGCGATGGGCTTCTGCCTATTTAACAACATCGCGATCGCTGCTGCCCACGCCGTCGAGCGGCGCGGCGTCAGGCGCGTGCTGGTGCTCGACTGGGATGTCCACCACGGCAACGGGACGCAGGAGATCTTCTGGAGCAGTCCCAGCGTCTTCTACGTCTCGATCCACCAGTCGCCGCTGTATCCGGGGTCCGGTCATCCCGCTGAGCGGGGAGCTGGGGCCGGGGCGGGCTACACGGCGAACCTCCCGGTTCCCTCGGCCTCAGGCGACGAGATCTTCTGCTCACTGATCGACCACGTCGTGCTGCCGCTCGCTGCGCGCTACGAGCCGCAGTTGGTGCTGATCTCCGCTGGCTTCGACGCGCACGCTGAGGATCCGCTCGCGGGCTGCACCGTCACCGACCGGGGCTACGCAACGATGACCAATTCGATCCTCAGCCTTGGCCTCCCGGTGGGGGTGGTGTTGGAGGGCGGCTACGCGCTTGACGCGCTGGCCCGCAGCGCAGCCGCCACGCTCGCCGCGTTGGCTGCGCCGCGGATCTCACCCCGCTCCTCGCTCACGCCGCTGGCCGCAGCGGCGCGGGAGCGACTCCAAATCAGCGTTTCGGTGTAGTCGGCGCAGTGGCTCCGTTCGGCGTCTTCGGGACTGCTGGCGGAGTCGTTGTCGTCTTGCTCGGCGCGGCGGGGATGGTGGTTGGGGCGGCGGGGGTGGTCGGCACGGGCGTCGGCGCCGGGGCAGTCGGCGCGGGCGCGGCGGCTGCGGCGGACGTTTGCGTGATCGTCGTCGGCGGCGGCGTTATCGCGGTGTCGCTCCGCAGCAGCCGGGCGACACCGAAGCCGATCGCCGCGATCGACAGAACGACGAGCGCCAGCAGCAGCGCAGTCGCCGCGCGCCAGCGCGGCGCGGGCGCGATGCGCGTTCGGGCTGCGGCGCCGCACTGCAGGCACCAGCTCTGCTCGGGAGCGAGCGGCGTGGCGCACGCCGGGCAGCGCGGCTGCACGAAGGAGGGAGCCGCGGACTCCGGGACGCTCACTGCGGCGGCAGCGCTTTGAACTCGGTTGTCGGCTGATCGGCCGCGTAGGGGTCGGCGGCCAGGGGCTCGACAGGCGGTACTGGGGGCGGCGCAGCGGCAGCCGGCGACGATTCGCTGGGGGGCAAACCGTAGCTCGTGCCGCGCGGCAGCGCGCACCCTGGGCAGAAGTTCGCGTCGCTGCCGTGGATCACGCCGCAGCGCGGACAGACGGAAATCCCGGGCTCCTGCAGGATCAGCAGCTCCTGGTGCTGGTCGAGCGCGACCTCCAGCGCACGCAGCTCCCGATCGATCGAGTCCAGTCCCGCGATCTTCGCGCGCACGATGTCATCTCGGCTCCGACCGAAGCGATGCTGGTCGAACACGAACCCGCCGAGGTCGCGGAAGGCGAGCTCGCGCGTCTGGCGCAGATACCGCAGCCGGCGCTGGAGCTTGGCCCGCTCGCGGTAGGACCGTGCGTGCGTGGTGGGCTCCTCGACGACTGCGCCGTTGTCCGCCGCCGGGGCGTCCGGCGGCACATCGGCGATCGGCGGCGCCGGAGCCTCACCAGACGCAGCCTCTGCGGCGACGACCACAGGCGGAGTCGCCTCCTCGCCTGCAATCGGCGGCTGTGCGGCGGTCTCTGGCACGCTCTCGCCAGGACCTCCAGGACCTCCAGGACCTCCAGGACCTCCAGGACCTCCAGGACCTCCAGGGACGCCAGATACGACGGGCACGGGCGGCGCGGCGGGCGTGGTCGGCTCGGCGGCGAGCGGCTGAGCCGCGTCGGGCGTGGTCGGCTCGGCGGCGAGCGGCTGAGCCGCGTCGGGCG
>JBPCQX010000204.1:0-3171 GCA_050997675.1 Solirubrobacteraceae bacterium
CAAAAACGTGACTATCCGCGCTGAGCGGCCGGTCCTGGCTTCCCAGGTGATCGATAAGCCGCAGATGGCGCCCGCCGAGGCCTCTACCTCGATGAGGCCGTGAGTCTCGCGCGCGTGAGCGCGTAACGGAGAGCCTCACTCATCCTTCTCATCGGACGCTGACCGCTCCGCGGTAGCGGGGGACCCCGTCAGGCGGCCGGAACGCGACCATCGGAAACGACGCCAGCAGCTCGACCCCGCGCTCTTGGCGCGTGGGCTTGATGCACCCGGTCAGGATCGCGAAGCGCCGCAGCATGCGCATCTCCCACGGATGCGTGCGCGCAAGCGTCTCGGCCTCCTCGCGTACCTCCTCGGGGGTTAGGAGCCGCTGGTCGGGCACGTAGTCAAGCCGACCGGTCTGCACGCGCAGCGCCGGTGCTTCCTTGATGCTCAGATACCAGCCCGCTGTCGTGCCGTAGCCGGACACGACGACGCTCTCCCCGGTGGTGCGGTCGTGACGGATGACCTCGAGCACCGTCAGCAGCGTCCGCCCGCTCTTGCGACCACGGTAGGTGATGGCGAGGAGGCGGCGACCGAAGATCCAGCCCAGCTTCCGCCGGTAGAGCGCCTTCGGTGCCGCGAAGATGGCGCGGGGCACGCCGGACGGCGACGGCCGGCTCGGTGCGGGGTTGTGTGACATGGCTGTGCTCATGATTCCTCCTGATCGAAGAACACCCCGCCCACGTAGACACGCACGACCTCCTGCGCGACCGGGCGAGACGGCCGTCATCGCTAAGCTGTTTTACGCAAGACACCTGCGCATTATATAGGCAGGCAGCCTGCGGAGCCAAGATGTGAGCCGTCACCCCCTCGAGCCCGTACCGACAGTGATCGCGCTGTTTCGTCGCGCCACCGGGCTGATGGTCGAAGAGCTGCTCCAACGCTTAACCGCAGCCGGCTTCCCCGACGTCACCGCATCCGAGCACCTGGTGTTTGAGAACCTTCCACCCGGCGGTGCGCGCCTCACCGAGATCGCTGCCCGCGCCGGGATGAGCCACCAGGCGGCCGGTGAGCTGGTCGCCGGACTTGAAGCTCGAGGTTATCTCGAACGGCGCTCAGACCCCTCAGACGGCCGCGCCCGCCTTGTTCTGTTGACCAGCGAGGGTCGCCGCCTGGTCCGAGCGGCCCTCCGGGAGATCGTCGCCATTCAAGACAGCTGGAGTCATTACCTGGCCACGGGGGGGCTCTCGGTGGAGCTGCTCCCCCTGCTGCACGGGGCGGTGCGGCGAGCAGAAGCAGAACGCGCCCCCGGGCGCCGCCCCGGGTCAGTGCTCGACCGCGGGTGAGTCGATATGACTCTCCGCAGCCGTCCGCTCCAGCGCGAGCGACATGAATCACGTTCTTGGAACAAAACGTGACTATGGCTGCGTGTTGAGCTGGTCGAGCAGCACGCGGGGAGCGAGCACGGGCGGCCGCGGATCGATGAGTCCCGTGAGGTGCCGATCGCCGGAGATGAGGTAGTCGGCGTCGACGGCGCGCGCGAGCGAGACGAGGTAGTCGTCCTTGGGGTCAGGCGTCAGCCCGGGCTCGGCCGGCGGGTCCTCGTGCAGCTCGCCGAGCTGCACGATCGCGGCGATCACCTGGCGAACCTCGCGCTCGGTCAGCCAACGGCGGAACTTCGCGCGCAGCAGCACCCGCTCAAGCTCGGCGAGCAAACTCGGGGAGACGATGAGCTCAAAGCGCCCGGCGATTGCGCCGTCCAGCAGGCGACCGCAGACGCCTCGGGGCGCGATTGCGGCGGCGACCAGCACGCCGGCGTCGAGCACGACTCGCACCCGGTTTTAGTGGCCGGCGCGCATCGCGTGAAGCTCGTCATAGGCGAGCTTCAGCGCCTCATCATCGGTCAGCTCTGAGCGTTTGGCCACCCGATCCAGCAGCTCTTTGAGCTCTTGCCTGGCCGTCGCAGCCTCGTCAGAGCGCATGTAGGCGCGCAGCGCGTCCTCGACCACCTCGTACTCGCGACGGCCCGAGCTGGCCGCCAGCGCCTTGGTCGCGTTGAGCAGGTCGGGTTCGAGGTAGATCGTGGTCTTCTTGCGCGCCACGGTCCCGATCATGCCTTTTTGCCGTCAAAATGTCAACTGTCTGCGGCTCCGGCTACGGTCAGCTCGACATGCGCGAAAGCGGCGGAACACAAGCCTTGGAGCCCGAGGATCTCGGACGGCTCTTCTTAGAGCGAGCGAACGCCGGCGACGTCGAGGGCGTAGTCGCGCTGTAGGAGCCCGACGCTGTGCTCGCGTCTCCATCCGGCTCGCCGACGACCGGCATCGAGGCACTGCGCGGCACATACGAGCAGCTGCTCGCCGGCTCGCCCACCTTCAAGGGAGAAGTCCGCCCAGCGCTGCGAGTCGGAGACCTGGCCTTGACCTCAACCCGTTTCGCCGGCGGCGCTACCGCAGAAGTGGCCCACCAGCAAGCCGACGGCACCTGGCTCTGGCTGATCGACCAGCCAAACGTCCTGGCCTAATCAGCTCACACAGCAGTGAAGCCTGGCCGCCGGTGATGGCCGTCCTACGCGGCACGTACGGTCACGTTAATGACCCAAAACGTGACTCAAGGCGCTGCGGAGGTTTCCCGGTGACGCGGATCTCAGCTGGCCCGGAGGTATTGGCCGATCGCGCGCCGGATGGCTTCCGAGACGCTGATCTGCTGTTCTGCGGCACGCAGAAGTAGGTCGCGCTTGAGCTCAGGATCTAGGCGAACCGACTCGACCGATGATGCCGCCGAGCCCATCGGTGGGCGACCGCCGCGGCGATGTCGGATCTTCTCGACGTCGTAGCCGCGTTCGGCCTCGTCCGCCATCGCCTCGACCAGCTCATCGGTGATCGGGGTGCCATCGGCCTTGGTCCCATGCGTTTCGTGCATCACCACCTCCCACGCAGCAGCGACCGGTACTTCGCTCTCATCGGCATCGCATGCATAACCGCGGGACCCTGAGGCCGATCCAGGACAACCAGCTCGGAGCAGGTTCCCTGCACGGTCGGGACCCAAGACCAGGTAGCGCGTCGGATCTTCGTCAACCTCTTCCACAAGCAGCGCACTTCGCAGGGCGTGCTGGATGTCTTCATCAGGTACTCCATGCCGGCCGAGCGAAGGACCTCCACCACGCGAATCGTACTACAGAACTCCCGACTC
>JBPCQX010000215.1:0-4216 GCA_050997675.1 Solirubrobacteraceae bacterium
CGCCCGACCACAGCACCGCCGCGAGCGGCACGTTGCCGACCGAGCAGACGAAGCTCAGCACCGCGATGACAGGGCCGATGAAAGCTCCCCACACCGTTTGGACAAGCGCCGGCGAGTCCTTCAGGAACAGCGCGTTGAAGAAGTCGTTGCCGAGCTGAGCGACGAACCCGGCCAGCACGAAGCCGATGGTGACTTCCTTCCACAGCATCTGCCAATCGCCCCGGAAGTTGTGCGCCACGTCTGACCATGCCGAGGCAGAAGCCAGCCGCCGGCGCCAGGTCATGGTCTCCCCGGCCATGTGGTGCTGGTGGCCGGTGTCGGCGCCTTGGGCGTGCTCGCGCGCCTGCTCCTCGAGCTTGGGCGAGACGAACGCCCGCAGCAGCAGGGCCATCAGTCCAATCATCACGAGCCCGCCGAGGTACTCCGCCAGAGCGAACTGCCAGCCGATAAGCACCCACAACACGAGCCCCAGCTCCCAGACGAGATTGGTCGAAGCGAACTGGAATGCGAGCGCCGAGGACGCCGAGGCGCCCTTCTGGAACAGGCTTTTGGCGATCGCGATCGCCGCGTAGGAACACGAGGATGACGCTGCGCCAAGGCCAGTTGCGATCGCAATCGGCCTGAAGCCCGAACCGCCCAGCGAGCCCTGGACGCGCTCCCGCGGTACCCACGCCTGGACGATCGCGCTGATAGCGAAGCCCAGCACCAGCGCCCACCAGACCTGCCACGCCATCAGGAACGCGTTGGCGAAGCCGTCAGAAGCCGTGTTGATAACTGAGCTGAAGGTCACGAGATACCCGAGGGGGGTACTCTAGCACAGTGATTCCGGCACGCCGTGGCGCTAGCTCGCCCGCCGCAGCGACTCACCCACTTCGCCGAGGCGCCGGATGAGAGATCAGTACAGGTGCCGTGGCCCGGCGCGCAAGCGATCCACGCGACTGCGGCGCAGTGGCGGCGCTTGTGCCGCTCGGCGCTCGCTAGGTCTGGGGACCGCGACACCGTCCGCCCCCGCGCTCGGCGGAGACGGACGGTTGGGTGCGGACCGCGTGTTTGCTACAGGTTGTTCTTGCCGCCGCAGGCCAGACCGAGGACCAGGAGCGACGTTCCGCCGTCAGCGTTGGCGTTGACGTTACAGGTGCCCTGGTTTGCGCTGGGGGTGAAGCCGCTGTTGTTGATGATCAGCGTTCCACCGCTGACGCCGGCACCGGACTGGTCCGCCGCCTGCGTGCTGTTGATTGCTTGCCCGGTGCTGGTGTTGTTGCCACCGAGCAGGAACACGTCACCCGTCGAAGCGGTACCAGCGGACGTCGCGTTGACGTTGGCGTTGGTCACGCCCTGGTTGATGCTCGGGGTGAAGCCGCTGCGGTTGACGATCGTGGTGCCGCTACCACCACCGGCCAAATCCTGATCCGCGCTCTGGTTGTTGTTGATGCCCTGGTTGGTGCTGGTGTTCGAGTTTCCGGTGTTGAACGTGTCACCGGTGCCTGTCGGAGCAGCTGCCGGCGCGTTGACGTTGGCGTTGGTCGCGCCCTGGTTGACGCTCGGGCTGTAGCCGCTGCGGTTGACGATCGTCGTGCCGCTACCGCCCGCACCGAGGTTTGACTGCGATGCGCTCTGGTTGTTGTTGATGCCCTGGTTGGTGCTCGAGTTGGTGCTGCCGAGCAGGAACGTGTCGGCCGAGGCGCCTGCGGCGCCAAATGCCAACACGGCCAAACTGGCCGGAACGACAATAAGCTTGCGATTGAACACGATGATTGCTTCCTTTCCCGCCAGGGATCCCCCCGGAGAAATGATTTGGGTTGGTCGATTGTAGACTGCCGGTCGTACTGAACGCGTGAAACCGAGCGACATCCGCAGAGGTCGATCAACGCCGAACGATCTATCTCAGCCCGGCTCCTGGCCCGGCTGCTGATGCAAGAGTAGCGCAGGCGGGAGCGGTTTCCGACTACGGGCGCGAAATTTCCAGGATCTCGGCCGGAGCGGTTCGATCAGGCGACAATGCTCGTGCCCGCGAGCTCCACGGAGGCGGGATGGATCAACCGGCGGCTCGAGCCCGGCTCGATGACGTCGACCTCGGCGGCGGTACCGGTCAGCGCAAAGAGTCGTTGAACGCTGTGCGGGCCGCACACCAGCCGTAGGCGGCGGGTGTCGCTGCGGGCGTCGCTGCCAGCATCGACGATCGCGTGCACACCCGCAGAGTCAAGGAACGTGAGTCCGCTCAGATCGAGGATCACAAGGCTCGCTTCGTTGAGGGAATCGCGCAAAGCTGCGGCGAGCGTTGGTGCACCGGCAAGATCCAGCTCGCCGACCACGCGGACCCAGATTGCGCCTGCGTCGTCACGGCTGCGGGTGCACGCGAACGTGGACGGAACCGAGTGCAGGCGTGCTACCGGGGCGACACTGGGGAGCGGCTTGGGAAGTTGGGACATTGTGACCTCCGGATCGCCCTGCATGGCAGCGAAATTCAGAAAGTCATGCGATGTTGCCCGCCTTGCGACGAGACCGACCCCACCGACGATGCCCTTACCCAAGAACATACCACGCGCGAGGTGATGTCGCTGCGCTTTGGCGCCGAGCCGTTCAGGAGTTGTTCAGGTGCGAGCTGGCATCGTGGCTCTCGTGCTCAAACCTGTCTCAGCCACGCTACTGATCGGACTCGCGTTCGCGGGCTGCGGCGGCAGCGCCAGTCCAAGTCCCGGCAGCGGAGGTTCAACGGCAAGTCCCTCGGCGCTCGCGGCCGACGCCAAGTCCGCCGCCACGGGCGACATCCCTGACAACCAGAACTTCCTCACCTATCGCGACGCCAGGCTCGCGTTTTCGATCGTTTACCCCGAGGGGTGGACCGTGCGGCGCAGCGCCGGCGGGGTTAGCTTCCAGGACAAGAACAATCTGGTGCGGATCGTGCTGGCGCGCGGCGCGGCGCCGACGATCGCCTCGGTACGCGCCCAGCTGGCGGCGCTGCGAGCCGTTAGCGCCGGCGCAACGCAGGCCACGAGCCTCACGAGCGGACCTGCGATCAAGGCGACCTACAGCACCCAGAGCGCGCCGAACCCGGTGACCGGCAAGCGCGTCACGCTGCAGGTCGACCGCTACGAGATCGGCCACGCCGGGCGGCTGGCGACGGTTGACCTCGGCACCCCCACAGGGGTCGACAACATCGATGCCTACAAGCGTGTGGTGGCGAGCTTCAAGTGGCTCTGAGAAGCCTCTACGCAGAACCCCAGGGCGCGCAGCAGCAGCAGGTCCAGTGGGGTGCACTCGAATTTCACGACGTGTTCAAGATCTACCGCGCCGGACCCGTCGAGACCGTCGCGCTGCGTGGACTCGATCTGCGCGTGGAGAGCGGGGAGTTCGTAGCCGTGCTCGGCCCCTCGGGGTGCGGCAAGAGCACGATGCTGACGCTCGCCGCCGGGCTCGACGAGGCCTCGGCCGGCGAGGTTCGCGTGGCCGGCCGCACGCTCGCCGGGCTCGACGAGGCCGAGCTCGCCGCGTACCGCGCCGAGCAGCTCGCGATCGTCTTTCAGTCCGGCAACCTCTGGCCCGCACTGTCAGCGCAGGAGAACGTCGCCGTTTCCCTGCGGCTCGCGGGTCGCAGCCAAGCCAAGCGTGGCGCCGCCGCCGCGCTTGAGGTGTTCGGTCTGGGTCGGCGGCTCGGAAGCCGCGCCGGGGCGCTATCCGGAGGTGAGCAGCAGCGGGTCGCGATTGCGGGCGCCGCTGCCCGCGAGGCAGCCCTCGTGCTTGCCGATGAGCCGACCGGTGAGCTCGACCGCGGCAACGAGCGTCTCGTGCTCGACGCGCTCCACCGCCTCCAGGGCGATTTCGGCTGCACCGTGGTCGTCGTCACACACTCCGAACAGGTCGCCGCCGCCGCTGAGCGCGTGATCGAACTGCGTGACGGCAGGCTCGCGTGAGCGTCGCTGCTCCGCAGAGCCTGATCGGCTGCCGTGGGGTCCGGGTCTCCTACGGCTCGGGAGATGCACAGGTGCTCGCGCTCGACGGCGTTGACTTCCGCGCTGCGAGCGGCGAGCGCGTCGCGCTGTGGGGCCCCTCTGGCTCGGGCAAGACAACCCTCCTGCACGCGCTCGGCGGACTTGTGCTGCCGACCTCCGGCGCAGTCATGTGGAAGGGCGAGGAGCTGTCCTCGCTCGACGCCGCATCGGGCGAAGGAGACAGGGAGGGAGGAGGGGAGGAGGGAGGGCGGGGGGCGGAACGGGTG
>JBPCQX010000223.1:0-9406 GCA_050997675.1 Solirubrobacteraceae bacterium
GGCGAGGCGTCCATCGCCGAGCGCCAGCCGTGAACACGCTGCGGCGATCGGAGCGGGCGCGCCCTCGGTCTCGAGCTGGCGCGCTAGCTCATTCGCCGGGAGCGCGTCGAAGCGCACAGACTGGCAGCGTGAGCGGATCGTCTCGAGCAGCTCGGCGGGCCGCGCGGTGAGCAGCAGCAGGTGCGCGTGTGGAGCGGGCTCATCGAGTGTCTTCAGCAGCCGGTTGGCCGCGGTGTCATTCATCGCGTCGGCGTCCTCGAGCACGAACACCCGCCGCTGTGCTTCGAACGGTGTGCGCGTTGCGGCTAGCACGACCGGCTCGTCGATGTCGGAGACGAGCATCTCTGCGGCGCCGCTCGGCTGAACCCAGACCAAGTCTGGATGCGTTCCGCGCTCGACGCGGCCCGCGGCCTCGGGGTCGTCCGGCGCAAGCAACTGCGCTGCGAGAGCGCGTGCCACGCCGGCCTTGCCTGTTCCGGGCGGGCCCTCGAACAGGTAGGCGTGCGATGGCTCGGCACCCGGCTTGCAGGCGGCCCCGAGGATCGCCCGGGCATGTGGGTGGTGTTCGAGCCCGGGAAGCACGCTGGAAGCGAGGGTATCGTGCGCTTCGATGACGCGCGGGCGGCTGATCACGATCGAGGGGATCGATGGGGCGGGCAAGAGCACGCTCGCGGGACCGCTCGTAGAGCACCTGCGCTCCTGCGTGGGCGCGCCCGTCGAACTGCTGCGCGAGCCGGGCGGCGTGCGCGCCGCTGAGCTGGTGCGCTCGCTGGTGGGGGATCCGGCGCTGCGCGTCGGCGCCCGGGCTGAGGCGCTGCTCTATGCAGCGGCGCGCGCGCAGCTGGTGGAGGAGCGGGTCGCGCCGCTGCTCGAGGCAGGCGGCTGGGTGGTGCTCGACCGCTTCATCGACTCCTCGCTCGCCTATCAGGGCGGCGGCCGCGCGCTCGGGGTTGAGCACGTGCGCGAGATCAACGCGTTCGCCACAGGCGGCCTCGAGGCTGACCGCACGCTGCTGCTGGTTGTTGATCCGGCGGCCGGGCGCGCTCGACGCGGCGCGCGCGCGCAGGACCCAGACCGCCTCGAGCTCGAAGGCGAGCCATTCTTCGCGCGGATCTCAGCGACATACGAGCAGCTCGCGCTCCACTCGCCTGAGCGGATCCGGCGGATCGACGCCTCGCGCGCGCCGGACGTGGTGCTGGCGGCGGCGCTCGCGGCGCTCGCCGACCTGCTCCCGCGGTGATCGCCGTGGCCCGGACGTGGGTCGAATCGACGGGCTAGTCTTGCGGGATGCGCAGAGCCCTGCTACTCCTGCTGGCGACGCTGGCCTTGGCCCCGCCGGCGAGTGCCTTGAACGCGGCCTCGCCGCTACACAAGCTGCTCGTGGGTTATGCCCGGATCCATGCAATCAACCCGTGCAAGCATTCGACGAAGTCGCTGCAGATGGCGGTGTCGGAGATGACGCCGTCGCTGATCAAGACGCAGCCCCTCTTCTACGCGGCGTTGCAAACCGCGCTCAGCACGCGCCAGGCCGGCCTTGCGAAATGCACTGGTGCGTCCGCGCGCCGTGGGGCGGGCGCAGCTGCGCCGACCACGCCCGGCGCCGCGGCACCCGCGCTCCCCGCCGCGCCCGCGACCCCCCCGTCTGCTGCGCTTCCCCCTGCACAACCCACGACGACCCTGATCCCGCAGCCCTCGCCCCAGGTGCAGACGACGACGCAACACAAGATCTCGGTGCCGGCGCTGATCCTCGCAGGCCTGCTCATCGCCGCTGCGCTGCTGGGCCTGGGCGCGGCTGCGCTGACCTCAGGCGCACGCGAACCGCAACGCCTGGCGGGCTCGCGCCACGCCTTTGCCGAAGCGGCATTCCGGATGCGCCAGACGATGCGAGAATTTGGCGACTGGGTTCGTCTCGGGCGCTGAGGACGCGTTGCCCGAGTTGATAGAATTTGGCTAGGCAGAGCGGTTTGACGGAGCTGCCGGAGGCCGCTTGTTAACCGGGTGAAACAGACCCGTCCGACGGGCGCGCAACGATCCTCGACCCGGTACTCGAGACGCTTGAAAAGCAGGAGGAGCAGGTCGATGGAAATCACGCCGCAGCCGACACTCAGGACGACGGACCCCTCGCGCGGGGCGGCGATGTCGATCGCCCGTCGCTACACGACGCCGGAGCAGCATCCCTTCGACACGGTCGAGTGGGAGCTGCGCGACGCGCGGATCGGCCACGGCGAACATGTTGCGTTCGAGCAGCTCGGTGTGGAGTTCCCGCGTTCCTGGTCGCAAAACGCGACGAACATCGTTGCCCAAAAATACTTCCGGGGCCAGCTCTCCGCGCCGGAGCGCGAGCGCTCCGTCAAGCAGATGATCGGCCGCGTCGCAACGACGATCGCGGACTGGGGCCGCGCGCGCGGGTATTTCGCGACGGACGCCGACGGCGACTCTTTTGAGGCGGAGCTGACCTACATCCTGCTGCACCAGCTGGCGGCGTTCAACTCGCCGGTGTGGTTCAACGTCGGATTCGAGCAGAATCCGCAGTGCTCGGCTTGCTTCATCCTGTCGGTGGAGGACACGATGGAGTCGATCCTCGCGTGGAACACCAAGGAGGGGATGATTTTCCGCGGCGGCTCGGGCTCGGGCATCAACCTCTCGAACATCCGCGGCTCGATGGAGCCGCTGGCGAAGGGCGGCACGGCATCGGGCCCGGTGTCGTTCATGCGCGGCGCGGATGCCTGGGCTGGCACGATCAAGTCAGGTGGCAAGACACGCCGTGCGGCAAAGATGGTCGTGCTCAACATCGACCACCCGGACATCGTTGACTTCATCACCTGCAAGGCTCGTGAGGAGGACAAGGCAGCGGCCTTGCGCGACGCCGGCTTTGACATGTCGATCGACGGCGAGGGCTTCCACTCGATCCAGTACCAGAACGCCAACAACTCGGTGCGTGTGACAGACGAGTTCATGCGCGCTGTGGAGGCGGGGGAGGACTGGCACCTGACCTCGCGTGCGAGCGGCGAGCCGGTCGGCGATCCGATACCCGCGCGCAAGCTGATGCGCGAGATTGCCCAGGCGGCGTGGCGCTGCGCGGATCCGGGCGTGCAGTACGACACGACGATCAACAATTGGCACACGAGCCCGGCTTCGGGACGGATCAACGCGTCCAACCCCTGCTCGGAATACATGCACGTCGACAACAGCGCGTGCAACCTGGCTTCGCTCAACCTGATGAAGTTCCGCAAGCTGGACGGCACGTTTGACGTCGACTCCTTTGAGCATGCCGTTGACATCGTGCTGCTCGCGCAGGAGATTCTCGTGGGCCCTTCGAGCTACCCGACCGAGGAGATCGCGGTCAACGCCCGCGCGTTCCGCCAGCTGGGCCTCGGCTACGCGAACCTCGGCGCCTACCTGATGGCGGACGGGATGGCCTACGACTCGGATGCCGGCCGCGGCACCGCTGCGGCGATCACGGCCCTGATGACGGGGCGCGCCTACGCGCAGTCTGCTCGCGTCGCGGCAGCGCTGGGGCCGTATGAGCACTTTGAGAAGAACCGTGAAGCGCACCTGGGCGTGATGCGGATGCACGGCGAGGCATCGCGGGCGATCCCGGATGCGGCGTGCGCGGACGAGACGCTGCTCGCCGCGGCTCGCCGTGCCTGGACCGACGCGATCGAGCTCGGTCAACTCCACGGCTTCCGCAACGCCCAGGCAACGGTGCTCGCGCCAACGGGAACGATCTCCTTCCTGATGGACTGCGACACGACGGGCGTGGAGCCAGACTTCTCGCTGGTGAAGTTCAAGGAGCTGGTCGGCGGCGGTCAGATGACGATCGTCAACCGCACGGTGCCGCTGGCGCTGGAGACGCTGGGCTATGCCGATGAGGCGATCGAGCAGATCGAGGCCTACATCAACGAGCACGGCACGATCCTCGGCGCGCCGGGACTGCTGGACGAGCATCTCTCGGTGTTCGATGTCGCGGTCGGCGAGCGGGCGATCTCCCACATGGGCCACATCAAGATGATGGGCGCGGTGCAGCCGTTCATCTCGGGCGCGATCTCAAAAACCGTGAACCTCCCCGCGAGCGCGACGGTGGAGGACATCGTCGATGCCTACACCCAGGCTTGGGCGCTTGGCATCAAGGCGCTTGCGATCTACCGCGACGGCTCAAAGACAGCTCAAGCGTTGCGCACCGACGCTCAGCAGGACGCTGCCATGGCGCCTGGGGCGCTCCGCGTCGACTTCGACGCGGCGGTCGCGGAGGCGCTTGCGAACGCTGGTCCCCAGCGACGCCGGATGCCGCGTGAGCGTGAGTCGATCACGCACAAGTTCTCGATCGGCGGCCACGAGGGATACATCACGGCGGGCAAGTACGAGGACGGCACCGTTGGCGAAATCTTCCTCACCGACATCGGCAAGGAAGGCTCGACGATGCGCGGGATGATGAACTCCTACGCGACGGCGATCTCGATCGCGCTGCAGTACGGCGTGCCGCTGGAGACGCTGGTGCAGAAGTTCAGCTACATGCGCTTTGAGCCCGAGGGGATCACGCAAAACCCCGAGATCCCGTTCGCCAAGTCGATGCCCGACTACATCATGCGCTGGCTCGCCTCGCGATTCCTCGACGCTGAGGCGCAGGAGGAGCTCGGCATCCTCACCCCGGCGGTGCGCGCACGCAAGGCGGTCGAGGAGGCAGCGCAATCCATCCACTCCTCGGACACCGCGGGTCCTGCGGCGCCTGCGCCTTCCGCTGGCGACAGCCCCCCAACTGCGGCGGCGGCATCCCTCACCGACTCCCCTCCGGTCCTCCCCGCCCGCCTGAAGGGCCTCGACCTCGGGCCGGCCTGCGGTCAGTGCGGCGGCATGATGCAACGCACCGGCTCCTGCTACACGTGCTCGAGCTGCGGTAACAACACGGGCTGCGGTTAACAGCAGCTGTCAGTGGCGATCGAATCGGGAGCGCACGAACTCGGGCCGGAGAGCGCGAGGCTCGTGCTGAGGACCTCGCGCACGGGCGCGGCTGCCAAGGCCGGGCACGACCTCGTGATCGAGGTCACCTCCTGGAAGGCCACGATCGAGGTCGGTGAGAGCCTGTCGCAGACGAGCATCCAGCTCACTGCGGATGCCACGTCGCTGCGAGTGCGCCAAGGCACCGGAGGCATGCAGGCGCTCAGCGACAACGACCGGGCGAGCATCCAGAAGACGATCGATGACGACGTGTTGAAGCGCAAGGGCATCGAGTTCCGCTCCACCCGCGTGAACGTCGCGCCGGATCGGGCTCAGATCAGCGGCCAGGGCGAACTCGAGCTGGTCGGGAGAGTGAATCCAATCGATTTCGAGGTCGCGATCGGCGGCGACGGCAAGCTCCGCGCCAGCGCAACAGTCACGCAGAGCAGTTGGGGGATCAAGCCGTACTCCGCACTGTTCGGAGCATTGAAGGTTGCCGACGTGGTGGCGGTCGAGCTCGAAGCCACGCTTCCGCAGAGCTGACCTCCGGGTCCTGGTCGAGGCCAGCTCAGCCCGGGTCAGTCGGCGCCGGCGGCCGTTGCGTCGGTGTTGAGGCGAAGGTAGGAGACCATCTCGGCGATCCATCGACAGCGATCACGTGGCGGTGAGGCAGTCGGTCGACAGGCGCCTGGGATCTCGTGCAATAGGCTCCGGCAATCGTTGAACAAGCTCGCAAAGCCCAGGCCTTTCTGGCCCTACATGGGGCCCAGCTGCCGCCGCTCCTGCTACCGAACCCTTGGGATATCGGCTCCGCCAGGTTGTTTGCGTCGCTCGGATTCGAGGCGCTCGCCACGACGAGCAGCGGCTTCGCGGCGACGCTGGGAAAACTCGACGGATCGTTGACGCGTGAGGAGGCACTGGAGCACGCCAGCAGCATTGCTCAGGCCACGGACCTGCCGGTGTCTGCCGACCTCGAGAACGGCTTCGCCGACGAGCCTGCGCAGGTCGCAGAGACCGTGCAGCTCGCGGTGGCGGCGGGGCTGGCGGGCTGCTCCGTAGAGGACTTCAGCGGCCGCCCGGATGAGCCAATCTATGAGGTCGCCTTCGCCGCCGAACGCATCGCCGCTGCCGTGCAGGCTGCACATGCAGGCCAGGTGCACCTCGTCCTGACAGCGCGGGCCGAGAACTTCGTGCACGGCCGCCCGGATCTCGATGACACGATCGCGCGACTCCAGGCCTACGAAGCGGCCGGCGCCGACGTCCTGTTCGCCCCCGGCGTGCAGGAGCTCGAGGACATCCGCCGGATCGTCAGCGCCGTGGATCGCCCGGTGAACGTGCTCGCCGGCGCGAAGGTGCCGCCCGTGGCTGAACTTGCGAAGGTCGGGGTCCGTCGCGTCTCGGTCGGCGGCGCGTTTGCCTTTGCAGCGATCGGATCGACGGTGGAGGCCGCCCGCGAATTGCTGGATACCGGCACATACCGGTTCGCGGAGCGCGCAAGGGCCGGCGCGCGGGCGGCGCGATCCGCCTTCGGCTCCTGACCCACCACCAAGCGCGGCACCGAGCGCGCGAGTAGAGGGCGCGGCCCCGGGGTACAACGACAGGAGACACACACATCTCGCGGCCGCGTGACCCGCGAGTAAAGACGACCGAGGAGGCCTCGATGCCTGACGTCGACGGAAACGAGCAGGGAGAAGCAACCGAGACGCCGCTCCACGCCTACAAAGAGGGTCGAGAGGACGAGATGGAGCCCGGAACCCGCGGCGCTGACGGCAACACCCCCCCGCCGGAACCCGGCTCCGAGGAGGAGGGCGGCAGCTACCACGAGGGCGGCCACCCCGCTGAGACCGAGCATGCCGCCGCGACAAAGGCACCAGCCGAGGCGGGATCCGTCGAGGACGACTCGAGCGGTGGCTATGGTGGGGCTGGCGAGGCCGAGCGCAGTCCCGATCGCAGCGCGAGCGCCGACGCCCAGGACAGCCCGCGCGGCACCGACCGAGCGAACTAGCGCCGGCGCGATGCTGGGTCGCGTGGCGCCGCGACCCAGCCGCCGACGCGTTAGCTTCGTCAGCTACCGCCAAACAGCGCCGGGTCGGGCCCGGTCCGCTCCCCTGAGTCCAGCTCGCCGATGCGCTCCAATTGCTCCGCGGTGAGCGCGAAGCCGAGCAGATCGAAGTTCTCGCGGATGCGGGCCGTGGTCACGGACTTGGGGATCACAACGTTCCAGAGCTGAAGGTGCCAGCGCAGCACCACCTGCGCTGGGGTCTTGCCGTGGGCGGCTGCGATTTCTCCGATCACAGGATCCTCGAGCACGTCGCCCTGGGCAAGCGGACTCCAAGCCTCGGTCGCAATACCGAGCTCCTCGTGATAGCGCCGGACGGCGTCCTGCTGAAGCTTGGGGTGGAGCTCGATCTGGTTGACCGCTGGCACGACACCGCTTTCTTCGATGATGCGGTCGAGGTGCTCAGGCAGGAAGTTGGACACGCCAATCGAGCGCACGCGCCCCTGCTCGCGCAGCTCGATGAGCGCCTTCCAGGTTTCCACGTAGCGGTCGTGCGCAGGTACGGGCCAGTGGATCAGGTAGAGGTCGACGTAGTCGAGCGCGAGTCGACCGAGGCTCTTCTCGAAGGCGTTGAACGCCTTCTCGCGCCCGTGCGCGGAGTTCCAAAGCTTTGTCGTCACGAACAGCTCCTCGCGTGGGAGGCCGCTCGCGTGTACCGCCGCCCCCACGCCCGCTTCATTGCCGTACGCCGCAGCCGTGTCGATCGCCCGATAGCCACATTGAAGCGCCACCGTGGCGACCTCCGTGGTGTCCTCCGGCGGAACCTGGAAGACCCCGAAGCCGAGCTGGGGGATGTGAGAGCCGTCGTTGAGTGCGATCGCAGAGAAGTCGCTCATGCGGATCGGATGCCCGTAGCCGCCGAGCGGCAAACCATCGCCGCTCAGGGCTCGAGCTCGCCGCAGTACAGCGCGAACATCGCGCCCTGCTGGTCCGCCGCGATGCCGATGCGGGCGATCCCGATGTCGATCGGCTCGCCGTGGACCTGACCGCCAAGCTCCGTGACCAGCGCGAGCCCCGCGTCGAGATCGTCGATCGCGAAGTAGACGAGCCAGCTCGGCGGCACACCTGCCTCAACCTGCCGGATACCGCCATTGCCCGAGCCCTCGTTCTTGATCGTGAGATACGGCTGCGGGCTGCCGGCAAACTGCTCGGTCTGCCAGCCAAAGAGTTGCTCGTAGAACTCCCTGGAGGCCTCTGGGTCTGCCGAGGCCAGCTCGTTCCAGGCGAGTGCCCCATGAGCGTTTACAAGCTGCGCGCCGATGCTTTCGCGCGGCTCCCAGACCAGGAAAACTGCACCCTGTGGGTCCTGAATGCCGGCCATCCTGCCGGCCTGCATAGCGTCAGACGGCGGCAAGATCACCGTGGCGCCGAGCTCCGCAGCTCGCGCCGCGGCGGCGTCTGCGCTCTCGACGGTGACATAGGAGTTCCAGGTCGGCGGCACGCCCAGCTCGCGCTGCTCGGCCTGCTGCGGCGCGATCGCCGCCACGTCCTTGCCGGCTTGGCGCATGATCGAATAGAACGCGCCGTCGCCCATCGGCATGTCCTCCGCCTGCCAGCCGAACAGGGAGCCGTAGAACGACTTCGCCCCGGCCTGATCGCTCGCCGTCAGATCAGTCCAGGAAAAGGTTCCAGGCTTGTATTCAGAACGCCCACCCATCGTGTCCTCCTGATCGCTTGCCGGTGGTTGCGCGAGCGTAGCCGATCGACTGCTCAGCGACAGCTCTCGCAGGCCCCGTGCAGCACGATTTCGTGCTCGGAAACCTCGATCGGTACGCGCGCACTGAGCTTGCGGATGGTGCGCTCGAGCTCGTCATCGCTGAACGGGATCAGCAGCCCGCAGGCGTCGCAAACGAGATGATGATGGTGGCCTTCGCCCCTCCGTACCGGCTCGTAGCGCACCATGCTGCGGCCGGTCTCCACTCGCTGCACGAGGTGCAGCGCCTCGAGCTGCTCGAGGATGCGGTACACGCTGGCGCGTGCGACCCGGCGCGAGCGCCCGCGCAGGGCGTCCTCGATGTCGACCGCAGACAGGGCGCAGCGCTGCTCGTCGAGCAGCTCGAGGACCGCGCTGCGCGCCCCGCCGCGCCGATAGCCGGCGTCGCTCAGCGCCCGCGTCGCTCGCTCGGCCCAGTTCTCCATCAGACGATTCTAGCCTCGCGTGTGGCCAGCACAGCGATCGCGTAGAAGGCGGCCGCGACAGCGACGATCGCGCTGCTGGGAGGCAGCGCGGCGATCTCATAGGAGATCGCGACGCCGACCCATACCGAGGCGACAGCCAGCGCCGCCGATAGCGCGAGCGCCCGGTAGGGATTGGCGCTCAACCTGCTGGCAAAGCCCGCCCACGCTGCCCACCAACCCAGCCACAACACCGCACCACCGAACCGCGTTTCCCCCGCCGCCCCGAACCCCCCC
>JBPCQX010000226.1:0-3186 GCA_050997675.1 Solirubrobacteraceae bacterium
CAGCGGCCTGTCGGGTCAGAACCCGGGCGGTAACGTGACTGTGAACGGGACTTCCGGCACGCCGATGGGCGAGTTCTCGGGCAGCGGTGCGGTCACCTGCGTGCGGGTGAGCGGCAATAAGGTGGCGATCAAGTATCGCTTCACGCAGGCCTCAGGCCATGCCGCCATCTTCCAGGGCGGCGGCGTCGAGATCTTCATCGAGGACAACGGAAAGCCGCAATGCGGTCAGCCGGTCGATGCCACCGCTTTCGATCCCCCCCATACGGCGGCGACGTTCGACCCGACGGCTAGTCAGTGCGATGACCCCAATACGGCGGCGTACAACAAGGTTGAGTCAGGCGACTACACCTTGACTCAAACCGCGTCCACGAATCCTCCCGGAGCGGGCAAGGGGCACCATCACAAGAAGAAAGCGCATAAGGCACACAAGAAGCACAAGGCGCACACGGGCCACCCCCATAAGGCACACACTGGCCCCCACAAGGCCGACAGCGACGGGGACAACGACGGAGACTGAGCCTCAGGCCGCCCCCAGCGGGGAGCCATTTGGATTTAGACAGGTTCTTCTGCGCGTGCTGGACGAAAGCCTCGCTGAAGCTCGCGTGACCCTCGCGGAGAAACTCGATGCACTTTGCGGGTCTAAGCCTGAATCCACCGTTTCACCGGATGGGTGGCGTTTTGAGGGTGCGGAGGGTTGAGATCGTGGCGGTGGGGGGTGGTTGGCATCGTCGGGGCGGGTTTTGGCGTGTTGGAGGCATTGAGGGGGTGGGTGACCGTGGGGTCGGGCGCGTGTTTGCGCAGGGATCCGCGCCGGTGTATGCCAGGCGTTGCCGTGCTGCTGTTCGGGAGGTCAGGCGGCGGCGGGGAGCGCTCTGATGCGGGTGAGCGCTTCGATGAACTGGTCTTGCCAGGGCCAGCGGGCGGGGAGATGCAGCGTCCACGCGCGGGCGGTGCGGGTCAGGCGGCCGGGGAGCGTGAACAACCGGTAGCGAAGCGTCCGCGTGGTCCTGGGCGTCGGGTCGCTGAGGCCTAGCTGATCGGTCCAGCGCGCGAGGTTGTGCGCGAGGCAGCCGATCACTGTCCAGGCGCTGTTGGCGTTGTAGTCCCCGGAGGGAAAGTGCGCCAGCGCCTGGTCTTTGAGGTCGCGGATGACCAGCTCGATCTGGGCGTGCTGGCGATGCTCGGCATCGACCAGGAACATGTCCTCGGTGCGGTTGGTGATGAACGCGTGATGGCGCCAGTAAGGTAAACAGTTCGGTCTGCTGCTCCTGGGCGTGCAGGTGCACCCGGCGGACGATCAGCCGCTCATCGCCGAGCGTGGTCTCGGCCAACTCGCAGACCCCTGAGTCGGGGTAGTCGGCGACGGGCTGCCACGCAGACCCAGCGATCCCCGCGATCTGAGCGGCGAGGACCTTGTGCATCGGCACCCATCGAGAACAGCGCGCTCCGCTTTCGCAGATAGGCGATGACCTTCTTGTTCCAGAACCCCGAGTCGGCCCGGACCAGGATCAGACCGCTCGCGCCAGCGCGACGCACCCGTGGCAGCAGCTCCTCGAGGAAGCGCAGCACCCCGCGCTGGGTGTTGGCCTTGCCCTTGCGCAACCGGACGTGCAGGACCTCGCTGGTCTGCGAGCGGGTCGCGAGGATCGGGTGATAGCCCAGCTTGCCGGTGTATCCGTAGCCCGTGCCCTGCTTCTGATCGCCGTGCACCTCACCGACGAAGCTGTCAACGTCGATCACCAGGAGCTCGCTGCCTGGGCCGGCGCCCGCAGCCCACGCCCGCTTCAGGGCGTGCGCAAGCACGCGGTCAAGCTGGCGGACATGCCCGAAACTGAACGACCGCAGAAACGTCCCCAGCGTCGAAGGGGCCATCGCCCGATGCCCGAGTACCTGCTCGGTCTCGCCGGCGCGCAGAATCGCGCAGTCATCGATGCAATCCGCGCCGAGCAGCATCGCGAACACCAACGAGAGCACCTTGCGACCCGGCCGCGACGCGCCCGGGCGATCACCGAGGCGCACCGCGCCATCGACCAGCGCCTCGATCCCCAGCCGCCGCGCGAGCGTCACCGCGAGCAAGATCCCCGCGTTGACGACCACCCGCTCATCATCGAACACGACATTTGATCGGTCCGACGGATCGTGCACCATAAGGGTGACCTCCTGACGCAGGCCGCCGTCGCCCGACACGACAGCTTTCAACCTGCTCAGGAGGTCATGTAAATCTCACGCCCGGACATACCCCACCGAAGAACGGTGGATCAAGGCTAAGGAGCGCTTCCCATTTCCATGCCAGGGGCAGAGCCGGCATGGAGCCGGCCGGCGCCACGGGAGGCACGCGCTGGCTGCAGTACGGCGCCCGGTGTCGGACAAGCTTAATATCGCGCACACCGTAGAGCAGGTCTCTGAGCGCCGCCGGGCGCGGGCCTCGTATTCGCCACAATCAGGTCTCGCGAGGTTGCCCGTAAGGGGATTCTCAGCGGGACACCGCAGAGAGACGGAATGGGGGCATTCCAAGCGGCTCCCGGCGGGATCTCGCGACGGACGAGGGCTCTGAGACGGGAGACACTCTTGGTATGAGCAGTCCGTGGAAGGTCGAAATGGGCGTGGCCAGCGTCGACCCCGATCACACGCACCGTGAGATGGCGTGTCGCCCCCGTGTCCCGCATTTCGAACGTATGTGCGAGGGTACTGCGGGTATTTCGAGAGCGCGACGGCCCTGGCTTCTCGGGTGGAGCTTCCTTCGGGCAGCGTTGGGCTGATAGTCGGCCTCGGGCCAGCCGTCGAGGTGGCCTATCCCGGTCATCGTCCCGGATCGACGGCGCGGGTGACCTCGTTCGTGGCCGGGCTGCACGACTCCTACGCGGTGGCCAAAGCGACTGGGAGCAGGGAGTGCAGATCGAGCTGAGCCCGGTCGGCGCGCATATGCTCCTCGGTGTCTCGATAGACAGCTTGTCAATCGTGTCGTCGAGCTTGACCAGGTCCTCGGGCGCTTCGCGGCTCATCTCCCTGGGACGCCCACTAGAATTGACGGGGTCGCGTGATCGGGATAGATGCGGATGCAGTCAACGAACAGCAGGATGTGGCTCGCCGTGGTGCTTTTACCGCCGCTGCGGTGATCGACTTTGCGACCGGCACGAACATCATTCTTGGCATCATCTTCGCCGCGGTGGCCGTGGTCTTCGCCGC
>JBPCQX010000024.1:0-10911 GCA_050997675.1 Solirubrobacteraceae bacterium
CACCGACGGGCAGGACAGCTACCGGCTCGCGCAAGCAACAGCCGGCAAAGGGCTGAGGCCCCTGACCTGACGACCCGACCCAACCCCGGTGGGGAGATTTGATGGCCACCAGCGGGGAGAAACGATGGCCAACAGTGGGGAATTTTGTGGCCACCAGTGGGGAGAAACCGATGGCCATTGACATCCTGCCTCGTCGCGGACCGTTACGCAAACATGACCGGGGATCCCGAGCTCCTACCGATCGTCGGATGCGTTCATGAGGGTCTCGGAGTCGCTCGCATCCTCACGGTGTGCCGGCAGACGATCCGCAGCGGGATCTACGGTCTGGCCGCCCCACCAGGCCAGTCGCTTGCGCTCAGCGTTTCTGGGTCTAGCGCTTTTGGGGCGACCGCCAGCCCTACACGGCCCGGGGCGCAGCGGACCGGAAGGAGGGTGGGCTCAGGACCGGAATACGGCAGGATCCGGCAGGATGACCAACGACCGGCAACTTCGTGTTCTTCTGAACAGATTCACAACGTGAGCCGTACGACACGAGACTGACCTGGTGTCGAGAAGTCGCTTCTGTCTATGGGCTGGCGATGGAAGCGTGCCCCCCGGCTAGCTCGTCCCAGGTCGTCAGGGTGACGTGGCGGACCTCCGTGAACGCTCCCATCAGGAGCGGACGCGGACGGAGGGGCGCCGTCACCTCTGGGTTTCACCCGGCCCGGACCGACCTCATTGGACATACCTAACGACCGGCAGACGAATCCGCGAACAGATCTAGAGCCCTTCCCTGAGCTGTGAGGCTCCCATCGGGGTTCTGCATCGCCCACCCACTCCCCGCCCGTTCCCACAGAAGCAACGCTCTTAGCCAGCCGGCCTGATGCATGGGGGCCGCCTCCTTCAGCGTCTCAGAGAGCCAAGTGGCCGCCTGCGAGCTCGTGGCGGTGATATCCGGCTTATTCTGGTCGCAACTCTTCCCACCATTTACGTCGGTTGCGCAGAAGCCGATCTCGGACACAATGAGGTTGTCTCGCCCTGAAAGCATCCCCGCCCGCATCCCGGGCACCGACTTGATTCCTTCGGTGGCGGAGTTGGGAAGACCGTATGGATGTAGGTTCCAGCCGGCGATTGGCCCGCACGAGGTGGACCCCGGCTTTAGACACGGTTGCGCTTTGTAGAGATCGGAGACCCACGACGTTCCATCCTTGAGCGTGCCCGTGGCCGGCACGTAGATGTCGCTGAGTGGAATCTTGTTTGCCCGAGCTGCTGGAAGGAGTTGCGCCAGTATTGCCGCGTACTCCGCAGCGGCAACATTGCCCGACTGCGTGCCCGGGGGCGATGCCCAGCCCCACGGCTCATTCATCGGTTCGAATAGCACCGTCTTGCCGGGGTGAGCATGCAGGACCGAGCTGGCCGTTTGGATGAAGCCGCTGACGTAGCGGCCGATGTCCGTTTCGGCTGTAGGCAGGCAGAGCTTGTTGGGATTAGGGTTTCCTTCGCACCCCGACGGTCCGCTGGCAAACTCCACGACGATGTCCGGAACCATCTGAGCTGCGTATGACGTCCCAAGGCCGTTGTCAAACTGAGGACTGTTGTCGGGAGTGTCACCAGCATCTGCGTCAATCCTGCCCTCTCGGTCGTATACAACGCCGCGGAGAGCAAAGTCAGTGAGTCCGCCAGGGCTCATGCTGCTGTTGTAGTCGAGTCCGAGCCACGCGGCCGGAGGAGCCGGAGCCGGTGAGTCGGGGGGCGGGGGAGTTGCGGCCGGAGGAGCCGGAGCCGGGCGGCGTGACGAATCAATGGCGACGAAGCTCAGCAGCGCAATGCACGCAGCGAAACCGAGGAGGAGCTGCCAGCGGCGCCTCCGTCTCGCTCCGGGAGAGACACCACCGCTCGCGCGGCTCAATTCACGCCCAGCCTGGCGGTGCCGATCACGGCATCCCAAATGCTTGGCAGCGTGACCTTGGCGGGAGCGTAGAGGTTCGGGAGTGCGACGTTGTCACTTACGTCGCGTAAGCGTTGCTTGGTTCGTGCGCGCAACACTCGCCACATCGCAGGAGGTTTATCGTGTAGGAGAGGAAGGATCGGCGGCCAGGCCACGCAACTCAGCTGCCTAACCGTTCGGGCGCTCCGAATGCTCCCGACAGTGACGGCGCGAACACCGGCTCTGAGTCCCGCGCGAGCGACGTTGCGAAACCATCCAGTCCGGCTGCGGATGCGAGCGCCGCAAGTGGGGCGCCATGCCTCAGTGTGCTCCGTAGGGCTCCGACTCCATGACCGAAGTGCATGATCCCCAGCACCAGCGGTACGAGTGCGGCGTCCTCGGACCGCTTCGCTTGCGGGAGCGCCCGAAGGGCTGTCGCCACAAGGACGCCGGCGTACACGCACAGTCCGGCTCCCGCAGGCCGACGGGCTTGGCGCGGGCCGCAAACCGTGAGCGCAGCATCGAGCACGATCGCGGGCGCCAGGAGATGCGACCTGCGCAGCGTGTGAGGATGGCGGACGGCTGTCTTGAAGCGATACTCCCCGTAGCCGGAGTACTGGCGCCACAGACCGCGCAGCGAATCGCGGGGTACGTACTCGGCCGCCATTCTCGGGATGCAGATCAGTCGTTCGCCGCGAGCAAGGAACCTGCCCGCCATCTCGGAGTCCGAATTGCGTGGCCAGCGCTCGTCCCAACCCCCGTATTCCAGCAGGGTGGAACGCGCCCATACGCCGGCAAACACGCCCGCATCGAGCTCGTACTCCGATCCGTCCGCCGATCCCTCTCGTCCCCACTTGCGCGATCGACCACGGCCGAGGAAAGACCCGAGCGCAAGTGCGACTGCTCGCGACACCGGGCCGTCCCCGCGGGGAGCTTGCGGGCCGCTCACCCACCTAGTCCCATTGTTTTGAAGACGCTCCACGCCGAGGGCCAAGTAATCGTCCGGATACTCAGTGTGTGCGTCCATTCTCGCGATCCATTGTCCTCGAGCGTGACGGAGAGCAACGTTCAGGCCGCTGGACACGCTTCGGTTGGGATTGTCGAAGACACGGATCCGCGGGTCCTGACGGGCAAGTGATTCGAGGATCTCTCGGGTTCGGTCGGTTGAACCTCCGTCGGCGAACACGAGCTCGACCTGGCCTGAGAAGCGCTGCCGGCGCATCGCGGCGACGCTGTGCTCTAGGTAGCGCTCCTCGTTGAACACGGGCACCAGGACCGAGCAGGCGACTACGTCCTCCGGCTCTGGCAGCCCAGGGGCAGCTTCAGTCACACCGAGACATTTATCGACGATGTCGGTTCACCTACGGCGGTAACACTTCGCGCATAGCTTGCGCATCAGCGGTCAGCGCCGGCCAGGAACCCCGCGAGGCGGGCGCACTCCGCTTCGCGGGTAAGGGTGAGTACTTTCCGGACCGCCCGTTCGACGAGCTCGCCGCGGAGCTCGGGGTTTGAGATCAAGGTCTCCACGGCGTCGACCGCTGCGCCTGCGTCCCGGGGTCGGATCAGCAAGCCGCAGTCGCGTACCAAGTCGGGAACTCCGCCCACTGCCGTCGCCACCACCGGCAACCGCGTCGCGAAGGCTTCCAGAAGAACCGCCGGCACGCCCTCGGTCAGTGAGACGTGGATGAAGGCGTGGCTGTTCCGATACAAATCGAGCAGCCCGCCGTCGATTGGCACGTGGCCATGCAACGTCGCGCAGTCCACGACGCCGAGTTCCTCGAGGCGCTGCGCGAGCGCACTCGACAGCGGACCCTTACCACAGACATCCAGCCGCCAGCGCGGGTCGGTGCGAAGCGCCTGGGCGAAAACGTCGGCCAGCAGGAGGGGGTTCTTCTCGGGGTCGAGGCGACCCACGCTGAGCATGTGAAGCTCGGGTCCATCGTAGCTGCGGCTGTGGTCGTCAAACGCCAGGATGTCAGTCTCGCTGAGCAAGGACACGTAAACCGTGTGCAATGCCCGCGCGCGGCGGTAGCGGCGGGCGACGCCTGGCCCAACGACGACGACCGGAACGCGGCGGGCAAGCGCGCGAAATGCACCTTCGAGGATCACGGCGCCCCAGCGAAGCAACCGCTTGTCCGGGTATCGGTGTCGAAACAGTTGCACGGTGTCCTGACGGACGCCGAGCACGAGTCGACGCCGTCGAAGAAGGGTCAGGATGGCGAACACGAGCGCCAGCGGCGTCGGTCCCAACACCCAGGCGACGTCCACGCCGTCCAGCAGGCGCCAGAACCGGACGATTCCGGACGGCATCACCCGGAGCAGGCTCCCGAGCTTGGCTCCGCTGGCGTAGTAGAGCAGTGGCGCGAAGTCGACGTCCCCGACCGCGTACGGATAACGTCCCGGACGAGGGTCCAGCCGACCGGCCATCACGAGCCGTTCGCAGTGGGGAGCCAACTCGCTCAGGAACAGGCTTACCGGCAGCTCCGCGTAGAGCCTGCCCGCCTCCACCCGGTAGGAGTAATCGCAATATACAGCGAGGCGCATCGAGCGTGAGTGTGACAGCGCCCTGCGCTAAGCCGAATCCGGCCACAGCCGGGATGCTCGTAGCTCTCGCATCGGCCGCGAGGCCTTCAGCCGAAATCGCCACCACGAATCGCCATGGTAGACACCGACCCTCGGCTGCTGATGCGGACCGAGCCGGACGGGCCGACGCGAGAGCGCCGCCCCGGCGAGGTATCCAGCCGCTCGTGCGCGCGTGGCGACGCGTTCATCAACGTCTCCGTACGGGTAGGCGATCGTGTGACAGCCGGTGGGGAGGCGATCAGTCAGCTCCGCGCGTGACCCCTCCAGCTCAAGCGTCAAGGAGGTGTCGTCGAGCAGCGTGAGGCGGGGATGGGTACGCGTGTGAGAGCCGATCTCCCACCCGAGCTCGGCGAGCTGGTTCAGATCGTCCCAATCCATCGCCGCCAATTCCCCCGAGCTCACGGTTCGCTGCCAGTGCTCGACTCCCGGCCACGCGAGCCGCCGTCCGCCGTCCATGTATGCAGTCGGCGCAAAGACCGTGGCAGGCAAACCGTGCCGGCCGAGAACCGGCACCGCGTATTCCTTGACCGAGGCGAAGGCATCATCGAAGGTGATCGCCAACGTTCGCCGAGCCGGCGGGGACAGGACCGCCTCGGTGAACGTCACGGGTCGCCAGCCGCGTCGGAGCAGATGCGTAACCTGACGCTCGAACTGGTCCGGGGGCACCGAGAGGCTTGCCTCCCATGTCGGACTGACCGCGTGATAGCAGAGGATTACCACATCAGGCACGCTGGGCGCTCCTAGTGACGCCGGACACCAGCCCAGATTCAGCCGCCAGCGTCTCATAAAGCGTCGCGAATCGCTGGGTGGCAGCTTCGATCGTGAACTCGGGTAGGCATTCAGCCGCGGCGGCGGCAATGCGCTCACGCTTGACAGGATCCGTGAGCAGACAGATCAGTGCCGTGGCGAGCGCCGAAGGGTCGCGCGGCGGCACCAACAGGCCCGTACGGCCGTCTTGGATGACGTCTGGCAGTCCGCCTACCGCCGTAGCGACGAGGGGGGTCCGATTCGCCATGCATTCGTAGGTCACCAGCGGGGTCCCCTCATAGTCGGAGGACATGGCCGCCACATCGGCCGCGCTGAGAATCGCATCCACGTCCGTTCGTCGCCCCAGGAAGTGGACCTTATCGGTGAGTCCGAGCTCTCTTGTCTGCTGCTCCAACTCGCCTCGGCATGGGCCATCCCCGGCGATGATGAGATGGGCATTCGGGAGGGACTCAAGTACCCTGGAGTATGCGTCGAGCAGAACCGATAGCGCCTTCTGCGGACGCAGGACCGAGACCACCGAAATGAGCGGGGTGTCATTGTCGATGTGGAGGTCTTGACGCAGATCACCGTCGACCGGTCCAGGCCGGGGGACGTGCGCATTCGGAATCATCACGACCTTCTCAGGGGGGACGTGCTCGATTGTCACCATCCGTTCAGCGTCGAGCGAGGACACGGCGACGAACCGGGTCGCGAGACGACCGATAACGCGCCCGTCGAGCCACTTGCGCAACGGGTTTCCCTCATATGACCAGGTGTGCTCATGAGCGATAAGCACTGGCACCCCGCATAGGCGACCAATCAGCGTTCCCCAGAGATTCGAGCCGAACAGGTGAGCATGAAGCACGTCGAAGCGCTGTCGCCGAACCAGCGAGACAAGCGCTGCCAGCCGATGCACGTCCCACTTGGAACGACGGCCGATGTGTACATGCCTCACGCCCGACTCGGTCAGCGCCGCGACAGCCGTCGGATCCGCCCAACGGGTCGAGCACATCCAGACTTCGAAGCGGTCATGGGGCAAAGACATCGCCAGCGCGGCAGCTGCTCTTTCAGCCCCTCCACTTTGCGAAATATTGTCAATCAGGTACAAGACGCGAAGCCGGCGCATCACGTGCCGTCGCGCGCCGCTCGCGCCGCTTCACGGTGCGCGAGGCCTAGCAGTGCGGGGCCGAGCGCAAACACGATCCACAGTTGCTTCGAGACGAGGTTGGAGAGGAAGAAGTCCGCGGACAGAAACGCGATCAGCGCCAAAATCGTGCAGCGGGTCAGCAGCTCGAGCTCGTGGTCGCCGATGCGCTCGAAGGTTCGTGCCGCCTTGAGCGCGGCGGCAATCCCGGCGACGAAGATTCCGAGCATCAAGACCAGACCAGGTAGGCCAAGCGTGGCGAGTTGCTCGAGGTAGATGTTGTGCGCCACCTTGGGGGTATCGACGATGTAAATGGCTGAGGTCACGAGCCCGGGCCGCTGCAGATAGTGGACCGACGACACCGGGAAGTTGCCTGCCCCCACGCCGTTCAGCGGATGGGCCTCGAACATCCGCCAGCCAACCGTCCAGATGTCGTTGCGCCCACTGGTATCCGAGCTCGTCACCCGATGGACCGCGGAGCCCGAGGCCAGGATCGCGTAGTAGCCAACTACGGCGGTTGTGCCCACGACCAGCAGCATCGCTGCCTGGCGACGCCAGCGCCCGCCGAAAATTACCCCGCCAACTAGAACGCAGGCAAAGGAGATAAGGCCCCCGCGCGAGACGGTGTCGACGAGTCCGACGAACGCGATTATGGCCCCCGCCAACGCCGCCAGCGCTGCTCTGGGAGAGCGCTTCACGACCGAGGCCATACCCACCGACAGCACGATTGCCGCGACGAGGACACTGGCCTCCTCGTTCGGATCGCCGATCCCTCCCGATAGGCGACCCGCGGTGGAGGCGGTCGGAGAAGCCGGATTGAGGATGCCAAACACGGCGGAGACGGCGGCACCGATCATGAAAGCGGCAACGATAATGCGCACATCCTTACGCTCCCGTACAGCAGTGAACATGATCGGGATCAGCAGTATGACCAACGCGTAGCGGTATACGGTGAGGAGCGCCTGCCCCGGACTCTCCGCCCAGACTGCGCTAACCGCATTCCATGCCAGGAAGGCCACGATCGCGCAGACCATCGCGGGGTGGCGTTGAACTGCGATGGTGACCGTCTGACGCGCCGCGGTCGTCTTGCTCGCCACCCAAGACAGAAAAAGGAGCAGGCCGGCGACCTTCATGAGGCTGACAGCAGCCCCGCCAGCGTTCAGTAGATCGAGGAAAGACAGCCCCGTAAACAGCGCCACGCCGACCGTCAGGTCAGCGAACACCGCCACCACGAACGCCAGTCCGAGTGCCACGGCGACTCCGTACTTGGGGCTGATCCCGGCGGTCAAGCCGACAGCCCCGCACACTGCGGCGAGCAACACGACCCAGCGCATGGCGGGGGCGCCCGTCCGCTGGAGCAGGGCTGTCATGTCCCGCGAGATCGAGCGCGAGCCGGTGGAGATAGCTCGGCTGCCAGCTCGGAGGCCGGCTCCGACTCCTGACGCTCCGGTGTGTAATAAGCGTAGTTGTCGGCCTCGGTCTCGCTCGTCCCGACCAGCACCACTCCGCTCGGGGGACGGTGATGCCGGGCCAGCAGCTCGAACAGGTCTGAGACCTTGTTTACGCGGCTATGCCCGATGCGGACGACGACTATCAGGTCGTCGGCGATCATCGCGAGTGGAAGGGCGTCGATCACGGCCGTCAGTGGCGGCGAGTCGATCACGACGAACTCGGCCTGTTGCTTGGCTTGATCGACCAAACGCTGCGCGGACGAGTAGGACAGCAGCTCAGCCGAGCTTCCGTTGGGATGCGCAGCCAGAAGCCGGAACTCGGCGCCGCCAAAGGTCACGTCGCTGAGCGCCTGGGAAAGCTCCACCTCGCCGGCCAGCACCTGTTCAGTGCCTGCGAAGCCCTGGATGCCGACGGTGTTCGCGATCGTCGGGCGCCTGAGATCGGCTTCGATAAGGATCACCTCGCTACCGCCGCGTGCAAGCACGGTCGCCAGGCTCAGGGCACTCGTCGTCTTGCCCTCCGACGGTGAGCTTCCGGCCACCAGGTAGGCCTGCGAGGTACCTGTCGACCGCATCGAGAGCGCCGCGCGAAGCATCCGATACTGCTCCATCGCGGGCGGGGGGAGCTCGTTGGGCATCAGCGGTCTGCGCTTGGGGCGTGTTCCCACGCGGGGAATTCGAGCAACGATCGGAACCCCTCGTGCCAGCTCGCGCACCTGCTCCTCGCGCTGCACGCGCGGGTCGAGCGCATCGAATCCGAACGCGGCGCCGATGCCGATCAACAGACCCGCGAACAGGCCCGCCGCGAGCGCAAGGCTCTTGCGAGGCGAAGTGGGCCCGGCCGGCAACACGGCCGGCGCCGCGACGGAAATCGTCGGGTCGTTGCCGAGCATCAACTGCTGGAGCTGGCTGAGCTCGTCGCCGAGCGTCCCAACCCCGCCGCGCTCGGCGGGTGGTAGCGCGGCGACTTGATCGCGCAGCCCCGGGATCAGCAAAGCGAGGGCCTGATGCAGGCCAGCGGTACGGACAGCGATCACCTCGGTCGCAAACGCGTTCGCGATCCGCTGAGCCTGGAGCGCTGAGGACGCTTGGGCTTGAACTGCAACGATGTTGCTCTGCGCGAGGGGAGTCGACTGGACTTTCGCCAGCAGCGCAGAGGGAGAGCTGTTCAGGTGGAGCTTGTGGACCACAGCATTGGCAACCTGGGGAGTGGTCACCAGGCTGGCGGCGGTCAGAACGTCAGTCGTCGGATCGCCGCTCATGTGCAGGACCGGCAGCGAGAAGAGCACGGTGTTCTGCTGTGAGGCCGGATTGATCAGCAGCTGAGCTTCGGCGGTGTACGAGCGGGGGGCCACCTGTACATAGGCCACGGCAGCGAGGAGGGTGACGGCGATGCAGGCGGCGATCAAGCCAAGATGGTGGCGAATCGTCTGGTAGTAGCGCTTGAATCCAGAGGGCTCGGCAGAGCTGCTACTCCAGTCGCGGCCCGGCGATCCAGACATCGACGCCATTGATCGGACTATGCCAGATCCCCTGGCCAACTTGGCGTCGCTTGGACACATGGCGTTAGCCGCGGCGGCGGAGGATCTCGGCGACCGTCAGCGCAGCGATCCGAAGGTCGAGACGCAGCGACCAGTTACGGATGTAGTAGTTGTCCCATTCGACACGGTCGGCGATCGAGGTCTGTCCGCGCAGCCCGTGCACCTGAGCCCAGCCCGTGATCCCGGACTTCACGCGGTGCCGGTCTTCGTAGCGGGCGACGTCTCGTGTGAAGCGCTCGACGAACTCGGGCCGCTCGGGGCGAGGTCCGATCAGGCTCATGTTTCCGCGCAGGACGTTGAACAGCTGCGGCAGCTCGTCGAGCGAGAGATCCCGCAGCACGCGTCCGATTCGAGTGGTGCGATCGTTGCCCTCGATCCCGCCCGGGGCGCAGCCTTCCGGCGGCTCAAACCCGCCAGCGGCGGGGAGGGCGACCGACATCGTACGGAACTTGAGCACGTCGAACTCTCGCCCGTCGCGGCCGACGCGCCGCTGGCGGAACAGGATCGGCCCTGGCGAGGAGAACCGGACGGCGATCGCCACAAAGAGCAGAAGCGGAGCGCTGATGAGCAGCGCAAGTCCCGCGAACGTGCGGTCGACGGCGTGCTTGACGGCGAACTGCCACCCACGTGGGTCAATCGAGTGGAGCGTCAGCAGGGGCAGGCCGCCGACGTGGTCGAGTGTCGTGCGCTCGTTGATCGACTCGTATAGGCGCGGGACGAGCGATACCTCGACCCCGAGCGCCTGACACTCGCGCACCTTGGCGACTAGGACGTGATCTCGCTCTGACGAGAAGGCGAGGATCACGTGGCGCGCGCCGGTGGCGGCGATCGCATCTGAAATGTCGTCGAATCCGCCGAGCACGGGCACCGACGGTCCGGTGGAAAGAGCTGGCGCCGGCAACGGATCGGAATCGAGGAAGGCGACCGGTCGGAGGCCGTATCCCGGCTCCCCTAGGAGGCGCCTGACGAGCTGGGCGCCGATCATGCCCGCACCGACGATCAACGTCGGCGTCGCGATCGCCTCGGTCCGCAACGCACGGCGCCGCACCGACACCAGCACTGCGCGCGCCACCCCGAGGTAGACGACGCCGAACACCCAAAGCCGCGAGGCGATGGCGAGCGGGTTGACACCGCCGAAGATCGCGTCGACGGAGATCGTCAGCATCGCTGTGAGCGAGAGGGCGCCCAGCACGTAGGCGAATGTGTCGAGTATCGACGCATTGAGGCGGTCGTCCGGGGCGCGGCGGGCGCGCATCGTCCCAGCCACGACGATCGGGAAGGCGAAAGCGATTAGGCGATTTGAGGCGCTTGCTCGCACGCTCGGATCGGCGAACAGCGCCAGGCTGGAGGCCACGTAGAGCACCCCGACGTCGGTCAACAGCCTGATCTGCGCCCACTCGTGCGGATTCAGCAGGCGGCGATAGAGCTTTGCTGCGAGCCCGCGGTGGGATCTGGGTGCTACTGCGAACCCAGCCGAGGCGGGGGGGGCTGCCGGGAAACCGGACGAAGGCGCGACCCCATTCTGGGGTGTTCTGGACC
>JBPCQX010000039.1:0-13442 GCA_050997675.1 Solirubrobacteraceae bacterium
TTGTTGGCGCGATCGTGATCGCGCTGGCGATCGGCGCGTCGCCGACCGGCTTCTACTGGACGCCGCTCGCCCTGGGACTCGTGTATCTCGCGGCGGCACTGTCAGGTGGGCCGCAGGGCAGCTACTGGGCGACCGCGGTCGTGCTCGTAGGCTGGGGCGCAGCGGTGGTGCTCGTGCGTCAACTGTCCCCCGAACTCGACACGTCCGGGCTCTACCTCGCTGGCGCCGGGATGGGCGCAACGACCGGGATCGCGCTCGCCCGGCGCGGCTTCGCTGTCGATCCGCTCGGGATGACCGTCACGATCGCGATCGGTGGCGCGGTGCTCGCAGTCGAGCCGCGATACAGCTCCGTGTTCGGGGACGCGCGCTTCTACGCGCTGCTTCTCGGCGTCATCGGTCTAGCAAACCTCCTGCTCGCAGGGCTTGCCCAGCCGCCCGCGCCGGCGGGCACCTGAGGGTGGAGACGAATCGAGTGGCGTAGCGCTTAGTCCCGGGTGATGCTGGCCACGAGATCAGCGATCGCGGGAGCCTGGTCCTCTTGGAGAAAGTGCTTGCCTGGAAGGCGGTGGATCGTGTCGTCGCCCGCGGCGCGGCGGGCTGCCTCGCCGTGGATGTCGACCTTCAGCGCCGGGTCCCGCGTGCCCCAGACGACTTGTACCGGGTAGCGGTCGCTGGCGAGCACGGAGCGGTAGAGGTCGCGCTTGACGGCCGTGCGCTCGAAGCCGCGCATGATCTTCAGGAACGCGCGGCCACCGTCCTGGCGCTGAGCAGGTCGACGTACGCGTCGAGTTCGGCGTCAAGGACGGCGGAGCGATCGGCGACCCCTTGCAGGCTCATCAGTGCGCGGAACGCCGGCTTAGAGAGTGCCCGCAGGTAGACCTCGCCGACGCCGCGTCGCGCAAACGGCTCCATTGACCGCGGCCTCTTGAACGCGTCGACGTCAACGATGGCGTTGTATGCAGAGGAGCGTCTCGCCGTCTCCGGCCTCGCGCACGAAGCCGCTCACGCCTGCCGTGGTGAAGGCGCGGCCCGCGGCGACGACCTCAGTGCTCGTCATCGACCGACCCTACCGCCGGCGCTGGCCCAGACCGCGCGCCTCGGCCGCTGAGCAGGCCAAGGTTCGACACGACGAAGGGGATGAGGAAGTTGACCGCGCTACGCACCC
The DNA here is from genome assembly GCA_050997675.1 of Solirubrobacteraceae bacterium. Taxonomy (GTDB): domain Bacteria; phylum Actinomycetota; class Thermoleophilia; order Solirubrobacterales; family Solirubrobacteraceae; genus Palsa-513. Next base: position 1,166 of record JBPCQX010000039.1, read on the forward strand.
ACGTCAGCGTCGATGCGTCTCCGCCGAGTATTACGGCCCCTTGGTTGACGGAGGTCAGCAGGACGCCCACGACGAACGCGATCCGCGTCGTCCGGCGCAGGTGTTCACGACGCACGCAGTAGGTGAGCGCCGCGCGTGTGCCACCCACGTATGGTGAGCGAGCTGCCATTGCGGGAATTGTGGCGTGGCGGCGGGGAAGGTGCATCCACGGGATGAGACCAGCCGGCCGACGCCGGCGCCGACGAACGCCTTCGAGCATGCGGCACGGCAGATCAGCTACCGCTCTGTGCCGCGCATCAACCCCATCACGCCGACGATCGCCAGCGTCGGATCGACCGAAGCCCAGGCGGACGAGGCGGGCATGGACTGCGAGTGCCGCGGGGTCGATCTTGCGGACATTCCACGCGGGATCGCTAGCCGCAGGTTGTCGGCGCCGTCAAGCTCATCGCCGACCGCCTGACGGGCCGCATCCTCGGAGTCCACATGCTGGCCGACCCTCGCCGGGGTCTACGCCATCGATGCCGGCATGACCGTCACCGACCTGGCCGAGAGCTGGGATTCGTACTCGACGATCGGTGAGGGGCTGTATCTCGCCGCTCAGGCCTTCATCCGTGACCTGAACACCTTCTCACGCTGCGCGGTCTAACATGACTGCTGAGCGGCTTGCCCGATGGACGACAGGGTAGGAGCGAATCATGGGCAAGTCAGCGATCACGCAGGCCGCTCCGCGCGTTGCCGTTTTCGACGTCAACGAGACGCTGTCGGATCTCAGTGGACTGGGCCCGCGGTTGACGGAGGTCGGTGCGCCACCGGACCTGCTGCCGGCATGGTTCGCCGCGACGCTTCGCGACGGCTTTGCCCTCACCGCGGCCGGGTGCCGTGCGGATTTTGCGGCCATCGGGAGCTTCACGCTCGCCTCTATGCTGAGCGACGCCGACGATCTCCGCGGGACGCCTGAGGAGGCCGCCGAGTACGTGGTCAGCGCCATGGCTCAGCTCGACCTGCATCCCGACGTGGCTCCCGGTCTGCGCACGCTCGTCGAGGCCGGGGTTCGGGTCGTGACCCTCAGCAACGGCGCAGCTCAGGTCGCCGAGTCCCTGCTTGAGCGTGCCGGGCTTCGCGATCTTGTGGAGCGCTGCCTGTCGGTCAGCGACGCCGGGCGCTGGAAGCCCGCCCCGGAGGCCTACGCCTACGCGGCTCGGCGGTGCGCCGTCGAGCCGGTGGACGCCGCGCTTGTCGCCGTCCATCCGTGGGACATCGACGGCGCCGGACGGGCCGCCCTGCGCACTGGATGGCTCGCGCGCGACGGGGGCGCGTACCCGCCGTTCTTTCGCGCGCCGGAGCTCAGCGCACGAGATCTTCCGGCGCTCGCGGCCGCGCTCATCGGGAAGCGCTCGTGATGCCGGGCGAGAGCGAGGTCTCGGCCTGGCGGCAGCCGGCGGCCCCGCGGATAATCGCGGGGCGGGCGGGTCCTTTGAATGTTGCGACGTCTTTAACCGCGCGCCTGCCTCGGCGACGAAACAGCACCTCAGCCGGCGGATCGATGCCTCGCGCTCGTCGTCTACGGGCGATCTTCGTTCCCTCAGGCACGAGCGTCTGCCGACCAGGCAGTCGCGCGGCGCGACCGGCTACGGCCCGGAGGGACGTTCGTCCTTCGGCGCGTAGCGGTGGTGCAGCGACAGCGGGTTGCCGTCGGGGTCCAGGCAGATTGCCTGCCAGCAGACGCCAGAGTCAAACGTCTCGCTGACGAAGCGCACACCTTTGGCCTCAAGTCGCTCCCGCGCGACTGCCACGTCACGGACCTGCAGAGCGATCGGCATCGCGTTGCTCGAGAACGTGCCGCCGAAGTCGTCGGTGCGCATGATCGCCAGCGTGACGTTGCCGGCCTGGTACTCGGCTCCTGGCCGGCTCCCGTAACGCTTGACGAACGGAAGGCCGAGTGTTTCGCCGTAGAAGACCGTCATTGCATCGAAGTCCTGCGCCGGGATGCAGACGAAGTCCACGCCGACGATGAGGGGGGTCGTATCAGTCATGGTGACTTAGACGATTGCAGACCCGCCGACTCATCGGTCGACGGCATATCGAAGACGTGATGACGACCATCAGGTCCTCGGCGAACTGGCCGGGCTTTCGTGCGGCGCAGCAGCGAGCATCCGGCGTCTCAGGAACTCCGATGCCCGCGCTTGAGTCGTCGGCCGCCCCGATCCGGTGCGATCACTCTTTTTACCGCTGCCTTCCGGCCTCCGGACGAGCGCAGCGACTAACCGCTCCTGCGATTGGGTGAGAACGCAGTCTGTCGCGGGCGATTGCGTCCCTTCAGCTTCGCGCACTAGAACGGCTCTCCCGGTCGTGGCGACCAGCGGGCCCGAGTCGGCGGAGAGCGGAGCACCTGCTTGCCGCCGGCGCGAGACTTGCACCGGACGATCCCCTTGGGCTGTCCCGCGAGAGGATCCTGCTCGGGCCTGAGGGCTAAACTCCGGCGAGCTTTAACTCACCATCGACGGGAAAGTGACTGGATGATTGCGACTCGGCCGATGGCCTACGCCGCCGAGCAGGCCCGCTTGAGCCGTGTGCCGACTTTCGACTACGCCCAGCGGCCTCGAGGCGGTCGTCAGCTTCGAGCTGGCCGACAGCGCTGCTGCCGACCGCGCCCGCACTGGCACCCTGCTGACCCGCGGTGGCGAAACGCCCAGCACTGGGGCATGGAGATCCGCGCGCTGATGCACGGCGGTGGGGAGGAGGGCTGACCGATGCTGGCCCTCTACGAGCACCCCTTCGCGCTCTACTGCCAGAAGGTTCTGGTCGCGCTCAACGAGCTGGGCGTCGCCTACAACGTCCTCGAGGAGCAGCGCGACTTCGACCGCGCCGAGCTGGCCGAGCTGTGGCCGCCAGCGTCGATCCCGGTGCTGCGCGACGGCGGCCGGGTGATCGGCGAGACGTCGATCATCATCGAGCACGTCGCCGGCGCGCGGTTGGTGCCGTCGCTGGAGGCCCGCAAGTGGGACCGCCTCTGTGACCAGTACATCTCCGACGCCGTCCAGACGATCGTCTTCGACACGGTCGAGCAACGCTTCGACGAGGGCGTGATCGCCCAAGCGCAGGGCCGGCTCGGCATGGCCTACGGCATGCTCGAGGCGCAGCTGGCCGTCAACGAGTTCCTCGCCGGCGAGACGTTCACGATCGCCGACTGTGCCGCCGCACCGGGCCTGTTCTACGCCCTGGCGATCCACCCGTGGGACGAAGACATGCGCCCGCAACTGACGCGGTATTATCGCGCGCTCGCGCAGCGGCCTTCCTTCGCCAAGGTGATCGCGGACGCGCGGCCCTACCGGCACCTGTTCCCGTTGCCCTGGCCCGCTGACTTCGACCGCTACCACTGACGTCCGGGATGGGGACGATCGCTTCGCCTCGCGACCGCCCCAAGACGGCGCGAGCCCTTCGGCTACGACGCACTCGCGACGAAATGTGCTTCTTGGTGACGAGCGTAGACGTTGGCCTTGTGACCCGCAGTCCTGATGCTCTTCGCGGGGAGGCCCCGTCAGCTGGGTTCGACAGCTGCGGCAGGCATGCCCACGTCTCGAGTCGGCGTGTGGTGCGAGCAGCTCCCTGTCTTTGCAGTATGGGACGATCCCGACGACGCACGAAACGCGAAGGCGTAAAACGGGACCGTGGCTCAGCAAACGCGCGCTGAGATCGTCGCAAGCGCCTACCGCTCCCGTGCACAACGCCCCCGAGACGTTTCGCCCACGGGAACTGGGCGGCCCGCCTCCCGGAGGCGGGCCGCCGAGCTATGTCTAGAGCTGCGCCCGCACCGCGCCAGCCGGATATTTCGCATTGTGAATGTTCACATAGAAGCCCGATTGGTTGGCGCCGATCTGCGACAGCAGCGCAGCTGGCGCGGACGTGCACCCGGAAGCCTTGTACGCGCCGCCCAACGGAATCACGATGGGTCCTGCGACTCCGGCCCGACCCTTGTGAATGTGCGCAACGGCCGGCGCCGTCACGCCCTTGAGGCTCGAGAACTTCCAACAAAGCTGGTTGGTCTTCGAGCGGATGCTGATCACCGCGCGTGCCGTGTTGCCCGGTGAGGCCTTTGGAACCTCCGCCGAACCCGCCAGCTTGACGTTGTAGGTGCGGGCCTTGACTGCGGCTCCAGTCGCGCTGCCGGCCGCTGTGGAGCTGGTCGGCGGTTTGGCAGCAGTCGGTGTGCTCTTGCTGCTGCTGCTGCTGCTGCTTCCGCAACCGGCGACTGCAAGTGCGGCAGCGATGAGCGTCAGCTGGACGATTCGGTAGCGCATCTTTCCTCCTGTCGAGTCTTTCGGTGATGGAACGTAAGCGGGCCGAGCGCGTGACCACGGCTCGCGACGGGGATCCTAACCGCGTGGGCTCCTACCGACCCGGGCCCGAGCTCGCATTGGTTCGTTCCGCCAGCATGGCAAGCAGCGGCGCTCCCCGACCAGCTCGCGTTCAAAGGCGCCGCACAGTCTCGGCCGAGCGAGAACTCTTGCTGGCGTTGCGCTCGTTCTAGCGGCGCAGGACAGGCACGCGCAGGTGCTGTCTGCCGATGCGGTTGGTTGCCGTGTTCAGCGTGGTCGCAGTCCTCTGCTCGGGTGTTTGCGCTGCGCAGGCGAATCTTGCGCATGTCCTCCACACTGCCACTGGTGCCACGATCGTGGACGGCCGCGGCCGCCAGCTGCTGCTGCGCGGTGTCAACGTCGACGCGCTGGTCGAATACAACGGTGATTGTCAGGGGGCTGTGCCGCTCGGAGGTGGGGACTTTCGCGAGATGGCGGCGCTCGGAATCAAATTTCGTACGGTTGGCGGTCTCCTGGAGCGGATCGAGCCCGCTCCGAGCCGGGTCTCGACCGCGTACCTGAACGAGATCGCGCGCTGAGTGAGGATCGCTGAGGACACCTGCGTTCGAAACGGTGCAGTTGTGGCCTTTCTACAAACGGATGATCTCCGGGCGGCGCGCCGACGGCGAGTGGCGCATGATCTGGTTTGACCCCACCAGCATCCGCGATCTGACGGATCGCGATGAAGCCGCCGCGCGGTTCTCGACCAATCCAGATCTGGTCTACGCGCCACACATCTACACGGACGACCCGGCTTCTCGGCGATCTTCGCGCTGACTCGCTCAAGGCCCAGCAGCTCGCGCGCGCATGTCAATGCCGTGCCCGGCGTGCTGATCGGCACGCGCCTCGGCCCGCGCCTCGGCCCGCGCACTCTGGCCGCTCGCATACGCGGGCTTGGCGGCACCGCCCAGCTGTGGAGCGGAGTCGCGATTGCCCGAGGCGGCGCCCCGGCATCGCCATTGCTGCCCCGCGCGCGATTGGACGGTTGCGCCGCCCGGGCTGACCCTGGGCGCTCGCTGTTACAGCAACGAGCGCACTCGGTTGGGCGGTTTTGTGGTGAGTTTGCGCATTCCTCCCGGGACGCACCAGATCACGCTCGTCGCTGGGCATCAGCGGTTCGCGCGCTGTCGCGCGCGGCACCTTGCTCAGGGACGCGCAGTCGGCCGCCCGGTGCCGTAGAACTCCGAGCATGGCTTCCTCCGAGGCAACGATCGTCGATGCGGGTGGGCGCGATCTGCGCGTGTCCAACCCGGATCGCGTGATCTTCCCGGCGACGGAGCAGGCGGGCGCGGTCACCAAGCTCGACATCGTGGAGTATTACCTCGCCGTCGGCGAGGGGATCATGCGCGCGCTGGAGCGGCGGCCGACGACGCTCGAGCGTTGGCCGAAAGGCGTGCACCCGGGAATCGTCCTGTCGACGCGTGAGAAGGGCGGCGGCGACGCCTTCTACCAGAAGCGCGTCCCGCGGGGTGCTCCTGACTACGTCCAGACCGCGCGGATCCAGTTCCCCTCGGGGCGCCACGCGGATGAGATCTGTCCGACCGAGGTGGCGGTCGTGGGCTGGGCGGCGCAGATGGGCACGATCACGTTTCATCCCTGGCCAGTGCGCGGCGACGATGTCGACCATCCAGACGAGCTGCGGATCGATCTCGATCCGCAGCCCGGCACCGACTTCGCCGACGCGGTGCGCGTGGCCGGCGAGGCGCGCGTGCTGTTGGGTGAGCTCGGCTACGTCGGTTTCCCGAAGACCTCCGGCGGTCGGGGGGTCCACATCTACGTTCGGATCGAGCCGCACTGGACCTTCACCGACGTGCGCCACGCCGCGATCGCCCTCGGGCGGGAGCTCGAGCGCCGGCTCCCGGGTCAGGTGAAGACAAAGTGGTGGAAGGAGGAGCGGAGCGAGCGGATCTTAATCGACTACAACCAGAACGCGCGCGATCGCACGATCGCGTCGGCGTACAGCGTCCGGCCGAAGCCTGGCGCCCCGGTCTCCGCGCCGCTTTCCTGGGAGGAGCTATCCGAGGTTACGCCCGAGGACTTCACGGTCGCAACGATGCCCGCCCGGTTCGCCGCCGTCGGCGATCTCCACGCCGCGATCGACGATGCCGTCCATTCGCTGCAACCGCTGCTGGACCTGTACGAGAGCGATGCCGCAGACGGGGAGGGCGACATGCCCTACCCACCCGACTACCCGAAGATGCCGGGTGAGCCCAAGCGCGTGCAGCCCTCGCGCGATCGCGATCGGCCGCGCTGATCGGCTGCGCCGTTACCTCGACTGGGGCAGCTTGACGGAGCCGCGCCCAGACGCCGGAGCCGAGGGCGGCGGCACAACCGGCCCGATGTCCCCGTCAGGCGCCTCGTCGAGGTCCACGATCACAGGCGCATGGTCACTTGGCCCGCGGCCTTTGCGAGCCTGGCGGTCGACCCAGGCCGCGCAAACACGGTCGGCGACGGTCTCGGAGGCGAGCACCAGATCAATCCGCATCCCAAGGTCCTGGTGGAACATCCCGGCCCGGTAGTCCCAATAGGTGTACACGCGCTCGTTCGGCCAGCGGTCGCGAACTACGTCACGCAGGCCGAGCTTTTGTAGCTCCGCCAGCGCCGCTCGCTCCGCCGCCGTGACGTGCGTCTGGCCAATGTAGGCCTCCGGATCGAACACGTCCGCGTCGGTCGGCGCGATGTTCATGTCGCCGCACAAAATCGTGGGGTCCATGCCCGTGGCAACCATCTCCTTGAGCGAAGCCAGCCAGGCAAGCTTGTAGCGGTAATGCTCGGAGCCCGGCTCGCGTCCGTTGGGTACATACACCGAGACCACACGAATTCCGCCGCACCTCGCAGAGACCGCGCGGGCCTCGGGATGCGGGAAGCCGGGTGCGCCGGGCACTCCCACGGCGACGGCGTCGAGCCCGACACGAGAGAGGATCGCCACGCCGTTCCACGCCGCCTCGCCGACAACGGCGACACCGTAGCCGCGGTTGGTGAGCTCGTCGCCGACGACCGCTGCAACTGCGTCATCGGTGAGCTTGGTTTCCTGCAGGCAAACCACGTCGGGCTGACGCTGATCCAGCCAAAGCAGCAGCCGCGGTAGCCGCTGCTTGAGGGAGTTGACGTTCCAGGTCGCTACTCGCACCGGCCCCAGGGTACCCGCGCTCCGGTTCGCGACCCGCTCGCGACGCGGCGGTCCGCGAGCCGGCGTAGCATACGGAGGGTGTTTGACTGCCTTGACTTCGTCTACTTCCCCAGCCGCGACGTCGCGGGCGACCTCAAGCATTTCACGGACGAGATGGGCGCCGACGTGGTTTTCGCGATAGAGGCCTACGGAACCGCTGTTGCGATGATCCGGCTAAGCGCGGATCCTCCGGCAGTTCTTCTCGCGGGACACCTGCAGGGTGATCAGCCCGTGCATGTCTATCGTGTCTCTGATCTCGACCAGGCTATCGTCGAGTTGGAGCGACGCGGCGCGGCGACGGGTGCTCGTTTTGAGATTCCGCCCGGGCCGATCGTGGAGATTCTGAGCCCGGGACCCCAACGGTTGGCGGTCTATCAACTGACGCGGCCCGAGACCTCTGAGCGCATGGCGGGCAGACGCGACTTCTAGGCTTGGGCAGGGCGCCCCGGCGCCCCGGCTATACCGTGAGCACGACTTTGCCCGTGGCGCGGCGCTCGGCCAGTTCGCGCAACGCGGCCCGACCCTCCTCGAGGGGGTGGACGGAGCCCACCAGCGGGCGCACCGCGCCGCTGCGAACCAGGTCGCCAAGGCGCGTGATGGCGTCGGCGATGCCGGTTGGATTTGACGTCAGTACGGCGATCGAGCAGCCACACACGTCGACGTTACGCAGCAGTAGGCGGTTGACCTTGACCTGCGGAATCTCACCCGCGGTGAAGCCGACGACGACGAGCCTCCCCTCGCTGGCGAGCGAGCGGAGGCTCTCCGTGAAGCGCTCGCTGCCGCCAACCGGATCGATGATCAGGTTCACGGGCCCGGGAAGCTGCTCTCTGAAGTTCTCGCCGATGACCACGTGGTCCGCGCCCGCGCGCCGGGCGACCTGCGCCTTGGCTTCCGTTGAGACGGCTGCAATCACTTCGCCGCCCAACGCCTTGGCAACCTGGATCGAGGCAGTGCCAACACCCCCGGCGCCGCCATGGATGAGGACCGTCTCCCCGGCCCTCATCCGTCCACGACGCTCCAGCGCTGCAAGTGCAGTGAGATAGTTCAGGGGAAGCGCGGCACCCTCCTCGTAACTCAGCTCTTCGGGCAGCGCGAACGTCGCTTCAGCGACAGTGGCAACCTGCTCTGCATGCGCTCCGAAGCTGAGCGTGATCACTCGATCACCGACGGCGACCCCGGCCCCGACCGGGGCGCGGATCACGTCCCCGGCGGCCTCCCAGCCAAGCGTGAACGGCAGCTCCTGGCGCAGTTGGTACTCGCCGCGAGTCATCAGCAGATCCGGGAACGACACGCCGGCCGCGCGAACCGCCACCACCAACTCGGCCTCGGGCTCGGGGAGATCGGCCAGGACGATCGCATCCGGGCCTCCCTCAGTCGTCACCTGCAGCGCGCGCATTCCGGCCTCCCCTCGGCGGTGGGACGCAAAAAGGAAGCAGAGAAGTACCGGGCTGGCCCGGAGGTGCCATCCCAGACGCGTTCCGCCTGCTCAGCTAACGGCCAAGCCGTCCGTGGCGTGCGAGGTGCTACAGGCGTCTGCCGCGTCCGCCGTATCCAAACCCGCCTCTGGTGAACATGATCACCAGCACGACGATCAGCAGGATGAAAAGCAGCGGGCTCACGGCAACGCCGCCAAAGATCGCGGCCAGCACGAGAATGATGATCAGAAGTTCAAGTAGTCCCATGCACCCGGTGTACCCGCCGGAGGATCGCTTTGAAACATGGGCGCATCACAGCTCATCCCGACCCCGCTCGTCCCGCCGGCCGCGAGCCGCCATCCACACCCACGTTTAAACGACCCCGCTCGTCCCGCCTGCCGCGAGCCGCCATCCGCACGCCACGGGTAAACGACCTCGCGCTCGTGCGGGGCGGGAGGAAGGGCGTGCTCACCGCTGATCGCCGACAACCACGGGCGACTGGGGATGCGCGTGCGGCGACCTATCCTCTTCCCACCGCGCGGGTTGCGTGGACCCGCCGTTGCCGTCGCGGCGGCCATGGGCCCGCGGTGTGCTGCCCACCCCGCCGCGCAGCACCCCCGCGCCGTAGCTGACGTGGAGCAGGACGGTCAGCGCAGCGGCGAGCGGCGCTCTGATCGCACGGCGCAGCGTCCTCGCGTCCTCGCACGCGCCCGCGACGCGCCCGCGACGCGCCCGCGATCGCACGGCGCAGCGTCCTCGCGCCCGCGACGCGCCCGCGAGGATCAAGCCCGCGTAGAGGAGCAGCGGAATAAGCGACAGCGCACCGCCGTAGACGAGCAGCGCCGGCAGCATGAGCAGGTACAGCAGGAGCAGTGCGGGCGCCAGGTAGGCAGCGCGTGTGGTCGCTGGGTTGCGCCTCATCAAGTCCCCGCGCCCGCGGCCGTACTTGAACATTTGGCGGGCGAACGATCGTGGCGTCGGCCGCCGCTCGTGAAACACAAGCAGCTTCGGGTCGTAGTGCATCGGTGCCCGTCGCGATGCAGCTCCCACAGGACCGCGTTCTCCTCGGCGCACGCCAGGTCCTCGGGAAACGGCACCATCGCTGCGCGGCGAACTGCAAGGTTGCAGAGGATGAACCACTGCTCGTCGGTCGGACCGGCGTGGCGCCCGCCGTAGCGGCGGCGGACCGGCCCGACCCGGCAAGCGAGGCCAGCACTGCGCCCTGCACCATCTGAAAGCTCGAGCTCGCCGGCGGCGTCTCGTTCGGACCCCCGAACACGGCGACCCCGGGATGCTCCGCGGCCAGCTCCACGAGGCGCCTGAGGAGCCTGCGGTGAACTGTTACGTCGTCATCGAGGAACGGCAACAGCTGAGAAGCTCGTTTCGCGAGGCGCCCGGCAGCAGCCCCGTTGCGACGCATAGCCGCGCCTGCGGAAATCGCGCCCGCGCCACGGCGGCAACGGCGTCCTCGCAGCTGCGATCGACCGATACGAGCAGCTCGACCTCCGGCGCGTCCTCCTGGGCGAGCAGGCTGAGCAGGCAGGCGTCGAGCGCATCGCGCCGCGCCCCGACCACGCATACGCTTATCGCCGGAGCGAGCATGACGGCACCATACGGGCGTCTCGAGACGCGATTGAATCGGCAAGGTCGAAGTGCGCTGGTTGTGAGCGCGCTCACGGTTGCGCTCGCGCTCGGGCTTGCAGCCGCCGCACCACCGCAGGCGAGCGCTTTGCCTGATCCGAATGCCGGGGCGTTCACGCGGCCCCCTCCGAATCGGCTGAGCACCGCTCAGGCGATCGCGATCGCCGCGCGCACCGGTGCGGTGAGGCGGGCCGTGCAGCGCTACGGGGAGCTCAAGGGGTATGTCTGCGCACCGGAGACGCCGAACTGCGTCGCCAGCGACTGTTTCTGGCCGAGCTGCCGCGACGAGTGGCAGCTTGTCTACTACCAGGGGACCAAGAGCCGCGCCGAGGTGCGCATCAGGGACCGCACGGAAGCGGTGACGGCGGCCTGGGAGGGAGTTCAGCTCGATTGGCAGATCGCGCGGGGCGTGCCAGGATTTCTCGGGGGCCACGTCAACGCCTTGTGGGTGTGGTTGCCGCTCTGTCTGCTCTTCGTCGCGCCGTTCGTCGACTTCCGCCGCCCCCTGCGGCTGCTGCATCTCGATCTCCTCGCGCTGCTCGCCTTCAGCGTCTCGCAGGTGTTTTTCAACCGGGGGGACATCGCGCTGTCGGTACCGCTCGTCTATCCGGTGCTCGGCTACCTACTGGTCAGGCTGCTGATAGCGGGTGTCAGGCCGAGGCGGGGATCGGGCGCCCTGATTCCGCACGCGCGCCCCCTCTGGCTGGCCATCGCGCTCGTGTGCCTCGTGTGCTTCCGCGTTGGGCTCAACCTCGCAGACTCGACGATCAGCGACGTCGGCGGCAAGACGGCAATTGCGGCGACGAGGCTTGCCCAGGGGCACTCGCCCTATGCGAGGGGAGACGCCTACGGGCCGGTCACCTACCTCGCCTACGCGTCGTTTGCCGCCGTTTGGCCGTCAAGCACGCAGGTCACCGCGGGCCGCGGGCGCTTTGCGGGGCTCAGCTTCTCCGAGCCGCAAGCGCCGGCTGCCCACGCTGCGGCGATCTTCTTCGACCTGCTGACCGCCCTTGGCTTGCTCCTGCTCGGCAGGCGGATGCGAGGCGGCCGCGAGGGTCGCCTGCTCGGGCTCGGACTCGCCTATGCGTGGTTGAGCTATCCCTACGCGCTTTATGCGCTGTCCTCGAACACCAACGACGCGCTCATCTCTTGCCTGTTGTTGCTCTCGCTGCTGACCTTCGCACGCCCCGCATTTCGCCTCGCAGGCATCGTCCTGGCGACCGCCGCCAAGCTCGCGCCAGGAGCACTGATCCCGCTGTTCGCCCTCGCTGACGGCAAGCGGCAGTTCAAGCGTCTTCTGCCCGCAGCTGCGGCGCTCGCCCTGATGGGCGCTCTCGCGCTCCTGCTCGCACCACACGCCTCACTCGCAAAGACCCTCGACGGCGCCCTGTTCCAAGTGAAGCGCACGTCGCCGTTCAGCGTCTGGGGTCAGTTCAGTTGGCTGACGTGGCCGCATGCCGCATGGGAAGCGGGTGTGATCGCGTTAGCCGTGCTGGTGGCGTTCGTGCCAAGGAAGAAGAGCGCAACTCAGGCCGCCGCCCTGGCAGCTGCGGTGCTGATCGCGGCGGAGATGGCGCTGCCCTATTGGTCCTACTTCTACATCGTCTGGTTTGCGCCCTACGCCCTCGTCGCCCTGTTCTCCGATCATGCCCGAGGCGAAAGCGCGCCCGTGGTGAGATGAGCGAGCAGGCCTGGAG
>JBPCQX010000088.1:0-2716 GCA_050997675.1 Solirubrobacteraceae bacterium
AAGACGTCTACCTCGCCGCCCAATACGCCCGCCTCAGACCCCGCCGCGGGCACAAGAAAGCCCTCGGTGCCGTCAAACACTCCATCCTGATCGCCTGCTGGCACATGCTCTCCACCGGCGAGCTCTAAACCGACCTCGGCGGCGACTACTTCCGCCAACGCGACCCCGAACGCATCACCAAACGACTCCTCGCCCAACTCGAAGCGCTCGGACACCACGTCACCCTGGAGGCCGCGGCTGCCTGAACGGGTATTTTCCTGTCAGCTTGGCGAAATGGCCAACGAGCGCCATCCGGAGGCGGGGCGTGACTACCCGCGCAACCGGCATGAGCTGCTGGAGTGGTTCCCCGACGACTGGGCGTGCCTGCTGTTCCTGGAGCGGTTGATGTGGAGCGAGGGGTTCGTGTGCCACTCCTGCGGCACGGCCGACGGCGGCTGGTGGCAGATGGCGGATGGCCTGCGTCGCTGCGCGGCCTGTCGGTCTGAGACGTCGGTCACGGCGGGCACGATCTTCGCCGGTACTCGGACGCCGCTGGTGAGCTGGTTCGCGGCGGTCTGGTACGTCGTCAATCAGAAGCAGGGCGTGTCCGCGCTCGGCCTGCAGCGCGTCCTCGGGCTCGGCAGCTACCGCACCGCGTGGAGTTGGCTGCACAAGTTGCGCCGCGCGATGGTTCGCCCCGGCCGGGATCTCCTTGACGGCGTGGTCGAGGTCGATGAAACGCTGGTGGGCGGCGTGAAACCGGGTAAACGCGGCCGCGGCGCAGATGGCAAGGCGCTGGTCCTGATCGCCGTCGAGCGCCACGACGGCGGTCCCGGCCGCGTGCGGATGCGACGGATCCCGAACGCGTCTGCGGAGACCCTGACCGAGTTCGTGCTCGATCATGTCGCGCGCGGGGCTGAGGTCCACACCGACGGGTGGGGCGGCTACAACGACATCGGCCGCTACCGCTTCAGCCACGTCGTCACGAACATCTCCGCCTCGGGGGACCCCGCACACGTCGCGATGCCCGAGGTCCATCGCGTCGCGAGCCTGCTCAAGCGCTGGCTGCTGGGCACCCACCAGGGCGCCGTCAGCCACGACCAGCTCGACTACTACCTCGACGAGTTCACCTTCCGCTTCAACCGCCGCCGATCCCACCACCGCGGCTTGCTCTCTACCGGTTGCTAGAGGGCGCGATCGCGACCGACCCGCACCCCTACAAGACCCTCATCAGTGAATCGGCCGCATGATCCGGGCTCAAGGGAGATCGGGGGAGCGAAGTGCATAGCCGACTCAATTAATAGTGCTTTGTTAGCTTCGGGGTAGGGTTTGAGCGCTGGTCGGCGAACTCTTCTCGCGTTGGGGGCTGTCGACGCGAGGAGGCATCATGGCTGTGATGGCGGTGGATGCGGATGCGCCGGTGGCGGTGAAGGAGCGTTTGGAGGCGTTTGCGGGCGAGGTGCTGGCCGCGGCGATGAACCGGCCGGTGCAGCGGGTCAACGGCGGCTTGTATTTTTGCGCGGCCTTTTGGAGCAGGGTGCTCGCAAGTCGCTTGAGCCGATCGTCGAGCGGCTCGGTGGGGATGCTGATTACCAGTCGATGCAGCAGTTCGTGGCTGATAGCCCGTGGGATCCGGCGCTGGTCGTAAAGGCGGTAGCGGAGCGGGTCGCGCCGGAGATCGGTGTCGAGGCGTGGCTGTTGGATGACACGGGGTTTCCGAAGGACGGGAAGGACTCGCCGGGTGTCAAGCGTCAGTATTCGGGGACGTTGGGAAAGCGGGGTAACTGTCAGATCGGTGTGTCGGTGCACGCGATCGGAGTCTGCGGGACGGTGCCGTTGGGGTGGGCGTTGTATCTGCCGGAGGATTGGTGTGCTGATCAGCAGCGGCGGCGCAAGGCGAAGATCCCTGAGTGGGTCGCGTTTCAGACCAAGTCAGAGCTTGGGGTCGAGCTGGTGGAGCGCGCCGCTGGCTGGGAGGTCGCGAAGGCGCCGGTGCTGGGCGACCACGCCTATGGCGGGAACACTTGGTTGCGTGATCGTCTCGATCAGGCCGGCTGCGAGTACGTGCTGTCGGTTGGCCCCGACACAAAGGTGTTTCAGCAAGGCACCTCCTTCCTGGTGCCACCCCGAACGAGTGAGGACGGTCGCGCACCGTGGCGGCCACGCCCGGACAGCAAGTCAGAGCCGATCGGCGAGCTGATCGGCCGACTCGGAGCAGACGCCGCCCAGCTGGTCACGTTCCGCGACGGACCCGACGGCGAGCCGGTCACGTCCAGGTTCATCTTCGCGCGCGTTCACTCCGCACACGGCTGGCGCGGAGACTGGCGACACCCCGGGTGGCGCGAGGGTGCCGAGGTTCCCCCACGCGAGGAATGGCTGATCGCCGAATGGCCCGAGGGTCACGACGAGCCGGCCGACTACTGGATCTCCAACCTGCCCGCCGACACCGACCCCGAACGACTCGCGCGGCTCGCGCGGATGCGCTGGAAGGTGGAGCTCGACTACAAGCAGCTCAAAGGCGAGCTCGGCCTAGATCACTACGAAGGCCGGTCCTGGCTCGGGTGGTATCACCACACCGCACTGGTGACCGCCGCCCACGGGTTCCTCACACTCGAGCGACTGAACCCTTTTCACCCGCGGCCGGCCTGACACTCCCGAAGGCCGTGCTGCTGATGCAGCCGATCTTCAAGTGCTGGACCGGCCGCTGCCAAACCTGCCGACAGCCCGTCGATCTCGG
>JBPCQX010000095.1:0-8956 GCA_050997675.1 Solirubrobacteraceae bacterium
CACGCCGGTGAGCTGGAAAGCAGGGCCGGCAGGCTTTCGGGCGGGCGGCTGAATCGCCGCTCGCGGCGCCGTCCCGCGGAGCTCGGGCGCCGCCGCGCCGGGGGGCCCGCGCCTGATCAGCCCGCGCCCTCGCCTCCCGCGGCGCGAGACCTCTGGCGGATCAGGCGCCGCGCTGAGCTGGGCGAGCGCAGCTGCAATTCGAGCCTCGGCGGCCGGATCGTGAGCAAGCCGTGAAGCGGCTTCGAGCTGCTCGGCGGCCAGGTCAGGCCGGCCACGTGCTGCAAGCACCGTCGCCAGCGCTTCGACCACCGGCAGCGCCAGTGGAGGGGCGACGTCAAGCACCTGCTTGCGCGCGGCCCTGAGATAGTGCTCAGCGACATCCAGGGCGCCGCGCGCGCGGGCCGCCTCGCCCGCGGCGCGCGCCTGCTCGACAACTTCGACGCTGCGCTCGCCGCCGCGCAACATGTGATCCGCACGCTCGAAAGTGCGCCCGCGCATGGCCGCCGCCGCGAGACGGTGCAGCCGCGCGCGCTCGTCGGATCCCAATGAGTGAAGGATCGCGGAGTGCAGCATTCCTTCGCGGAACGCCTCGCCTTCAAGTAGGCCGTCGCGCTCGGCCGCACGCATCGCCCGAGGAGCGTGCGCGCCCGCGAGTCTGCGCAGCACCTCGGGATCGAAGCGACGTCCCAGGACGGCAGCCGCAGCCAGCGTGCGCATCAGGTCAGGTTGGATCAGCTCGAGGCGGCGCGCGAGCAGGTCTCCGGTCAACTCCGGCTGTCCATCCGCCAGGCGCAGCCAATCCCGTGCGATCGCGGCGCGCGCCGGATTGCCCTGCGCGAGCAGCTCAGTACCGGGGGCGATGGCAGCGATCGCAGCGTCGTCGAGTCGTCCGAGCTCGATGTGCGCCGCCTCGCCAACGTGCATCAACGCGTGATCTTCCGGCAGCCCGCAGGCTGCAGCGATCACGCTGACCCCGGGTGCTCCCACCAGCGCTCGTAGCGCGTCGATCGTCGCCTGATCAGCCCATTCGCAATCGTCGACGACCAGCACAACGGGCTCGCCGAGACCGGCGATCAGCGCCGCGACAGCAGCGCTGTCCGGTCGTCCCGATGGAGGAAACTCGCCTCGCAGCGGGGTCAGCATCACCGAGGCAGAGCTGCCGAGCGCGCGGACCTGGCTCGAGAAGCCCGGCTCTCTCGCCGCGCGAGCCGCAATCGCCCGTGCAGGACCATCGAGTGCGAGCAGCGGCGCTCGCGGGATCTCCCGGGCAGATCCGCGCAGCACCCACCGCTCAGACCTGGCCGCGAGCTCCTCAAGCAGGCGGGTCTTGCCGCTCCCCGCCGGACCAGTCAGCAGCAGCAGTCCCCGATCGTGGCGCAGCAGGCTCTCGAGCTCCTCGTCGCGACCCGACAGACCTGCGGAGAGGTTGAAGGCCCCAAGCAGGGCCTCGAGCGATTCGGCGGCACTAGCCGGGCGGTCCTCCGGTCGCAGGGCGATCAGCCGCCGCACCTCGCGCTCGAGGCCAGCCGGGATCTGCGGGCGTTGGGCACGAAGCGGCGCGGGATCGTCGGTCAGGCGACGCCGCAGCAGCTCGCCGACGTCGCCTCCATCGTGGGGACCGACTCCGGTCAGCGCCTCGTAGAGGATCAGGCCGACGGCGTACAGGTCAGTCGCCGCCGAGGTGCCGGTGTCAGCTTCGAGCAGGCCCGTCTGCTCTGGTGCACCGAAGCGAATCGAGCGCGTCGGGCGCATCAGCGCCGCCGCCGAATCGACCAACACAGCGCTCCGGATCGGCCCGTCCGGATTTACGAGCACATTGCCGGGGTGGACCGAGAGATGCGTGAGTCCACGGGAGTGGAGTTCTCCGAGCGCTTCCAACAGCCCCCGCGCAAGCACCGCGCAGGATGCCAGGGTGAACTCGTCCAGCCGCTCGGTCAAGGCCACCCCCCGCACATACGGGCGGATCAGCCAGACCTGCTCGCCATCGGTCGAGACCTCGAGTGCGCCGATCGCCGCGTGACGCATTGCCGCCGCACGTGCGGACTCGGAGGCGGTGGCCGCGGGAAACGGCTTCAGCGTGACGGTCGCACCCGTCTCCATGTCCCGGCCGAGCATCATCCCCCCGCCGCCAAGCGGGCTCAGCACGTGAAAGCGCTCGGCTATCACTCGGGCAACGCTTGATGTCTCTTCCATGTCTCCAGGCTCTACCTCGTTATCGGCGGCGGTGGGCCCAGAGCTTTAGCGTGGGAAGCGATTCGGGACCATGAGGCCAGCCCGGAATCAGCCGATCCCGCGCCCCGCGCCCGAAGGGGGTGCTGCTCAGATGGTTGCGCTCGCGGGATCCGGGGCGGGCGGCGCGGCATGCGGCCGCGGTGCCTCGATCGCCAGGCGCGGCAGCCGCCGCTCGAGCCAGGGCGGAAGCCACCAGGCCCGACGGCCGAAGATCTCCATCAGCGCCGGAACGAGCAGGCAGCGGATGATCACCGCATCGAATAACACAGCGCTCGCCAGGCCAAGTCCAAACAGCTTGATCACACGATCTTCGCCGAGCGCGAACGACGCGAAGACCAGGACCATGATCGCCGCCGCCGCGGTGATCACTCTGCCGGTGGACTGCAGTCCCCGAGCCACGGCCTCGGATGCGTCATGGCTGCGCCTCCATTCCTCGTGCACCCGTGAGATCAGGAACACCTCATAGTCCATGCTGAGGCCGAATACGATCGCGAACATCAGAACCGGCACGAACGACTCGATCGGACCGGTGCCGATCCCAAGCAGTCCAGCGCCGTGGCCATCCTGGAAGATCAGCGTGATGAAGCCCAGCGCCGCGCCGATCGAAAGCAGGTTCATCGCCGCTGCTTTGATTGGGATGATCACGGAGCGAAAGACAGCCAGCAGCAGCAGTGCGCTGAGCAGTACCACGACCCCCACGAACAGCGGCAGCTTGCTAGCTACGACGTGCGAGAAGTCCTCGGTGCCGGCGGTGAAGCCGCCCACCTCGATCCGCGCGTGGGTCTGGCGCTCGAGTGCCGGCACGATCTGCGTGCGCACGCGGCGGAGCGCGTCGCTGGTACTGGCGTCCTGCGGCGCGGCCTTCGGGTAGGCGTCGACCGTCGCCAGCGCCCCGTCAGGTGACAGCGCCGGGGGAGCCACGAAGCTGAAGTCCGCGTCGCCCCGCAGCCTCGCGGCGATCTGCTGCGCCGCTGCCCGATCGCCGGCCTGGCGCAGTTCAACGACAAGCAGGAACGGGCCGCTGGTACCCGGTCCGAAGCCCTGGGCGATCAGTTGGTAGGCGTTGCGCGTGGTCGTGCCGGGCGGATCGACTCCGGCGTCGCTCGAGCCCAGCCGCATATGCAGCGCCGGCAGCGCGATCGCCAGCAGCAGAATGATCGAGATCCCTGCGGCAATGAACGGGCGGCGCTGAACCACCCGCGACCAGCGCTCCCATCCGAGCCCCTCCGGCTTGGCCGCCCGTCGTGCCAAGCGACGCTCGGCGCGCTTGCGCGTCAGCCCGTCCATCTTGGTGCCCGCACCGCCGATCAGCGCAGGCAGCAGCGTCAGGGCGGCAAACATCGTCGAAAGTACCGTGGCTGCTGCGCCCAGAGCCACGCCATGCATGAAGCTGAGGCCTAGCAGCAGGAGGCCCAGCAATGCGATC
This sequence comes from Solirubrobacteraceae bacterium, assembly GCA_050997675.1. Lineage (GTDB taxonomy): Bacteria > Actinomycetota > Thermoleophilia > Solirubrobacterales > Solirubrobacteraceae > Palsa-513. The sequence continues at coordinate 3,659 of JBPCQX010000095.1, forward strand.
ACGACGGTGATCGCCGCGAATACAACGGTCCGCCCAGCGGTGTTGATCGCAGCTTCGATCGCCTCGTCCCTGGCCATACCCGCCCGGACCTCAGCCCGGAAGCGGGTGACCACGAACAGCGCGTAGTCAACGCCGACACCAAGTCCGATCAGCGTCGCCAACTGCGTCGCGAAGTCAGGTGTGTCGACCAGGTGGCTGATCAGGGTGATCACGCCGAGCGAGACCCCAAGCGACATTACCGTCGTCAGCAGGGGCAGGCCCATTGCCACGAGCGACCCAAAGGTGATCAGCAGCACGATTGCCGCAGCGAGGATGCCGAGACCCTCGGATGGGCCCTGGCTGCTGCTGAAGCGCACGAGCTCTGCGCCGGGGCCGCCATGTTCGACTTGAAGTGAGGCCCCCCTGGCCTTGAAGGCATCCCGCTGGATGTTCTTCAAATCCGTCAGCGCGAGGTCGTTGGTCGTCTTGCTGTAGTCGACCGATGCAATGCCGATGCGTCCATCAGGCGTCAATTTGCCGCCAGGGGAGAGGGGGCTGATCACCCTCGCGACGCCCTTGTCCGCTGCTACGGTCCTCAGCGTCGTCTCGATCGCGGTCCGCGCCGGCCCGTCTTTCAGGCTGCCTGTCGTGGCGCGGTAGACGAACAGGTCGAGGTCGCCCTTCTGGGCAGGGAAGTGCTTGGCGAGCAGGTCGTACGCCCGCTGGCTCTCCGTGCCGGGGAGACGGAACGCCTGGATCTTCTTCGTACCAACCCCGGAGGCGACCACCTGAATCACGACCAGCACGAGCAGCCATACCGCAAAGGTGCGCCACCGATGGGCGTTGCACGCGCGCGCGAGACGGACGAAGGCAGATGACGGAGGCGTGGCCGCAGGCAACAGAGATCCCCTTTTCTCGGACAGCGGGCCGGGGGCAGAAACCGCGCCGCACAGCCCAAGGCAACTGACTGCACGTACAGTCAGTTGGAAGGTAGCATAAGGCGATGGGCCAGCATCACGAGGGCGCCCAGGTGCCCGTGCGACGCGACGCCGAGCGCTCCCGGCGGCTGATCCTCGACTCCGCCGAGGACCTCTTCGCTCAGCGGGGGCTCAAAGGGACGAGCATGCAGGCAATTGCGGCCGGTGCTGGCGTGGCGCAGGGCACACCCGGCTATTTCTTCGGCTCCAAGGAGGAGCTCTACCAGGCCGTGCTCGACCGGGCAATCGCCGCCCGCCGCGACCGCCTGGAGATGACCGCCGTGCGCGCTCTGAGCAGCGAGCTGTCGGCCGATGAGGGGATCATCGAGGCGACGGCCACCTACCTCGACACGCTCGCCAAGGACCGCAACTTCTTGCGCCTGATCGACCGCGAGAGTCTCGGCGAGCGCCGCATCTACAAGAGCGAGGTGCAGCTCCAAAGCCTGCGCGACGGGGTGGCTCTGATCGCAGAGCTATTGGAGCGCGGCGGCCACACAGACATTGACGCCCGCCATTTCTTCATCAGCATCCTCGGCATCTGCGAGTGGTCCTTCTCGCACGAGCCGCTGATCGCGGGCCTTGGCTTCAGCGCCGACGATCACGCGTTCCTCGCCGAGCGCAAGCGGCACATCGCCGTACTCGTAGCCGCTGCGCTAGGCGTCCAGACTCCCGAGCGCGCGCGACGCGCCTCTAAGCGCCGCTCGGGCGCCTCGCTCAACGCGGCCGATGGGACGTGAAGGTGATCACCTGCTGGATGCCGGTCGGGCGGTTCGTGTAGCGCATCGTGTATGGCAGCAGCCCGGGGATGAACTTGATCCGCTCGCGGGTCGCGTCGGCGCGCCAGGCGGCGGGGTCGGGCCCCTGAGCTGCCTGCAGCGAGTTGCCGGCCGCGTCGATCGCCCCCCACAGGCTGACCGCGCACGCATGAACGTTGCCGTGCCCGCAGTAACGCCGGCTGTAGCGCCCCCTGACCCTGTCGCCCAGCTCGGTGCGGAGATCCTTGTAGACGTAGCCCTGCCAGCCTCCGAACTGTCCGCCGGGCGGCAGGTCGAAGGGCTGCACGATCGTCGCGAACTGCTTCAGCAGCGCGCTTCCCAAGACCGGCGAGAGCACCGCCCCGGAGAGACCCGGCCAGGCCGTGTCGAGAATCGCCGCGCCCGGAGCGTCGATCTTGCCGTCGAGGTTGGCGTCGAGGCGGCTGCTGCCGCTCGCACGCCAGTTGTTCAGCTGCGCGACCATCTGCGCGTCGCGCGCGTTCGGGGCCGGCGCGCGGCGCAGCATCCTGGCGATCGTGGGCCACACCAGCACGATCCGTACGTCCTGCGTCGCCGCCCGGTTCATCGCCGAGGCGACCGAGGCAAGCGTGTGCTTGCGACGCACTCGCATCCCGCGATCGAGCAGCTGCGCTCGCTGGATCGGCCCGTAGCCCCACTCGTTGTCCGCCGCCTGGAAGCCGTTGGCCGAATCGTTGTTCCAGTTGACCAGGTAGCCCCGGCTCGGATTGATCTCGTGCGGGTGCGCACGCGGCGACAGATAGCGGCGCCACTCATACTTTCCGCTGCCGTTAGTCGGCAGCCCCGGGTCGACGTTCCTGGCCCGAATCGGCAACCGGCCCGCCGTGTACTCCGCCACGTTCCGGTTGTCCTCGTAGAAGCCGTTGAAGGTCAGTGGCGACTGCGACATCGCGGCGATGAACGTCTTCGCTGAATGCACGCGGTTGTAGCTGTAGTCCTGGAAGGTCAGCTGGAACAGCACCTCGCGCCCACGCGTGGAGCGTTTGCTCGAGATCGCGACCCGGCGCCCACGACTCGTGGCGTAGCCGACCACCGGACCATGCACAGTCGTGCGGAAGATCACTTCGTGCGCCGGGCCGGCGCTCGTGGCGCCGATCTCGCCGGCGTCGAAGCGGCCCATCGTCCGGCACCGTCCCTTGTAGCGGTAGGTCGTGTCGCTGCCGCACAGCGTCTCGGCGTACTGGTCGACGACGTCGCCATCAGACGAGGTGAGGCTGGTTGCGAAATCCTGTCCGCGGCCGATCAGCAGATACCCCGGAAACGGCGCTGAAGTGGCCCCGCGCCAGTTGATGTGCGGCGACTTGACGTCCATCTCGAGCGTCAGGCCCGGATAGTAGTAGCCGATCTGTGGGCCGCCGACGAGCAGCGGATGGCCGCTCGCCGAGCGGCTCGCGTTCGCAAAAAGCACGTTGCTCGCGAGCGGCGCCTGCGCGGGGGAGGCCTGAGCCGCGCTCGTGTCGAGCGAGTTGTTGTCGAGCACCACGTTGCCCGTGCGCTTTGCGGGCACCTGCCCGTAGGGGAACCTCCCGTCGAGCGACTTGTAGCTTGCCGGATCGTTGCGCTCACGCAGGTCGTTGAAGACCTTCAGGCCGCCGGTCTTGCCGAGGCGCGCCTGCAGGCCGTTTAGCAGCTGAGAGCGACGAGCCTCGTCGCCGCCGCCGGTGCCGACGAACTGCGCCAGCAACGCATTCAGCGCATAGAGGTCGTTGCGCGCCCATGGTTTCGCCGCGGGATGAAACGCCGCGTAGTAGGCGTTGATGCCGCTCAGATAGGTGTCGATATCGTGCAGCAGCAGCCGGCCCTTCGCCCCCGCATGCAGAAGGACGTTGGTCTGACGGGAGACAAACGACTCTGCCTGCGAACTCGGCGAGAAGGAGCCAAGCGATGAGACGATCCCAAGCGCGTCGAGTCCCGGCGCATCAACCGCCGCGACCCGCGCCGGCCCACGGGCTTGCTCGAGCAGCAGGTAGCGGTCCTCGGCCGTGACCCAGCCGGTCGCCCACGTCGCACCCGCATCCGTCGCGGCCGAGATGTGCGGCACGTTGAAGCCGTCACGCACAATTCTCACGCCCGGGTAGGGAACCGGCTCGGGCGTCGTGGGGCCCTGGCCCGCCGCGCTGCCGAGCGTCTCAGGCTTGAAGTACTTGAACAGGTCCGCCGTTGTGACGCGGTTAAAAAGCGGCGTCAGGCCGTCGTACATGCGCGCCTGTGTGTCGGCTCCCGCCGGCACGGGAACGGCGCCGTACTGGCCGGAGGGGATGATGTTCAGAGCAGTGCCGGCGTAATCGGTCGCCGTCGCTCCGGTCGGCAGGGCCGCCGCGCCGACTGCGACTGCCAATGCGACGAGGCGATTGCTGCTCGACGACATACCCGACCCCTCTCCTCGATGGATTAACCAACCTATAACAAGTTGCGGTGCGAGGAGTGGTCGGCCGAGTGGGCCGCGCGAGTTGGCAAGGGGCGGCCCGCTCGGCGCTGGGTAAGCTTGGCCGATCCGGTGTCCAACATTTCGACGATCGCAAACCTGGCAACTGCCGGCGGCACGCTGGTGCTTGGCGCGGCTACGTTCGCGTCGGTGCGCTCCGGCCAGCGCTCGGCACGCATCGCCGAGCGTTCACTGCTGATTGGGCTGCGCCCCGTGCTTGCCGCGGCTCGCCCCGACCAGATCACCGAAGACGTGCGGTTCGGCGACGGCCAGACGGTCGAGATTCCCGATGGCGGCGGCGCCGCGGTGCTCGAGTCCGACGGCTCGCTGTACATGGTGATCCCGCTGCGGAACGTCGGATCGGGCCTGGCCGTGCTGCACGGCTGGCACGTCACCGAAGGCCACCCCCAAACCACCGAGCACACCGAGGTGGACGACTTCCGCCCGCTGCAACGCGACCTCTATGTACCCTCGGGCGACACCGGCTTCTGGCAGGGAGCGGTGCGCGAGGACGACGATCCCTACCGCCGGGCGGTGACTTCTGCGCTGGCTGACGGCGAGAGCTTGACCGTCGATCTGCTGTACGGCGACCACGAGGGCGGCCAGCGCACGATCAGCCGCTTCGTGCTGAGCCCCCGTGAGGATCAGGAGCGCGGCTGGCTGAGCGGCGTGACGCGGCACTGGTACCTCGAGGCGGCCGACCCGCGTCAGCGCTGAGCCGCGAGTTTCGCGCTTGCCGGCATGGGTACAGAATTCGCCGTGATGTTGCTGACGTTCGACGATGGTCCGGACTCCAAGTGGACGCCGCGGGTGCTGAGGGCGCTCGGCAAGACTCGCGCCACATTCTTCATGCTGGGGCCGGCCGCACGCGCTCGCGGTCAGCTTGTCGAGGAGGTGCTCGGGCGCGGCCACGCTGTTGGGCTGCACGGCAGCGGCCATCTGCGCCACTCCGAGCTCACCGCCGACGCGCTGCGGCGCGATACATACGCCGCGCTCGACGACCTCGATGCCGTTGGCGTGCGCCCCACCCAGTGGCGCACCCCTTGGGGTGTTGTGACTGACGACACGCGCGCGCTCGCCGATGAGCTGGAGCTCGAGCTGGTCGGCTGGAGCGTCGACACCC
>JBPCQX010000019.1:0-3833 GCA_050997675.1 Solirubrobacteraceae bacterium
GCTCCAGTCGGCGACGACGGTCGCACGCTCGGGACCGTCGTCGCGCGCGATCAGTGCCGCATCGGCCTCGAGGTGACGCGCCACCTCTTCGGCGACCACGGTCAGCACCAACTCCGGCGCATGCTCCTGTGCAACCAGCGTTGCGACCCGGCGCAACGCGCGCTCTTCTTCAAGACGGGCCTAGGGCAGGGGAGGGGAGGAAATGCCGGTGGCGCGCGGGCGCGGGCGCGGGCTCGGCAGGGCTGCGGTCGTCGGCCGTCAGCAGACGGTCCTCGTTGCGGTGCGGCGAGCCTACCTGCCGGTCCCGTCCCCGCGAACCGCCGACGCCCGCTGTGACGGTGCAGATGGAGCGAGGAGGCCTGGACCCGCGCGGGGCGGACGTCCGCGGTCCTGGGCGGCGAGGTGGATCCGAGGAGCCCGCGCGATGGTGCACCTGACTCGGCGGTCAGTGCCTTGGCGCCCTGAGATCGGGCGCACACCGGGCGGGGTCAGGGCGTCTATGACCACGCCCGGCTCCGGCCAGTCGGGGTCACGCGCTCGCGGCGTCGGGCAACTCGGCGAACGCGATCGCGTTGCCATCCGGATCGGGGACCTTCACGTGGCGCATGCCGTTCGAGTAGGTCTCGATCGGTTCGTGCGCGATGCGCTGGGCGGCGAGGTGCTCCAGGAGCGCGTCGAGCCCGGCGACGAGAAGAGTGATCCGACCCGCGCCCGCCTGCGCCGAGTTCGGCTCGATGAAAAGCGTGGCGTGCTCGTCGATATCCCAGAGGATCTCTTCCCCGGCGCGCATGTCCGGCGCGCGTCCGAAGAACCGTGTGTACCAATCGATGCTGGCGTCGAGATCGGACACCGGAACACCGGCGATGAGGTGGGTGATCGCGCTCATCTCAAATGATCGCGCACCAACGCACCACGTCAGCGACCCCATGTTCCGATCAGCACGTCGAACGGCTGGCGGGAAGCATGTCGCCCAGGCACGGAGGCGTCCATGCGCAGCCGCGCCGCACCATCCGGCTCCCTGTGCGGACGGCTACTGCTTCTCGTGTCGGTATCTGGCCGCACAGAGGAACCTAACCACTCATCCGTCGCCGGAGAGAATTCCAGGCACCGGGGAAGCGGCGAGCATCGTCCCGAGACTTGCGAGCGGCGGCGCCGACCGCCGCCACCGCCGCAGGATTGCTGCGTGGCGACGAAGCGGGCTGTCACGGACGGTTGAAATCGGGATCACCTGCGCCGCTTGGATATTGACCCCCCTTGTCGGTCGCATTGGCGTTGCGGAGGCGAAGCCCGTAGGGCGAGCCGGAGCGGCGCTCGGAGGTGGGCGCGCTACGCTGACAGAGTCAGACAGCGAGGGCAACCAGAGGGCGAGACCTTCAACTGAATGTCCCCTTCCCGCGTAAGCCGCCTGATCTTCTGATGGCCGAGAGTCCACCTGCGGGTGGGCTTTCCGCGTTAACAGGCCTGCGGGCGATCCGGGCGCGGCGCCCCTCCAGCCCTCACACGCTGGCCCGGCCAAGCTCGATGCTCCTCGGAAGCGACGTGAAGCTTGCCAGGGAGAGGTGCGGTCTGAGTCGCGCCTCTGGAGGGAATCTGCGCGCCTTGGCGAGCATCAGTCCGACGAGCCGTCTATCACGGACTCGACGAGCGCGAAAGCGGTGCCGGAAGGCGCCGGATCACGGCACGATGTCGTCGAGCGTCGCCGTGAAGCGCGCGCCCGACTCCTCGAGCTCGCCCTCGATGTGCAGGCGCGCCGGGCCGGACTCGGTCCACAGCTCGAGGAAGTAGGCCCAGCCCGACACGTCCGGCTCGTCGGACTTGGCGATCGCCTCGACCCGGTAGATCTCGCGCGGCGGCAGCACCAGCGACTCGGGGCAGTCGTCCTCGACGCGACGGCGCAGGTCCTCGACTCCGAGCCGATTGCGAGACACGATGCGGAGCTCCTCGTAGTCGCCGTCCACGACGAGTTCGACGATGTCCTCCAGTGCGCGGTACATCGGGTCGGGCATCAGCTCGAGCCCTTCCGCGATCTCTTCCCGTCCGCCCAACTCGTAGCTCGGCGTCAAGCTGAGCCGGTGGTAGAAGTAGTCCTCGCACGCCGCGCGCGCCTGGCGGCGGATGCCCTTGGACAACCCCGCGGTTCCGAGCGCGAAGACCCCCGCCGCGATCGCTTCCTCGAGCGTCCCGTGGCGGCGCGTCAGCTGCGCGGTGACCGCGCGACCGTGCTCCGTATCGCGCGCCATCGAAGAGCCGTCCAACAGGATCGAGGGGGCGTCGTGGCGGCTGTAGCCCGCGCAGGCCCGGACCGCAGAGTGAAGCACGATGAGATGGTCGCCCATTACGCCCCCATGAGTGATCGGTCGACGGACGTCATCCCGATCGGCCAGCTCGCCGAACGCGTCGTAGTAGCGCTGCCACGACCGAGCATCCTACGAACAAACACCGCCCCTGCCGCCTTCGGACGGATGCGGGAATCACAAGCTGCCCGCCCCCCCGGCAGGCTCTCGCAACGAATGAGCAGCTGCCGGTGCCGAGCCCGCGGGCGAGTGCCAGACGGCCCGACTAGCGACGGTATCTACCTGCGACCAGGCGTCGGACGCCGTCATGGCGCTGACGTCGGTACGAAGTTCACGATGGCGTCGGTCACCGCGACCGGATTGTCAATGGGCACCCACGTCTTGGCTCCGGGAACCGAGACCAGCGTGGCGAAGGGGAACTCTGACGCGAGTCGTTGCGCGTCTGTGATCGGGAAGAAGTCGCACGACTCGCCCCAGATCAGCAGAACCGGCTGGTCAAACCGCGGAATCGCCTCGGCGGCATCGATCAGAAGTTGCGGCCGGAAACCAGCCTGGGCAGCGACGAGATCGTCGGCCACCTGTTGATCGCGTCGTGCTGGCCCGAAGAACGATTCTGCACGCTCGTGATCCAGTCCGCTCGCGGCGACGGTGGCAACGAGCTTGCGCCGAGCGATCGACGATCGAAGCTGTAACCGAATCAGTGCGCGCGCGAGTCGCGGAAGCTTGCGACACAACGCCGCCGCCTTCTTGAGCGCATCCGGTGGGAACTGGCCGTAGCTATCACAATTCGTCAGGACGAGACGGCCCACTCGCCCGAGAGCGGGATGACCAGTAGTCAGCGACAGCAGGAGCAGTCCACCGGCCGTGTCGTTGGCGACGACCGTCGCATCTTCCACGTCGAGTAGTTCGAGGCAGTCCAGCAGCAACCGAGCCAGCGAGGCGGCCGATCGGTCTGCGCCCGCGGACAGCGGCCAAGGATGCGCTCCCAGCGGGAGGTCGATCGTGATGCAGCGATAGCGGTCCTCGAGCGAGCGGACGACGTCACGCCACAGATCGTGATTCGCGAGCGCGCCGGCGAAGAAGACCAGCGTCGGGCCTTGACCGGACGCTCGCCACGCCAGCAGTCCGAGCCGGGTTTGCACCATTTCGGATCCCATTAGAGGTCGGTCAGCCTCGTCGCTGCCGCCTGGTGCTGGGTGGGGGGCGGCGTCAAGCCGACAAGCGGACCGGGCCCGTTGGCCCGGTCAAGGAGGTCTCGGACCCGGTCGGCGACGAGCCCCGGCTGCTCAGCCTGGATGAAGTGACTCGACTCGATCTCCTCGAATCGCCCATCGGGCAGCGTCTCGACGTATCGTCGCTGGTGCTCGGCGATGAGGTGCTGATTTTGCCGGCGCCTCAAGGGCCGGGAAGCAGAGAGCAGGACCGTCGGACAGGTAGGGAGGGCGGGCGGCGTGGCGCGGAACACGTGGATGGCCGCGGCTACGGCCTTGAACTCCTTGCGCGTCTGCGCGATCCCGGCCGGAGTGAAGTCCTCAGCGA
>JBPCQX010000154.1:0-8918 GCA_050997675.1 Solirubrobacteraceae bacterium
GCATCGGGCCGGCCGCCCCGGCCGAGTTGGACCCCGAGTGCACGCCCGGTAGCTGCGAGGTGCCGAACGTGGACTCGGCGTAGTTCAGCGCGGCGAGATACGCCCAGCCGTCGCTGCCGAGCTGGGACTGCTGGCCGGCGCCCTCGAAGATCGGCAGCAGGTTGCTCGGGATCCCCGGCACACTGGTCGGACCCGGCCCGGCCGGCGTGCCGCCGCACGCCGCCTTCGAGCCATTAGGGTCGAGCAGCAGCAGGATCATCAACGGTAACCCCAACACCAGCAGCGCGGCGATCACCACGCCCAGCGCGCCGGCGACCTGCCGCTGCTGGGTCATCGGCTGCGGCGGATCGTGTGCTCACGAGGTCGTCCAGCGTTCCGGGCCGCTGCCGGGCCGCTCGCACGCGCGCCAGTAATCGTCGTATCGGGGATCGGGTCGGGCTCGAACATGCCTTCGGGCGGCGCGTCGTGCGGTAGCTCGTCAAGGGGCCGGTCGGAGTGGTGGCCGTCGCAGCCTTTGAACGGGCCGTCGGGCGTGGAGCAGGATCGTCAGGTGGTGGTCGGCGTGGTCGCGAAACCAGACCGACAAGCCAGGCGCGGCGTCGTGGCGCAGGTGCTCCCACGCGCGCCACAGCGACTCCAGGCGCGCGACGGCCTCCGCATGACGCCACCACTGCGGACACCAGACACGAGTGCGGCGAGGTCCGCCTCGACGGGTTCGTGTTCGCCACGGCAAGCGGGAAGCCGCGCAACAAGGACAACGTCCGCACGATCCTCTCGCGAGTAGTCACCAGGGCCAACGAACGGCGAGACGACCGCGGCCAGGCTCCGCTGCCGCGCGTGGTCCCCCACACCCTGCGGCGGACTACATTAGCCTGATGCTCGAGGCCGGTGCGCCGCTGCACTACGTGATGGACCAGGTCGGTCACGAGGACTCGAAGACGACCCTCGAGATCTACGCGCAGGTGCAGAAGCGCGTCAGCCGCCCGCAGGCCAAGCGAGCGTTCGAGGAGCTGCTCGCAAGGTCCGATCTCGGCGTATCCGGCGTTCCAGCCGAGCTCTCCGAGAAGACGTCCCACCAAACCGCTGAAAGCGCGAAATAACGCTCCAGGCGGCCCGTCAAACTGCCCCTGGTCCACGGAAGTGGTCCACGGAAGCAGAATCAACCCCCCGAGATGACCTCAAACTCCCTCCACACACGCGAAAAGCCCCGAATTACAAGGGCTTTCCTCGATGGGCACGGCTGGGCTCGAACCAGCGACCTCTCGCGTGTGAAGCGAGGGATCGGATGGCGTTTACCCTGCTAATTGCGGCAATTTGCATCTGGCTGCTCTCTGTGCTTACCCCCTGATAGGGCTGGGTTTAGTGAATGATTCACTATTCCGGGACGCGCTTCGAACTGGATGTGTGGACGCTCGCCGCGGTCAGCGTCGCGTCCGGCCGTCGCGGGCCTCGTGAACGAGAGGTTCGGCGTCCCGTCGGGCGCGTTGCGTCATCGCCAGCAACCGGACGGCGGCTGGCCGTATCCGGCGCAAGCCTCTATTCCGAGCAGCGGGCGCAGAGACTTCGCAAGCTCGACGCCGCCTGGGTGTACTCGAGCCAGCAGCGCGATCGCGTCGTGGTGGTCCTCGCGCTGGGCGTGCACTCATAAAGGCGATGCAGCAGATGACGTCCGCGGGGGCGACACCCGCGTGGACGCACGGCGTGACGTACGCGACGCCCGACACGTGCTCATCATCAGCGAGATCGCGGATTTGTTTCGGCGCCCTCCAGGAACTACCAGGGCTTTCCTCCGACCGCTGCCTACGGTAGAAGTACGTGCGTGGTCGAGAGCGATGGCGATGCGATGCTGCGGGCGCTGGCCGAGGAGGACGCGCTTCGGGTGTTCGCGGAGGTAGTGGCGGTGACCGGTACCGGCCTGCCGGAGCGCCGCGAAGGCACGATCAGCATCCGTCACGTCACGGCCCATGGGGTGTCGCGCCGAACGGGGCTGCCGGTCGGAGCTGTTGTGATGGCGTTGAAGCGCTTGACGGAAGCGGGCCTGGCGATCGAGAAGAGTGATGGCGGCGGCTGGCGTACGGGTTTCGGCGCCTTGCGGCGTGTTGCCGGCGTTCAGGTCGCCTGATGGGGCGCGCTTGTTCGCCTGGGCTGAGGTTGCGTAGATGCGCGCGGGTGACACCAGGCCGCAACTGTCGCGCGTCTGGTCTTCTCGAGATCGCCCGAGGCGAGCGGTAGCCGTCTCGTCACAAGGCCAGCTGGGGGAGGCCGGGTGCTGGCAGTCGGATCATCGCCGTTGTTGCCCCCGGCCGGGACCTTGGCTATCGAGGTCCCTGGCGGTGGCAAGCCAGTCGGCGTCGGCCTGGTCGCGAGCGCGTTCTTGCCTCTCGGTCTCGAACAGCGCCTCGGTCTTGGTCAACACGAGCGTGTAGGGTCTGCCGCGCCGCCGGGTCTGGTGCCTTACGGGTAGCTCGGCAGTGTCGATCGTCGCGTGGACGTGCCGGCGGCGCTGTTGGGCGAGCGGCCACTCGAGCGTCTGGGCTGTTGGGTCGGAGAGGAACCCGGAGAACACGCCGCACAGCTCACAGCCGCATCCGCCGGGCGGCTGTATCGACCAGTCACGATCGCCGCGTTGCGGGCGCGCGAGGCGGAGGGCGAGCCGGCCGGCGCAGTGGCCGGCGAGGACGTCGAGGCCGGCGGCGTGACGCAGTTCGGGCGCCAACCCTGTGGCGGCGCGGAGCACCTGCACGAGGCCGGGGACGAGCTCATCGCGCTGCGCTTGACAGAAGCCGACCACCTCGCCGGGGAGATCCGTGGCGCCGATCAGGGCGGCGCTATGGAGGACTGCGGCAAGGGGCTGTGAGAGCTCCCCGAGCGCCTGCTGCCGGCGGCTGGGTGCCTGTACGGCGAGTGCCCGGGTGACGGCCGCGATCAGGTGGCGAGCGGTGTCCTGCGCGAGGACGAGGGCGGCGGTCGCGCCGCTCGGGCCGCGGGTGACGAGCGCGTCGCACAGTCGTGGCAGCGAGACCACCCAGTCTGTGCGCTTCGTCTGGGGAGCGCCCCACCGGCTCTGGTGAGCCGACCAGGTGTCGAGCAGTCCGGCCAGGAACCCCTCGTCGTAGCGCTCGACGAGCGCAGCCAGCGCGGCGGCGTGGGCGCGTCCCAGCGCCTCGGTTTGGAGCGGCTGGAGCAGCATCCTCGCCAATCCCGGATCGTCGACACCGACGGCGACCCGCAGCGACGCGGTCACGAAGCCAGAGGGTTGAACGGTACGAGCGGCGACGTTCCAGAACGGTGCGAGCGACGCCGCCATTTCGCGGGCCGCGGCGAGCTCCCCCGCGCGAACGCGCCTCGAGATCGAGGTGAGGGCCCAGCCCGGCTCGGCCTCGGCCCGAACGGCGAAGGCCTTCGTCTTGGGCCACAGGAGCATGGCACCGCGCCGGTACCAGCGATCGAGCGTGTTGCCGTAATTGCCCATGTACCCTTCGTACTCCGAGGCGTAGGGCTCGAGCTTGACCGAGGGCGTGGTGGCGCAGACCTCACAGTCCGGGACGGACAGCGAAATGGGTGTCGCCTTGGGTGCCCCCGATGGGTTCATCCAGTACTCGAGTTCGACGTTCTGCTCGATCAGCTCGTCGAGGTCATGTTCGTCGTCGGGCTCATCGCCGTCATCGTCGTCCCAGTCGTTCCAGGCGCCGTAGCGGCGACGCCCGTACCGAGGATCGTCGAACTCGGACGGGTTGGTGGTCCAGGTCTCGTGTACCTTCGCGAGCGCCAGCACGGCGCCGCAGCCGGCGCGTCGGGCGGCTTCTCGGAGCAGCGCGACCCGCCAGGCGTCGCGGCCCTTCAGTCGCACCCACTCCAGGCCTCGCTCGGTGTACTCATGGTCGAGCAGGTAGACGAGCCGGCTCGGAGGTTCGCCGGCCGCGCGGTCCCCGCGCCACCGGGACTGCGGCGTGGCGAAGTGCTCCTCAAGTAGATGCGCAAGCTCCTCGACCGTCTCTGGGGGCGCGTCGAGCGTTGCCGGCTTGGTGCTGTTCTGGCGCAGCAGCAGGTTGTAGGTCAGCGCGATCCGATGCCCCGACCTGACAGGCTTCACCTCGTGGCGGCAGTCGGTGTAGAACGCCACGAACGACAGCGCCGTCTTCGAGCCGCGGTAGGTGGCCCGCTGGCCGTCGTGCTCGATGACGAGGGTGCCGCCTGTGAACGGGCCCGGCAGGGTCACGACGAGCGAGCCGACCATCTCGTCGTGCTTCTCGGAGTCCTGGTGCGGGAGAAAGAACTGTCCCCGCGCGTACACGAGCATCGAGTGCAACTCGGCCTCGAGCCGGCATCCCAAGGGCAGGCCAAGATCCTTGCGCAGGGCGTCCAGGACGGGCACCAGCGTCCTGCTCCACCGCCGCTTGTCGATCTTCACCCGGCTCCGCGGGATCTCCCAGGTGTCGCGCACCCGGCGGTCGAGCAGTGTCTGCGCCCCCCGCCCGTAGCGCGCCGGGCGGGCGATCTCGCACAGCTGTCTCGCCTGGTCGCCGGGCACAGGGAAGCGCAGGCGCCCGACACCCCTGACGTCAATGCTCAAATCGTCAGGTGGCGCTGCCCTCCGGGCGCTGAACGAGCCGGGCACGTCCAGCCCGCCAAGCACCGCCGCCAACCGCTGGCCCGCCTCCGCAGCCAAGGATCCTCACCCTCCGACCAAGCAGTCCATGACCACGCAGCGGACTATAACCTGGCGAAACGGCCGCGCACGGTCAACGCCCCGGACGGATGTCGCTACACGAACGCGGGCCTGCTGACCGCCTGCACGCTCGCCCGGCGCGGGAACTCGATTCTGGCCACGGCTGCGAACTCCTGGCTCATGGGTGCCCTCGGAGCCCAGATCGGAGCCCTGGGAGTTCTTCCGGACGAGACAGAGGAAGCTACGCGACGGTCACGACGGAGTGTTAGCGGGCGGCGGCGCTCGATGCGGAGATCGTGATCGCGTCGCCGACAGGCATTCCGTCCTCGTCATAGGTGATCAGGGCGACGTGATCAGCCGCTTCGGGCTCATCGTGGACGATGCGCGACAGCGTCGCGCGTGCGACGGTTTCATCGTCGAAGGATTCGACAAGGTTGCCGGTGCTGTCGAGTATCACGAAGTACATGACCACGTTCAGATTAGCGGTCAACAATCTGAATATCGATGACGCTCCTCGCAAGGCTGAATGGATCTCCCCAGACCGTGACGTGACCCGGGTGGCCGGTGTCCGCGAAGTTGAAGCCCTCGTCCGGCACGAGTCGTAGCTGCGCGACGTGCGAGCCGATTCGTGGGAAGCGTCGTGCCGTGCCGACCGCCTGAGGGGCCGAGCGGTAGGTCGAGAGACCCATGTGGATGATCGTGGAGCGTCGCTCGTGTCGTCGAGGAGGCGCGCCGAGCTCGTAATGAGAGCGGAACGAGTCGAGGAACTCGACGGCTTGGGCGCGGTCGCCTCGAACGACCCGGTATAGATTGAGCTCCGTCCCGTCGTCGATGTCATAGACGACGAGCGTCGCTCCGCCAAACGTGACTCGCTCCATCGCGGCGCCACGATAGCCAGGACGCCGGACCGTCCACCGACGGGAACGGCATCGTCATCCGGCCGATGTCTGCGTCTCGGATGCGCTTGGATGCGGTGCGTCGAGCGGTACCGATGGCGAGACGGTCGTTTTCTCGGTCGCCGCCGAGGCCTCGCGAAGCCCCTCGGCCGCCTTCTGTAGCCGGTCCACCTCCGCGGCCAACTCCGACAGCCGCCGGTTCACGTCAAGCACATCAAGCTCAAGCACGGTCGCCATCACCAACATCGTAGTTCTCGTGATGTTGTCGTTCGACGCTTGTCCTGCGTTGGCCCACAGGTTGTGGTCCGGAGGCTGCGCGACGATTCAGGACGTGACCGCGACTGGAACGATTGATCTCGCCAGCGCTCGTGCTCGGCTGACCGAGCTGGACGATGAGCGGGCGGCGTTGCGCAAGACGATCGCGGCGTTGGAGCGCGATCGGGGAGGTCCGGATATCACGACGGCCGCGGGTCGCGTGGCATTGTTCGCGTCGCTGTTCCGCGGCCGTCCGGATGTCTTTGCCACGCGGTGGGAGAGCACGCGGACGGCGGGCAGATCGGGGTGGGCGCCGAAGTGCTCGAACGAGTGGGAACCGGGGCTGTGTTTCAAGCCGAAGGTGAAGTGTGCCGTGTGCTCGCAGCGGCGGTTCGTCCCGTTTGCGCCGGCCGAGGCGCGTCTGCATCTGGAGGGCCGCCAAACGGCTGGGATCTACCCGTTGCTCGCGGACGAGACGTGTTGGCTGGTGGCGATCGACCTCGACGGCCCGACGTGGCCCGATGACGTGGGTGCGCTGCGCGACGCAGCGCGGGATCTGGATGTGCCGGTGCTGGTGGAGCGCTCGCGCTCGGGGCGTGGGGCGCATCTTTGGGTGCTGTTCTCGACGCCGGTGCCCGCGCGCTCGGCGCGCGCTCTTGGCTCGTCGCTGCTGACCCGCGCGATGAGTGGCCGAGCGATCTCGATGGACTCGTACGACCGGCTGTTCCCCAATCAGGACACGATGCCAACGGGCGGCTTTGGCAACCTGATCGCGCTGCCGTTTCAGCATGCGCGGCGGTCGGTCGGGTGCACGGTCTTCCTGGATGACGACCTTGAGCCCTTCGAGGATCAATGGGCGTACCTCGCTGAGGCGCGCCGGATCGACGGTGAGCAGGTCGAGGCACTGGCAACCGAGGCCGAGCGTGCGGGCGGCTCGCTCGGCTTGACGCCGTGGCGCGACAAGTCGTTGCGGTCGCGAGCGCGCCGCATTGTCGCTCCTGCGCCGGGCGCCCCCGATGTCGAGTTGCGGCTGGCCGGCCGGGTCGAGGTCGGCTGCGCACGGCTCCCCGCGGGGCTCCGAGACAGGCTGCGCCGCACGGCAGCGTTCGCCAACCCGGAATTTTTTGAACGAGAGCGATCCCGGCTCTCGACCCACAAGACGCCACGCGTGATCGCCTGCCATGAGGAGATAGCCGACCACCTGCTGCTCCCGCGAGGCTGTCTTGGCCGGGTCGAGGAGGAACTCGCTGGTGCAGGGCTCGGCGTCAGGGTCCGTGACGACCGCGCCGATGGTGACGCGATCTCTGTTGCGTTCACTGGGACGCTGACCGCGCCTCAGCACGCGGCGGTCGATGCGTTGGCCATGCACGACATAGGCGTGCTGGTGGCGCCACCCGGTGCCGGCAAGACCGTGATGGGCGCCACGTTGATCGCCCGGCGCGCTCGGTCGACGCTCGTGCTGGTACATCGCCGGCCGCTGTTGGAGCAGTGGATCGCCCGCTTGACCCAGTTTCTCGGCATCGAACCCGGCACGATCGGACCAGCCGAGGAGCCACCCAGCGCGAGTCGCGTTGACGTCGCGATGATTCAGTCGCTCGTTCGCCGCGAAAGCGTCGACCTCTCCCGGTACGGCCACGTGATCGTCGATGAGTGCCACCACGTCTCGGCGGTGTCGGTCGAGCGCCTGCTTCGCGAGATCCCGGCGCGCTATATCACCGGCTTGACCGCCACACCGCAGCGGCGAGACGGGCATCACCCGATCGTCACGATGCAATGCGGCCCGGTCCGTCACACCCTCACTCACTCCTCGCAGATCGAGACTGCCACTCGCCGAGTGTTGCTCGAGCGGCGCACCCGGTTCGACCCTGCTCGGCTGCCGACCGAGCCAGGAATCCAGGAGATACTCAGCGCGGTCGCGGACGATCAAGACCGCACAGCCCGGATCGCGAACGATGTCCTCGGCGAGCTGGCCGAAGATCGCTATCCGCTCGTGCTAACCGAGCGCCGCGAACATCTCGCCGCGATCGCGGCCGTCTTGGAGGCGCGAACCGACCGAGTTGCCGTGCTCCACGGCAGCCTCGGCGCGCGGGCCCGCCGACGCGCCGAGGCGCTCCTCACCTCAGAAGGCCCGCGGGTTGTCCTCGCCACCGGCCGCTATATCGGCGAGGGCTTCGACGACCCGCGGCTCGACACCCTCATGCTCGCCATGCCGATCGCCTGGAAGGGGACGATGACCCAGTACGCAGGACGCCTTCACCGCCACCACCACGCCAAGCACGAAGTCCGGATTATCGACTACGTCGATCACGAAGTCCCGGTCCTACGGCGCATGTTTGCAAAGCGCCAGCGTGCGTACACCAGCCTCGGCTACCAGCCCGGGTAGCTCCGGACGAAACCGGTCTCGGCGTGCCGGCCCGTGACGAGTTGGTGGTCGGGCGGGACTTCGAGCCTGAGAGACGCACTACCTGGGACGAGGACCGCGCGAGACTGCTGCGCGGCCTCTCGCGCAACTGCGAGCGCTCACTCGATGCAGGGCGGCAATTTCGGCCCGCTGATACGGGTGATCGGCGACTCCTCCCCTGGCCCATGATCAGCTCGAGGGCCGTCATTCACCATTCCCGTTCACTAATCGCGAACCATCGCCCGCTGATAGCCAAAAGAAAACCCCGCTTTTGCGGGGCTTTCTCGATGGGCACGGCTGGGCTCGAACCAGCGACCTCTCGCGTGTGAAGCGAGCGCTCTCCCACTGAGCTACGCGCCCGGGTACGGCGGGGCTGATTCTACGCCGCCGCCAGCGGTGTGCCGAACGCCCCCGGCACGGCACGCGACGGCCCTTCAGAGCCGGACCAGGTCGTCCACCCGCGCCCCGCGGGTCTTGCCGCGGAGATCTACGAACAGCCGCGCAGATTGCGCGATCGCTCCGTAATCGATGCCGGCGTGGGCGGTGACGAGCACGATCGCGTCGGCGTCTAGGAGCTCGTCGAGCGGCGAGCTCTCGAGATCGAGCTCGGGCAGCGCCGTGACGAACGGGTCGTGGTAGGAGATCACCGCGCCGCGCTGCGCGAGCACGTCGATGATGCGTAACGCGGGCGACTCGC
>JBPCQX010000168.1:0-18390 GCA_050997675.1 Solirubrobacteraceae bacterium
GGATAGTCCTTGTCAACTCGGCCGGCCGCCCGGCCGCACAGAGCCAGACCAAGGTCGCTCCGACCTCAGGTCACCATTACTGGATCGTAAGAGCCGGCCAAACCCTGTCGGAAATCGCTTCACGAACGTCAGTGAGCATTCCGCAGATCAATCAGCTCAACCCAGGGAAGGATCTCCGGATGCTTCACCCGGGGCAACAGGTGCGCGTGCGCAGCGGGGGAAACACCGCGCCGACCCAGCCAGCCCGCCCAGCACGTTCACGTTTGTCGCCGTCTGCGCTTGTCATCCAGGGATGATCAGGGCGCCGGCTAGGACCTCGTGAAGTTCAGCTCAAGCCGCGAGTCGGTAGCTGGGGCAACGTGGCGTAGGCATTGTCCGGCCCTGAGGTTTGCGCGGCGCGCAGGGCTCGTTGACGGAACAAGGAACGCCGCAAAGTTGGACATGGCCACAGTCATACGGGGGGGGACCGCGGCGTATCTGGACGCCGGGCTGCTGACAGCGGCAAGGGCCCTCGCATCGCCCGCCGCTGATTGATGCCGGTTGATCTCGATGCCTGTGGTCGTGGTCTCATCTGATCACGCCGGCCGGGGGCTCTCCACAAGCATGCGGAATGCGTGAGATCGCCTGCGGAGGCGGTGGCTTCGTGCGCGAGCACGCGCAGGAGTCCTCGCCCGGAGCGGAGCGTTGTGTTTTGGTCGAGAGCGATGACTGAGGGCAGGTGCGCGAGCGCGGCAGGGCTGCGGTTGCTTTGCCGCCTTCCGACCTCGGCCTCGTTGCTCGTCGCGGTCGCTCTCGGGGTGCTGACGCCCGCGCTGCATGCGCCGGCCGCTCAGGCAGCGACATCGTCGCTCGACGTCGGTGTCGGACGCGCCGACATCACGCCGCCGCTCGGCTATTTCATGATGGGTTGGGTGCGCTCGGACGGGCGCGTGATCGGCCAGCACACGCGACTCTGGGCCCGGGTGATCGTATTGCAGGAAGGCGGCCGCAAGGTCGCGCTGGTCGCTGAGGATTTGAACGGTATCGCCGGCGGCATGATGGCCGACGCCGCTGCCCTCGACGGCGATATCGGGTTCTCGGAGCAGAACGTCATCGATTCCGCGTCTCACACCCACGCCGCGCCGACCGGCTTCTACAACTACACGAGCTACAACAGCGTCGCTCCGAGCACGAGCACACCGACTAGCTTCAACCTCACCGGCACCATGGACCCGCAGCTCTACGCCTTCGAGGTGCGCCAGCTTGCGCTGGCGATCCGCCGCGCCAACGCTGACCTCGGACCCGGCACCGCCGGCTGGGGCTACACGCAGCTTTTGGGGCTGACCCAGAATCGCTCGCTCGAGGCGCATCTCGCTGACTTCGGCATCCATGATGCCTACGGTGTCGGCAAGGTCTCCGAGGATCCTGGCGGCTATCCCGACACGATCGACCCGGACGTGAACGTCCTACGTGTTGACAAGTCGATCGGCGGCGTCGATGTGCCCGTGGGCATGTGGTCGACATTCGCCAACCACGGCACCGTGAACAGATTTCAATTCTCGTACTACAACGAGGACCACCACGGACCGGCGATGCAGTTGACTGAGGCGGCGATCCGCGCCTCCGGGCACGTCCCAGCGAGCCAGGACGTGATCGACGCCTATGGGAATAGCGACGAGGGGGATCAAACTGCTGGCCTCGTCCGCTGGGGTCCTGCGGCGGCCGAGTACGTCGGTCAGGTCGAGTCCAAGGCGTTCCTCGACGCCTGGAAGTCGGCCGGGCAGAACATGAGCTCGGCGCCGACACTCGACTGGCGCTGGACTCGCACCTGCTGGTGCGGTCAGTCGACGCCGGACGGAGCCGTCGCGACGCAGTCGCAGTTCGGCCTACCGCAGATCACGGGTTCGGAGGAGGGCCGCGGTCCGCTGTTCGACATCACACGGATCCAGTTCGAGGGCGACCACCTGCCGTTCAGCACGGGCGGCCCGTTTGGGGACGAGATCAAGAGCGTCCTGCCGATCGCCGGGCCTCCCGCGGTGCCGATGATGGCCCTGCGTGTGGCCGATCACATGATCGTCTCGATCCCCGGCGAGATGACGGTCGAAATGGGGCGGCGCACACGCAGCGCGGTTGCGCTCGCGACGATCGGCGCAGGCATCAATCGTGTCGTCATCTCGGGACTCGCAAACGAGTATGCCTCCTACTTCACGACGCCCGAGGAGTTCGACGCGCAGCACTACGAGGGCGCTTCGACGATCTATGGGCGCGCAAGCTCGGATCTGCTCGAGTCGACACTCGCCGAACTCGCGCACGACGTCGTTGCCGGGACGCCCGCGCCGGCCGCCTATCCGCTTGACCCCCGCAACGGCGTGAGCGTCGCTGCGGCCCCGTTCGCCAAGGGGGCAGCCACTGCCAGTGTGAGCGCCCAGCCAGCGGCCGGGGTGGCGGTGCTGGGACATGCGACGTTCTCCTGGCACGGCGGGCCAAACGGCGAGGACCGCCCGCTCGACAGGCCGTTCGTGACGATCAGCCGGCTCGTGCAGGCCGCGAGCCAGCCGGCCAGCCCTCCGGCGGCGATCCGGTCCTCCAGTTGCAGCGGACGGCGCGTCCTCGTCGTCCACCTCCGGGCCCGGGCGCCAGGGGTTCAGGGGCGCAGCGTCATCGTGATCGTCAACAGGCATCGCTCGCGCCCATTGCGTGGCAGCCATCGCCGTGTGCGGGTCGACCTCCGCAGGCTCCCGCGCCAGATCGCGCACGTGCGGATTGTTGTCACGACGACCCGCGGCCGCTACACGCTGCGCCGCACGTATCACCCGTGCACCAAGCGACTACGACGCGAGAAGCGTCGCCGCGCGGCACGCCGCCGCGCACACCGCGCGGTCGTGGCGGGCGCTTTCGTCGCGCATGAAGCAGGCGTTGCCTCGCACGTCGCTGCGGATCCGGCCTGGCAGGCGGCCGACAGTGATCTGGGCCTCGACATCCGCTGGTCGACCGATGCCAACAACGTCTACACGGCCTTGTGGGAGCCGCCGCTCGGCACGCCGCCCGGCACCTACAGGTTCGAGATCACGGCCAACGGATATAGCCTGACGTCCGGCGCCTTCACGCTGGTCTCGTCCTCCGCACTCAGGGCCGTTCGCGTTCCCGCGCCGGCCGGTAAGGTCGCGATCGTCCTCGCGTACCCGCCGGCTGCCGTGCATGAGAACGTTGGCGATCCGGCGCCCGACGCCACCGCGGATCTGACCTACCGACCAGCGACCGCCGCCAACGGCAGCGTGAGGCTTCTGATCAACGGCCAGGTCGTGGACGGCACGCCGACGGCCGGCGGCACGTTCGAGGCGCCGGCCGCCGCAGGGGCGTCCGTCGATGTGCTGCCGCAGAACGCGCAGGACGGCGACGGCAACCGTCCCGGCGGAGAGCTGCATTTCACGGCGTAGGGCGGCGGTTGTCCAGGGGACTAAGCGGGCCGGGTGCCGGCGGCGATGAGAACCGAGCCGTCCAGGATGATCTCGTCGCCCGAAGCGCGTGCCACGGCGGCCGCAGCGTCGAGTGCACGCTGGCGAATCGCGTCCCGGATCTCTGGCTCCATACCCTCCAGCGCCACTGCGAGCGGGCCGGCGAGCTGCGGCACGCGCTCCCACCACGCAGCTAACGAGGCGGCCGCCATCGGCGTCGCCACAGCTTGCACCTCGACGTCTTTCAACCCGCCCCGCTCAAGGCTTTCCACCAGCGAACCCGCGTCGCTGAGTGAAAATGGCCCAGCGATCCCGGCCGGTGGAAACGGAACGCCGAACTGCTCGCCTACCGAATCGAGGATCAGTCCAAGCCACGGGTTGCTCTCGCGCGCGTCCCACGTCATTGCCCCGTAGCGACCGTCGGTGCGGAGCACGCGCGCGGCCTCTTGTACCGCCGCTGCCGGGTCCGGGGCGAACATCAGGCCGTGGCGGCTGATCACCGCATCAAAGCTTGCGTCTGCCGCCTGGATTGCGCTCTGATCGCACACCGCGGTGGTGACCGTTGGGTAGCCGGCGGCGCGACGGGCCGCCACAGCCACCATCTCGGACGCGACATCGGCAAGGACCACCATCCCTGATGGCCCCACACGTTTGGCCGCTGCAAGCCCAGCGCCCCCAGGACCCGTCGCAAGGTCGAGCACGGCGGCACCCGGCGCGACCTTCACCAGGTCGAGCAGGGCATCGGTCGCCGCGGCCAAGTGTTCGTCCACGAAGGTGGCATTGCGCTCCCACGCGGGGGCGACGCCGTTCCACATGTCAGACATTGATCGCACTCTCCCACACCTCGCTTCAGCCCACAGCCAGAGCGTCGAAGTGGCTGACAAGTTGCTCCGCGCTCGCCAGCGAGGACCAGCGTTCGAGCGACGGGCATCCGAGCTGTCGGAGTGTCCCGCCGGTCGGCATTCGGCGCGGAGCCCGGCGCCCCCGAAGAACGGTAACCATGGCGCACGATCGCTCCCGTTCACGACCAAATTTCGGCATCTCGCGAGCGAGATATGGGAAGTCACCGGGCACCGCGACCACCTTCTCCTCCAGCCGCCCACCGAATAGAGAGAAGCCACGCTCATCTTCCGCTCATCTAGGTGCTTGAGACTGCTCGGATGAGAGTGTTGGTCGTTGAGGATGAGTTGAAGCTCGCGGCGCTGCTGAAGCGCGGCTTGCGCTCTGAGGGGATCGTCGTGGACGTGGCGGGCCGGGGCGAGGACGCGTTGTGGATGGCTGGCGCGACGCAGTTCGACGCGATCGTGCTGGATGTGATGCTTCCGGGGATCGACGGGTTTGCGACATGCAGCCGGCTGCGGCGCGACGGAGTCTGGGCTCCGGTGTTGATGCTGACCGCGCGCGATTCGATTCGCGACCGCGTTCTGGGGCTCGATGGCGGGGCTGATGATTATCTGACCAAGCCGTTCTCGTTCGATGAGCTGCTCGCGCGGTTGCGGGCGCTCGCGCGGCGCGGTCCAGTCGAGCGACCCGCGATCATGGAGGTCGGCACGCTTCGTCTTGACCCAGCGTCGCGGCGGGTGTGGCGGCAGGAGGCCGAGATCGTGCTGACCACCAAGGAGTTCGCCCTTCTGCAGGCGTTCATGCGGCGTCCGGGTGACGTGTTGAGTCGGCTGCAGCTGCTCGAGGCTGCCTGGGACTATGCGTATGAGAACCGCTCGAACGTGATCGACGTCTACGTGCGCTACCTTCGACGCAAGATAGACCGGCCGTTCGGCACAAGGAGCCTCGTGACCGTGAGGGGCGCGGGCTATCTTCTCCGTCCGGATGCCGCGGATCCGTCCTCGCAGCCGCGGGCCGCACGATGATCAGCCGTGTGGTTCGCCGGATGTCCATCCGGCTGCGGGTGAGCCTGGTTTTTGCCGTCGTACTCGCCGCCGTGCTGTTTGGCACTGGGTTGTTTCTTGATCTGCGGTTTGCTGCAGAGATGGACCACGGGATAGACCAGAATCTGCGTTCTCGGGCTGGTGATGTAATCGCGCTGGTGCGCCAGGCTGACTCCGGCTTGCGCCAGGCCGGGCCCACCGGGTTGAACAACCGCACCCAAGGATTCGCCCAAGTCCTTGATCCTCGCGGGAGGATCTTTGATGCAAGTCCGCTCGCCGGGACCACCGCCGCTCTGAAGCCCGCTGATCTGCCAAGGATTCGGCCCACCGGCAGGTTTCTCGAGCGAACCTCAGTGGCTGGGCTCCCGGGGGACGTTCGTCTGTTCGCGATACCCGTGCGCGCTCAGGGGCAGAACCTCATTGTCGTGGTCGGCAGGTCGCTGGACGAGCGCGATGCGGCGCTTCGCGATCTCGAGGCCCTGCTTCTGATCGGCGGCGCCGGCGCACTGGTTCTCTCCGCCCTCGCCGGGTATCTGGCGATAGCCGGCGCGCTGCGACCGATTGAGTTGATGCGCAGACGAGCCGAGCAAATCACCGCCGCAGAGCCAGGACCGCGGCTTCCTCTGCCACCCACCGGAGATGAAGTTGCGCGGTTGGGAGGGACGCTCAACCTGATGCTCGAACGGCTCGAGGGCGCCCTGCGTCACGAGCGAACGTTCGTGATGGATGCGAGTCATGAACTGCGCACGCCGCTGGCGATCCTGAAGATGGAATTCGATCTCGCACTGCGCGGGCCGCGGACGCAAGAGACCCTCGAGAGCACAATCCGCTCAGCGGCTGAGGAAACCGAGCGCCTGACACGGTTGGCTGACGGCCTCCTGGTCATCGCGCGCGGCGAGCAGGGTGAGCTGCAGCTTGCGAAGTCGCGCCAAAGCAGCAGCGAGCTGCTCAAGCGAGTCCGCGATCGCTTCGCCAAACGCGCGCACGAGTCAAGCCAAACGATCCTGGTTTCAGGCGCCAACGACGTGAGCTTCGATGCGGACGGTCCCCGTATCGAGCAGGCGCTCGGCAACCTGATCGAGAACGCGCTTACTTACTCCTCGGGTGACATCACGCTCTGGGTAGCTGGCGGCAGCGGAAGTTTCGAGCTACACGTCAGCGACCAGGGGCCAGGGTTTGCCCCAGGTTTCCTACCCGAGGCCTTCAGGCGTTTCGCGCGTGAGGACAACAGTCGCTCAAGCAACGGCACGGGCCTCGGCCTGTCGATCGTCGCGGCGATAGCCGCCGCACACTCCGGCACGGCACAGGCCGCAAATCGACCCGGTGGGGCCGATGTGTGGCTGACGCTTCCGGTCCGAACTGAGCGGTCGTCCGGGAGCCAACCTTCATCCTGATCTCATGTGCGCTGCCTAACTTGCCCCGGGCATGGTCAAACCACCACAAAGGAGCAACAGCATGTTCAAGCGACTCAAGATTGGCTTCGGCGCGACTGCAGGTATCGCCGCGCTCGCCCTGGGAGGATCCGCTCTCGCCGGCGCCGCCTCAAGCACCCCCACCAAGGCGCCAGCACCGGCCACCACGGCGCAGGCCCCAGTTGCGGCGTCCGAGACACCCAGCGCCCCGGACGGCGACAACGTCCAGAGCGGCGATCAGAGCACCCCGGACACCACCGCCACTGCCAGCAGCACAGACAAGGCGACGGCCGGAGACACTGCCGACAACGCGTCCTCGTCCAAGGAGTCCAGCACCAGCGAATCGGCAACCGCGAGCGACGGCCCCGGCGGACACGCCGATGAGCCGGGCAACCCGAACGCCGACACCCAGCAGTAGGGCAGAACTAGCCCCAAAGTGGGCGCTGCAAGGCACTCACGTGTGCGGTCGCCGCGTCCCACCGGGATGCGGCGACCGCCATGTCCGCCACGGCAGCAGCTGACGTCAGCTGCTCGATCACTGCCGCAGTTCGAGTATCGGGGGGTCGGGTTGACGAGCTGTGTCAGGTGGCCGTGGCCGGAGGCGATCCTGTCCGCGCGCGGGTCGAACATCCGCGCGCGCGTCGAACAGTCCGCGCGCGCGTCGCGTGCGAGCGCGATCAGGTAGTCGTCACCAGCGTCGGGCTGACGACGCGTGGATCGGACGGATCCTCGATCTGAATCGCGCCGGCGAGCCCGGCGATGTAGGCCTCGCGCGCTGGTCAGCGGCGTGGAGCGCAAACCTCAATATCGCCGCCGCTCACCCGCAGGGCGCGATCCCAGCCGGCGGCCTCTCAGCCGCTCGACTGCCAACGAAATCACGCACGCGAGGAGGGCAACTAGGGCGACAAGTGCCACGATCGCCAGCGCCGGTCCCACCAGCACCAACGCCACGGCAACGATCGCGCCCAGCAGCAGCTCGCCGGCCCGCGCCCTGCGGCGGCGGCGAGCGGCGGTCAGTGCAGAGCGGCGGCCCGAAAGCCGCAGCATCTCCGCGTCGCCAGGCTCGCGCGTCACAGCGACAGCCGCCTGAAGATCGAGCGCGGAAGCAGGCGCAGAGCGAGCATCACCCATCGCAGGGTCGGGGGCACCCAGATCGTGTGGCTCCCGGCGTCCAAGCCGCGAAGCGTCGCACGTGCAACCGCTTCCGGTGCGATCGAAAACGGCGCGGCGGCCAGGCCCCGGGTCATCCGCGTGTGCACGAAACCAGGGCGAACCACGAGCGTGCGGACTCCATCGGGGTGCAGGTCGTCGCCGATCGCCTGCGCGAGGGCATCGAGCCCAGCCTTCGAAGCCCCGTAGACAGCATTACTCCGGCGCGGGCGCTCGGCCGCCACCGAGGACAGCACGACCAGCGTCCCGCGTGCCTGGGCGCGCAGGCGCTCAGCACCGTGGAGCAGCAATGAGCCGGCACCAGTCAGGTTGACCTCGAGCAGCTCGACCGCCTCCCCGATGTCCTCCGGAAGGCCGCCCCGCGCGCCCAGCACACCGGCCGCGAGGATGACAACGTCCACCGTACCCAGACGAGCGAACGCCTCGGCAATGAGTCCTCCGTGTGAGCCGAGGTCCCGGGCATCGAGCTCCATTGTTTGGATCGAGGTCGGGGCGGCGCCCGCGAGCTGGGCCGCGGCACGGTCGAGCGTTTCGATCCGCGGGCCAGCCAACAAGACCTCGCAGGGTTCGCGCTCGCAGAGCGCCGCGACGATCGCACAGGCGATCTCCGAGCCTCCGCCGAGCACCAGTACCCGTCGACACACCGTCATGACAGGCCGAGCCGCCGGGCGAGATCCGACCGCAGCAAACCCTTCGGGTCAACCTGGGCACGCAGCGCTTCCAGCTGGCCGAGTTTTGGGTACATCGCGCGGAGCAGATCACGGCGGAGGCAGCCGTCCTTCGCCAGGTACACGCGCCCCCCCGCCTCGGCGACCAGCTCGTCAAACTCGGCGAGCGCGGAGCGGAGCCCCAGCAGATCCGCGGGCAAGTCGACGGCGAGCGTCCAGCCTTCGATCGGAAACGAGAGCAGCCCTGCGGACGGCGATCCGAGTCGCTTCAGGGTCGCAAGCGCCGCGGGGAAGCGTCGAGCACGGAGTCGCCGCACCACCTCTCCGATGACGTGGCCGCCGCCGGGCGGAACAGCGAACTGGTACTGCACCAGGCCGCTCGGGCCATAGAGCCGGTTCCAGTCCCCCAGCGCGTCAAGCGGAAAGAAGTGAGCTCCGATGCCCACGCGACGGCCACGGTCGCGCTCGCGGGCAAGTCTCCAGCGCAAGGCGTTGAACGCGCGCATTCGTCTCAACGTCAAAAGACCGGACGGCAGCGACGAAGGCAGGTTGAGCCGGGCATGGCGTTCGAGCTCGGGCGCCGGGTGCTCGCCGCACGCGGCGTGGTCAGCCCGACTCACGACCGAGCGGCCCAGTCGACGTCCGGGAGCCAGCAGGTCAACCCACGCCACCTGGTAGCGATGGCCGGCGTCATCGGCCATCAGCGACATCGTCTGATCGAGGTCGCGCGTGCGGTCGGTGTCGACTTGCATCCAGGGTGAGGCGAGCCGCTCGAGGCGGAGCGTGGCCTCCGTCACCACCCCAGTCAGGCCCATTCCGCCCACCGTCGCGGCGAACAGTGCGGGCTCGCCTTCCGGGTCGACGAGGATCATCTCGCCCGCTGGGGTGCAGAGCGCGAACGACACGAGATGCCGCGCGAGGCTTCCGTCCCGAACGTGGTTCTTGCCGTGGACGTCGGCCGCGATTGCGCCGCCGACCGTCACGTGGCGCGTGCCCGGAAGCACGGGCAGTGTGAATCCGTCGCGCGCAGCACGCCGCAGCAGCTGTGCGACTGTCGCCCCCGCCTCGACGCGAATCGTCCCCGCAACGCGATCGAGATCTATGATCCTGTTCAGGGCCGTCATCTCGAGCACCCAGCCCCCGGCGTTCTG
The DNA here is from genome assembly GCA_050997675.1 of Solirubrobacteraceae bacterium. GTDB lineage: Bacteria > Actinomycetota > Thermoleophilia > Solirubrobacterales > Solirubrobacteraceae > Palsa-513. The sequence goes on from JBPCQX010000168.1 coordinate 9,722, forward strand.
CGCAGCGTCGCCGTAGCTCCTGCCCGCACCTCGCGCGATCAGGCCACCGGTGTGCTCGAGACCGGCAGCAAGTGTGGGTGCGACGTCCGTCGTGCGGTGCAGCGTGATCACCGACGCGCCGCTCGGGTCTGTGCGCCCCCATCCACAGAGCTGACGCGGCTGGGAGCGGAGCGCTTCAGCGACCGACATAGACGCCGCATGCGAACAGGGCGATCCAGGCCGCGGATAGCAGCAGAAGCACGCGATCGCCCAGCACGAGCGCCTCCGGAGCCTCCCCGCGGCCGCCGCGGAGTAATCCGGCGTAGCGTCCGAGCCAGAGCGTGAACGGGAGCACCGTGAGCTCGTTCCACGGCACCGGGCCGTGTTCGGTGCGTCGGATCGCCCACATGCAGTATGCCGCCAGCGATACCAGGGCCGCCAGCCACAGCGCGGCGGCAAGCTGGCGCTCTGAGTATCGCCGCAGCGTCTCGCGCGTCGCCCGGGCGCTGCCGCTTGCTCTGAGCTCGGCGTAGCGCTTGCCCGCCACGACGAACAGCGCGCCCGCGGAGGTGACCAGCACGAACCAGCGCGAGACCGGCACGTCGACCGCTGCGCCGCCAGCCAACCCGCGCAGCACAAATCCGCTCGCCACCGCGAGGATGTCCGCACCCGCTACGTGCCGCCACCACAACGAGTAGCAGCCGGTGACCAGTAGGTAGATCACCCCAATCAGGCCCAGCGCCGGCCGCACGACGCCGGCCAGAAGCAAGCCCGCAGCTCCGATCACCACCGCGGCGCGCAACGCGGCACGCGGGGATAACTCGCCGGCGGCAACAGGACGAAAGCGCTTGATCGGATGCAAGCGATCCTCGCCGCGGTCCCGCACGTCGTTGAGCAGGTAGGTGGCACTGGAGAGCAGACAGAACGCGGCAAACGCCAATGCCACGCGGTAGAGCACTCCCGGCTGGAACAGCACACCAGCGGCAGCTGGAGCGGCGCCCACCAGCAGGTTCTTAACCCACTGCCTCGGGCGGCAGGATCGGAGCAGCGCGCCAACGGCTGCAGCTCGGCGCCCATGACCGGCTCCCGGAAGCGCACCGGAGGCGACGACGTCGCTGTCGGCCAGTGAACCGATCGGAGGCAACGCGTTCGGGACGGGCGCGGTGGATTCGAGCGAACTGATGGAGGCTCCTTGCTCAGCGAGAGTGCGGCATGAGTAGCAGACAAAGTGCCGTCGGGGACCCGAACAGACTGCCACAAGCTGACTGATACAGAAAGCAGAGTCGTGAGAATGCACTCATGCGTGCGCGCATGGACCTAACATGATGGCGGTGTCCGTAGATCAGGCCGACTCCGTGGTTGCGTCAGCTTCACGAAGCCAACGGCGCGATCGGCCGCCGTCGTCCCGAGGATGGCGCCGTTTGCGTCGAGTCGCGGCCGTGGCGTCGCTGCTCGCGCTGATACCGGTGCTCGTGTCCTACGTGCAGAGCGTGACTCAGCCGTCGAACTCGAGCGTCGGCATCCTGACCGTGGAGTGGATCCGCGATCACGGGGGGGCCGGCTTGATCTCGAGTGCCGAAGCTCTGTATTACTCAATGACCGCACCGAGCAAGGGCGGCCCCACGCTGAAAGCCCTGCCGCAGGTCGGCGTGAGTGCGGCCGCGCCCGCTACAGGCCTACTAGCGCCACCCCGCGCACGTCCCGCCTACAGGCCGGCGCGGATCCGCTCCGTGATCCGCCCGGCGCTGCCCGGCGAAGGCGTGTGGCGCGCAACGCGGGCGATCTCGCCTCGCAATAGTCCGGTGCTGCTCACCACCTATCGCACCGATCCGAACTACCCACGACTCGTCGCGGGGGTGGCCTGGATCGACGCCAAGAAGACGGCTGTGTTGCTATATCCAGGCCGCCGCGAGCCGTCGGTTCCAATCCCCAGAGGAACGGCCACCGTGCCTCAGAGAGCCCGCCATCGGCTGCTGGCGACGTTCAATAGCGGCTTCAAGATCTCCGATGCGCGTGGGGGATTCGCGCTCCACGGCCACACCTACGCGCCGATGCAGGACGGCGTCGCCACGCTCGTCGGCTATCGCAGCGGACGGATCGACATCCAGTCCTGGCGCGGCGGCGCCACTGTTCCCGCGGGCGTGAGTTTTGCGCGCCAGAATCTGCCGTTGATCGTCGATCACTCCCGCCCCAACCCAAACTTGAGCGATGGACCGCAATGGGGTGCGACGCTCGGCAACGCGATCCGGGTGTGGCGCTCCGGAGTGGGCGTCGATCGCCGCGGCAACCTGTTGTATGCGGCGTCCGATAAGCAGACCGTGGGCAGCCTGGCTGCGATCCTGATCCGGGCCGGAGCCGTACGGGCTATGGAGCTCGACATCAACTCCTACTGGACTAGCTTCATCAGCTACCGCGCAGCGGGCGCCCTTCGTCCGTCCAACCTGCTGTCGACAATGGCCCGGGCGCCGACGCGCTACCTGACGCCCGACGATCGCGATTTCTTCGCCGTGTATCAGCGGTAGATGGCAAGTAGACCCAGGCGCGAGCGGGCGGAGCGCAGGCGTGCGGTCAGGCGACGGCGCCGGGCGATCGTCGCGCTGGTGCTCGTAGCGGTTGCGGGGGTCGCATTCGCGTTGCTTGAGCGGGACGGCGGTCGATCCTCCGCTTCGGGCCGCGGCGGAGCGGCGCTGAGGGCGAGAGCTTCGCGCGGCACACCCCCGGCGCCGCCACGACCGACCGGGGTCGTTGCCGGGCCCGCGTCGGCACGCCAATCCGCCAAGCGGCCGCCCCAACCGTCCATTTCGGTCGGTCTCCGCATCCTGGACCTAGTCGATCGTTCGCGTCAGCTACGTTTGCCGGGGGGCGCGAGCGGCCCTAGGCGGCTGACCACGATCGTGCGGTTTCCGCAGCAGCGGGCCAATGTCCGCGGGAGCACTCGCGCCACGAGCGGCGGCGGCCCTTACCCGCTGATCGTCTTCGGCCATGGCTTCGCGGTCACGCCCAGCCCATACTCTCGCTTGCTCGACGCCTGGACTCGCGCCGGTTACGTTGTCGCGGCTCCGGTCTTTCCGCTCGAGAGCGCCCACGCTCCGGGCGGACCCGACGAGTCCGATCTGGACAATCAACCCGGCGACATGCGCTTCGTCATCTCCGCACTGCTCGCTCGCAGCGCTGCGTCCCGTGGTCCGTTGCGAGACCTCATCGATCCGACCGAGATAGCCGTCGCCGGACAGTCCGACGGCGGAGAGACGGCATTGGCGATTGCCTACGACAAGCACTTTCGCGATTCCCGTGTACGGGCGGCCGTGATCCTGTCCGGTGCTCAGATCCCGGGACCGGACTTCACGTTTCCTGCCGGCGGGCCGCCGTTGCTGGCGACGCAGGGGACCGCGGACACGGTGAATCCGCCAAGTCTGACGCAAGCCTTCTACGCGCGCGCGCCGCGGCCGAAGTATCTGCTCGAGTTGTACGGCGCGTCCCATCTTCCGCCGTACACGACACAGCAACCTGAACTGGGAATCGTGGAGCGCGTGGGCACCGCGTTCCTCGACCGGTACCTGAAGCGCGCGCCAGGCGCGCAGCGCCGCCTGATGGCTGTGGGCTCCGTCCCGGGAGTCGCCTCCCTCAGCGCCAGGCCGTGATGGATCCTGCGCCACCGCGCTTGATACACGCAGCGCCAGGGCTCGGCCGCGACAGGCTCGACATCGTTCTCGGGGGAGGCTCGCTGAGCAGCCGCCGGTGGTCATGTCCCAACCCGTGCGGCTCGTCGCCGTCGCTCCTCCTCTACTCTCGGTTGGATGATGAGTCGATCTGCCGTCGCCTGCCTGCTCTGCGTGAGCGCTGGTTGCCTGGTGGGCGGATGCGCAGGGCAAAGTCGCTCGCCTTCGAGAGCTCGCGCCGCAGTCGTGGTCGCTGCCCGCGCGAGCGCACCCGCCTCCGGGCATAGTTCGCTGGCGCACCCGGGGGAAAGCGTCGTAGCCGTGGCAGTGAAACGCGCGGTTCGGATCTACGCGCGCCCGGACGCCCGCCGGGCGTCTCGCGTGCTCCCGAATCCGATCCAGGACGGAAAGCCGCTCGTGTTCCTCGTCAGTCGCTCGGTGCCCGGCTGGCTGCAGGTGTATCTACCGGTGAGGCCGAACCAGAGCAAGGGTTGGGTCAGGGCAGACGCCGTGAAACTACGCCTCGACCCGTTCCGGCTGCAGGTCAACCTCCACGCTCATCGCCTCACGGTGTGGCGGCTCGAGAAAGTCATCGATCGGCTGCCGATCGCGGTCGGCACGCACGGCACCCCGACCCCCGGCGGGGTCTATTATCTCGCCGAGCTCTACCCGGTTTCCGACCCAACGGGCCCGTACGGTCCCTACGCATTCGGCCTGTCGGCCTATTCAAACGTGCTGCACTCCTTCGCCGGTGGTCCCGGCCAGGTAGCGATCCATGGGACCAACGACCCTTCCAGCATCGGATCGGATGTCAGCCACGGTTGTATACACCTCAACAACCGGGCGATCAGCCGCCTCGCCCACGAGTTGCCGCTCGGCACCACTGTGCGCATCCTCGCCTGAGCCCCGCCGAGCCGTCGGTGCGGCGAGTCGATCACTTGCTGTTGTAGCCGAACTCCTCGACATACGTGGCGCCGTCCCCGTTTGCGGAGAGCACAAGCGGGGTCGCGGGCGTGACTCCGAAGCCCGTGTCGCGAAAGCTGGGATTCACCATGTTCGCGAAATGTGTGGGCGAGCCGACCCAGCCCTGAACGATTCCGGCCGGAGTCTGGAGGTTGGCATCCCCCCAACCGAGGTTCTCGCCAAAGCCGTATCCGATCAGTGAGGGCACGAGGTAGCCCGTGGCGAGAATCCGCGTCAGCGGCGTGACCCCGGCAGGCGAGATATGACTGAAGAAGTTCTCGGCAACCATTTGCTGTGCGTAGCGTTGAGCCACCGACTGGAGCGCGCTGTTTGGAGCGAGTGCCACGAGGCCATGTGCAGAGCGGATGCCGTTCACCAGGCACAGCGTCGCGACGCGTATGCGGTCGGTGTTGGAGGCGCTCGGCACGAGGCCTGAGTCAGGGCAGCTGCCGGACGCAGAAGTCCCGGAGGCCGAGCCGCCAGGTGCCGTCACACCTCGCGGGGCTCCCGCACGATGTCGATGGGCTTTGTGGGTGCGGCGGTGGTGGCGGTGAGCGCGGTGGTGGCGCGGCGCGCGGCGATGGTGTTGGCGCGAGACGGCACCGGAGCCCGAAGCCGGCGTCAGGCCGAGCACGAAAATCGCCGCGGCAAGCAGCGCCGCGTATCGCCAATATCGCTCCACGAATGTTCTATCGACAGGAACCAAGGTTTTCTTTAGCGAATCCGTCCCGGTGTCGGCGGTGCCACGATTCGAAAGCTACCTGAGATTCTCGCCATCGTGGCGGTTTGCACTCAGGGTTGCGCGTCGTCATCGAGCAACGCGGCCATCGCAGCGCTGCCGCGCTCGTTCGCGGAGCGCATCCCGGGTTGAGGTGGGCCGCCGAGCTGTCGTAGTCCTCGGGCACCCGAACATCTCCGGCCAGGCCGACTTCACGTCGCTGGTCGAGAAGGTGCTCCCCTGAGCTGACCGACAAAGCGGAGGCGCCTCGCCCGAGCGGTCGGCCGACTGACCGGCCGTGGCGAGGCGCCACGCTCCCAAACCGAGCGGGCCCAGGAGCCCGTCGAGCAGGCGCTGGATCAACCCGCGCCGGTCCTCCGCGTCGCTGGAGGTCGCGCAGCCCGCGGTCCCACTCGGGCGAGACGCGGCCCCGGGCTCCTGCGCGGGTATGCCCATGTTGGGCGGGACGGGGTTGGTCGGCAGCTGGCCTCCGGTAGGCACGATGTTGCCGTCGGCGTTGACGAGGCCGACTGTCTTCGTGGGGCAATCGCTCGCTAGCACCCGCGGATCGAGCAGCGAGGCGTTGGGGAGCGCCGGGATGGACGTGTCTTCGCCGTGGGCGAAATTGAAGGCGCTGGTGAGGTCGCCGGTAGCACCGCGTCGCCAGGCGCTGAGGTTGGGCACCTCGACGCCGAATCGCGTCTCCAGGAAGCGCAGCGTTGAGGTGTGGTCAAAGGTGTCCGAACACACGAATCCGCCGCGGCTGAACGGGGAGACCACGAGCATCGGCACGCGGAAGCCGAGACCAATCGGGCCGCGGATCCCCTCGGCTGCGGCCGGAAGGTTGGGGACCGTCAGGTACTCGCCGGTGGTCCCAGGCGGCGCCGTGGCGGGCGGCACGTGGTCGAAGAAACCGCCGTTCTCGTCAAACGTGACGAACAATGCCGTGCGGCTCCACAGCTTGGGATTTGAGGTGAGCGCCTGCAACACCGTCTGTGTGGCGTTCTCGCCGTAGATCGGCGGCGCCGGCGGATGCTCGCTCTCGATCAGCGGCGCGAGCACCCACGAGACCTGCGGCAGCCGTCCGGCTGCGCAGTCGAGCTCGAAGGTCCCCGGGAACGAGGGCACAAGCGCCCGCGTCGCGAGCTGCGGGTTCGTCTGGTAGTTCTTGAAGTAGGGCAGCACGTTGTCGCCGAGGTTTGCGTCGGGTGTGCCGTACACCTTCCAACTGACGCCCGCGTTCTGCAGTTGTTCGGGCATCGTTGGCCAGGTGAACTTGCCAAGGTTCTGCGGGCGCGTGGCGAGCAGGGTCTCGACGAGCGGACCGCCGTTTGCGCCAGCCGGGTCGATCGTGGCGGACATCGTGTAGAGGCGGTTTGGATCCGTCGGGCCGAACACCGAGCAGTGATAGCCGTCGCAGATCGTGAAGGCGTCGGCGAGCGCGTGGTAGAACTCGAGATCCGAGCGACGGTAGTAGGCCATCGTGAGCGGTCCGTTCGCCTGATCAGCAGCCACATGCTCGCGTACGAAGTTGTCCATCGCCCCGTTGTCCCAGCTGCGGTGCTGGGGCCCCCACGAGTGGTTGATGTCGTTTGAGCACGCACCGTTCGCCCGAGAGTCCAGATGCCACGGGTTCAGGTAGCCGCCATTCGGCGCGTAGCCCTGCTGGGCAAAGACATTTGGCAACGCTGCCGGGTCCTGGAAGCCGCGCACGCCCTTCAGGGTCCCGAAGTAGTGATCGAAGGAGCGATTCTCCTGGATCAGGATCACCACATGCTCGATGTCCTCAAGGCCTTCGCATGTGGGCGCGGCAGCAAGGGCCTTGGAGATCAACGCCTGCTGTTCGAGCGCAGCCACACTCAGAGCGGCGCCGCCCACCGCCCCGGCACGCAGAACGTCGCGTCGCGTCAGTCCATTCTCCACAACTCCGCCTCCCTCAAGGCCAACTCGGCCGATGTCGTCTGTCGGACGATCCTGATCCTATTGGCTGGGAGCAACCTGCGTGAGAAATGTCGCGTGCCAGCGAGCGGTGTGCTACCACTAACGCCATGGTCTCCCTCTCGCCCGGAACTGCAACGGTTACGGCGCCTGGCGCGGGCGGCTCCGGCGCACGGCAACCGGGGCGGGCAGTGCGCTCAGCTCTGGCGCGACTCGCGCTCGCATGAACAGCTGGTCAATAGCGGCGCTTGAGCTGAGGCCGCACGCACCGGAGATCCTCGCGACCGGCGATGACGCGCGCGCAATTGCGCTGCTGATCCCCGCGGGCGAGACGCTCGACGATCACCAGGTGCACGAGCGAGCGTGGCTCGCGGTGCTCGCGGGCGAGGTCGATATCACGACCGCCAACGGCGAGAGCGTCAGCGGCGGCAGCGGCCTCTTCGTCGAGCTTGCTCCGTCCGAGCGCCACGCCATCCGTGCGCGATCGGACGCTCGTCTCCTCCTCCTGCTGACTCCGTGGCCGGGCCCCGGCCACCCAGGCGCGATGACGCTTGAGCAGAAGGCCGACGCGCGCGCGGATGCCGCCCGCCACGCGGAGGGGTCCGGCTAGACTGGCTCACCGGCCCCGGACAGGCCTACCGATGGTGTTTCTTCTTCTTGCCTGTCCTTTTCTTGGTCGTCTTCGCCTTGAAGGTGACTGTGTCGACCGGGATGCCGTTGAGCGAGAGCGTTGAGGACAGGCGCTTCAGGCGGGCGAGCAGGTGGCTGGCGGTGGCGTTCAGCGTCAGCTTGAGCTCGGTGCGTGTGCCGGCGGGGGCGCTGTAGCGTGCAGTGGCGTCGGTGATGCGCTTCGTGGTGGTCTTTGCCTGCTTGCGCGCCGTGACGGCCAGCGGCTTTGATCCACGGAGGCGCACGTTCGAGCTGAGCGCAGCGGTCGCCGAGCAGACCTGACCGGCGGCACCCTGGCAGCTGAGCTCGATCGTCACCGTCGTGCCCGAGATTGATCCGCCGACGAGCTGCACCATGGGCGGCGAGACGCTCCCGGCTGGCGGGGTCGTCGGTGTCGGAGTCGGTGGGGGCGAGGGCGCCGGCGCGGGCGCGTGCGCCGGGGGTGGCGGCGTAGGCCCGCCCGGCACTGGGATGACCAAGGGGGTCGGGGCGACCGCGGCCGGGGTCGACGTTCCGTCCGTGAGATAGCCGCACAGCAGGTAGCTGCCGGGCGCGGGGGTCGGGAAATACGAGGTGAAGGGGCCGAAGGGCCCGGCTGCCGCCACGGGGTGGGTGCGGGGGGACGACCGTAGAACCTGGCCAGTGCCGACTCGCATGTCCTCAAGGGCGGGTGTCTCGGCGCAGCTGCTACCGGGGTCGAGATAGATCACGACGGTCCCGGGACTGGCGGCGCTGCCCATGGA
>JBPCQX010000206.1:0-6324 GCA_050997675.1 Solirubrobacteraceae bacterium
GGGGTCCTCTCCCGGCCGCGCCCGGGTCGGGGATCACCGCTCCGCCCTAACGGGCTACGCGGCAACCCCAACCCGGCAACAGCCGAATCGGTTACCCCGACCCCACACAGTTGATCGGACAGACCCACGATGTGGCCTCGGTGATCACGACGTTCTGCGCGTAGGTGCTCAGCAGCGCCTCGGCGTCACGCTTCTCTACCGCCTCAAACATACGCCTGACCAGTTTGATGTCCAAATCGTCTGCTGCTTCGCTCCAGCGTTGAGTGTCGGTGATCTGGCGCAGCTCGACGATGCGACCATCGCGAAACTCAAGGACGTGGGCGAACGCGGCCATCAGTTGCTCTTCGGACCCCGGTGGCTGACCGATGTAGCTCCCTGTCACGACTACATCTCCGTCATCGCAGGAGAGGAAGCGCTCGGGTACGGGGCGCGATCCAAACCGGAGTGCGACAGGCGTCCAAACCTCCGTCAGCATCGCCTTCGGCCCCACGTGTGTGCCGCCGACGCCGTCGGGCATTCCCTCGCTGACATGACCGACGAACTCAGGGTGCAGAAGCTCGAGCAGCCGCTGCGCGTCGGTGCGGGCAAACGCATCGTAGAGATCGTTGGCAACCTCGAGATTCGATGCATCAGGTGCTCCTTGATCGTCTTTGAACGGGTGTCCCGTCGAGCACAGCGCGGATCGCGCGCTCGACATGCGGGCGCAGATCGTTGGCAAGAGATGCGCTGGCCAGGAGATGTCGGCGCACAGCGCCGTAGGGGATGTCGATGACCGCCAGCGCGACCAGCGCTCGCGCAGCGGGGGTATCAGCGTCGTAGAGCTCGCGGGCCCAGCGCGAGATCGTGCGTTCGAGCGGCCGGTTCAGCTCGCGCAGACGCGCGACGAGCGCCGCCGGCAACGGTGAGCGGACGAGGTCCGCTTGACGCAGCGACACGAGCAGCCGCGCGTCCTCGCGTTCCCTGGCCGCGAAGTCAAAGATCGACAGGCCACCGGCGACAGCCGCCTCGACGGGCTCGTTGGCTGACTGGATCGCGGCCGCAAAGTTGGTCTGCGAGCGTCCGACTGCGCGGATCCACAGCTCGGCCAGCACCGCGTCGCGCGAGCCAAAGCGGTGATAGATCGAGCCCGCTGGTGCGCTGCTGGCGGTGGCGATCGCGTTGATCGTCGCCGCCTGGGCACCACCGTCGAGCACGATCGTACGGGTGCCGTCGAGGATGCTGGTCGCGCTGTGCAGCTCGGGCCGTCCCATAATAGAGCACCTATTCTAATACATGCGGTCTAGAACATCAACGCCCTCAGGTTTTGTCATGCGCAATCCTCTCCGGCCTAGCACGTCCTCACCGCAAGCGCCGCAACCGGTTCCCGACCTCCCCCGGAACGTCGCTCTTCGTGCTCCGGTGGCAGCGAGGCGTTACAGACTGTCGGTGAATCGCGCGAGTGTTGGTTGGCGGTCGCAGTAGCATCCGTCTGGCCATCCGCTCGATCTGCTCGCTCCTCGCCGCGCTCAGCCTGACCGTCCTTTGTGCTGGTGCATCGGCACACGGTGAGCAGGACAGTGCGGTGCTGTTTCGTTTCGACGCTCCGGCCTTTCCCTTCACCACGGCCAGCCAGGATCTGCAGCAGGCCGCCTTCGCGCACCCTCCCGGCGCCAGGCTGCTGGCGGACCTTGGCGGAGGGCCGGCGGGAGGCGATGCGATTGCACATCACGCCGGCGGCATGCCCACTGCCGCCGGCGCGCCGATCGCGAGCGCCCGCCGTTACGCAACCGGTCGCACCGCGGCGGAGCCGAGCCTGGGGATCGCACCGGACGGCACCGTGTATTACAACGGTGACGGCCAGTCAGCGCTCGGTCTGCCGACGTCGATCCTGCTGCGCTCGCGCGACCAGGGAGCGAGTTGGCAGGAGCTCGACCCCGTGATTCGCGGTGTGCCCGGCGACACCGTGACGCTGGATCCCTTCCTCTACGTCGATCCGGTCACGGGCCGGATCTTCGACAGCGACTTCGTGCCGCCGTGCTCGCCGGTGTCTTACTCCCAGGACGGTGGCGAGCAGTTCGGGGTCGGCGTCGTCTGCAGCCACGCCGACCATCAGAACATCTTCGCCGGTCCGCCGCCAGCCGGGGGCGCACCGCCGAGCGGCACGCCGCACGTCGCTTACTACTGCGCCGTCGACGGCGGCGCGAGCGTCGTCGCCCTCGCCACGGCCTGCTCGAAATCGCTGACGGGGGGAGCGACGTGGGCGCGCACCGGAGCTCCCGCCTACCCCGCCGTCGGCCCGCAGTCCGGCGGCAGCCTCGGCATCCCGGGCTACTGCTATGGCGCGACCGGCCACGGGCGCGTCGATAACCGCGGCGTGATCTACCTGCCGCGTGGCTGGTGCGGTCAGCCGTATCTGTCGATCAGCCGTGATGAGGGCGCGAGCTGGACTCGCGTGCAGGTCGCTGATATCGGCATGAATACCGGCGTCGCCTCGATGGTCGGCCTCGAAGATCACGAGGCGCGCGTCGCGATCGACGCGTCCGGGATCGTTTACTACTTCTGGATCGCGCGTGATCGACTGCCATACCTCGCGGTCTCGCGCGACGGCGGCACGACGTTCGGCGCGCCACTGATGGTCGCGGCGCCCGGCGTCAACGAGGCCTGGGGGCCGAGCATCGACGTCGGCGCCCCGGGGCGCGTCGCCTTCAGCTACATGGGCACGACCAACTCGCCGGGGCCGCCGTACTGCACAAAGACCACGCTTCTCTCGTGCACCACGGCGACCGGGGGCGCGCCGAAGCCGGCGACGGCGTACGCGAGCACCACGTGGAACGGCTACATGGGGATCTCGATCGACGCGCTCTCCGCCGATCCGACCTTCCAGACCGCTACCGTGAACGAGCCGAATGCCCCGCTTGTTCGCGGCACTTGCGGGCCGGTTAACTGCCAGCAGGAGGCGGACTTTCTGACTCTTCAGATCGCCCCAGACGGCACGCCTTGGGCATCCTTCGTCGCGGCGTGCACCGCCGACCCGGCGCAGGCGTGTTCGAGTCCGGGCGCGGGCATCGCCGGGCGCCTCGTCGCCGGTCCCAACCTGCGCGCCGGCTCCGCGCCTGCAAGCGGCCCCGGCTCCGCGCCTGCAGGCGGCCCCGGCTCCACGAGCCGCAACTCCCGCCGCTGCACCGCGCGCCGACGTTTTGTGCTGCGTCTGCGCGTGCCGCGTGGAACGCGCGTGCGCCGACTACACGTCCTGGTCAACGGTCGCCGCGTCCATGCACACGTGCATCGCGGCCGGATCACCGCAGTGATCGATCTACGCCGCCGTGGCGGACAGCGCGTCATCGTACGCAGCCTGGCCAGGACAACGCGAGGCAAGTTGCTCAAGACCACGCGGCGCTACCGCGTCTGCCCGTAGGCTGACCGCGATGCCTCTGCTCGCCGACCTCGACCTCCCGGAGGTCGATCTCAACGACCCGGCGCTGCGGGGCGAGCGCTGGCATTCGACGATCAGCGAGTTGCGCGAAAGCGGCGCCTGGCTGGCGCGCGCGCCACTGGGGACGCTGGTGCTCGAACGAAGGGCGGGAGAGCAGATCCTGCGAACACGATCGGCGATCTTCCCGGGCATGCTGCTGGCGGAGATCTTCAACATCACCGAGGGGCCGCTGCACGAGCAGATGGTGCGCAACATCATCAACGTCAACGGGCAGGATCACTCGCGTCTGCGGGGGCTCGTGAATCCCGCGCTCACGCCGAAGGCGGCCGAGCGCTACCGGCCGATGATGCGCGAGATCCTGGCAGACCTATGGCCGGAGGTTGCGGCAGCGCAGACGTGCGATTTCGTGGCCGAGGTTGCAAAGCCCTATCCCTCGCGGACGATCGCCCGCGTGATGGGCGCCCCCGACGCCGATGCCCCGGCGCTGCACGACTGGTCGACGTGGATCCAGCGTCAGTTCGACCCGATCGCGCTCGGCGACCCCGACCAGCTCGCGACGATCGAGCAGAAGGTCGCCGAGTTCTACGCCTGGGTCCGTCCGCTGATCGTCAGGCGCCGCGACGCGCCGAGCGACGACCTGATCTCCACCCTGATCGCGGCCGAGGCGGAGGGCGAGCGCCTCTCCGATGTCGAGCTCGAGAACCTCGTGCTGAACGTACTCGTCGGGGGCGTGGACACGACGCAGAGCCAGCTCGCGCACGCGATGCGCCTGCTCGCGCAACATCCCGAGCAGTGGGCCGCGCTGCGCGCCTACCCCGACCGGCTCGCGCCTCGCGCCGCGGAGGAGGCGCTGCGCTACGAGCCGATCACACCGCTCACCGCACGGATGACGCTGGAAGCGATCGACGTGGGAGGCGTCACATTCCCCAAGGACACGGTTCTGATCGTCTGCGCGTTCAGCGCAAACAGGGACGCCGCGAGCTACGAGGCGCCCGAGCGCTTCGACATCCGCATCGAGCGCGAGACAAAACGGATGCTCACCTTCGGAGCCGGCGTCCACTACTGCGTCGGCGCCAACCTCGCCCGCGCCGAGCTAACCGAGGCACTCAGCTTCCTCGCCCGCAACGCCGAGCGCGTCGAGCTGGCAGGCGAGCCCCAGCTGCAGAGCATCAGCGGCATCTACGGGGTCGATTCCCTGCCGCTGCGCTTCTCGCCCGCCGCGCCCCGCCCGTAGTTGGAGGAGGAGGCATTCGAACCCTCGTCAAAGGCTTAGCCCCTGAAACGGTCTTCGAGACCGCGCAGGATCTGCGAGATCGCCCGGAAGACAGCCGGAACAGAGCGATCGCGCCGGATCGGGTCGGCCGGCGACTGACGCTCGGGCATCGGAGTTCCGGGCGGCCGTGCAACGCGGCCACGGCCTCAGCGTCGCCGGTGCCATGCCTGCCGCGCATTGGACGACGGTCGGCGAGAACGTCAGGTAGTTGGCCCTGCTGGAGCGCGAGCGCTGCGGTCCGGAGAACCACTTCGCCGAGGATGTCGGCGAGTTCGTCTCGCGCTACGCGTGCACGTCCGGTAGGTCCGGTTCATCCTCACGCGCTTTCCGGCGGTCGTGCGGGCCACCACGCGGACGTGGACCGTGCCGCGCGGAAGCCCACGCAGGCTCACCGAGACCGACCGCACGCCGGCCGTGCTGCCGCGCACGCTCTTGACCTCGCGGCCGGTGACGGCGATCGTCGCCGAGCGCAGGCGCTGACGCCGCGGGAGAGTGATCGTCACCGTGCGCCGGCTGGCGCAGGTGGCGGCGGAGGTGGCTGTCTTGTTCGACGGCGCAATCGGCGTCGAGCGGGGAGCGGCCCCGAGCGGCTCGCCGCCCGCAGTGCGAGCGTAGGTCAGCCACGGCAGGGTGTCGGTCTCACCGACGCCCGGCTTGCCGTAGTCGCAGACGCCGCCGGGGAAGGTGGCCTGCATCGTCGCCCACTGCGCGTCGGTGAAGGTGATCGAGCCGTACCCGTTGCGGTCCAGGGCCCTCAGCTGGCACTTGAGGATGTCGCCGCGGATCGACTCGCCGGCCACGTTGGTGGGCGACTGGTAGAAGCGATTGATCGCCGGACAGTCGGTCCCTGGGATTACCACACCGACCGCCTCGCAGTGGTCGGTGATGCCCGCGGGCCGGTCCGCGCGGACCTTGTCGCCCGTGGAGCGGCTGGAGGTGTCGTTCTGGATCGCCGCAACCCAGCGATCCATCGCGAAGACCATGCGGTTGGCGAAGCTCAGGTCCCCGAGCAGCGGGGTCGGGCCCTGCCACAGCGCGTGGCTTGCGTGCGTGCCGAACTGGCGGTCCAGGCGCGCGTTGAGCGCGAGGCTCGGGTAGGTCACGTGCGCCGTGGTCTCGTTGGGCCCGCGACCTTCGAGGAACGGCGTCTGATCGAGCGTGTTGCCGATCGCGAGGTAGCCGGAGCGGTATGCGTTGGTCAGCGCCTCGGGGTCGGCGGCCGTGCGTGCGGGCTGATCTAGGTAGGTGGTCTTGTCGATGCCGCCGATCCCGCTGTTGAGGCCCACGAAGCTCGCCGGGGTGATCTGCCCGGCCAGCAGCGCCTTGAGTCCGTACTGGACCCCGACGTTGTCCAAGGGCACGCCCGCATAGCCGGAGGGCCCCTTACCGATGATGTTGATGTTGTGGTCCAGCGTGCCGCAGCGCACGCCGCCCGTATGCGTCGGGCTCCACTTCTGCGACGGATCGAGCCCCGCGCAGCCGTTGGTCCCGTTAATGTTGGACCAGAACGCCGCGTCGAAGACCGCGTCGTCGGTGGCGGCCAGCAGCGAGCCGCTGGCCGCCGCGTAGTCGACGGCGAAGGAGGGGGTCTTCTTGGGGTGGTCCTGCAAAAAGGGACCACCAACCGCCTCCTTTTCGG
>JBPCQX010000042.1:0-3322 GCA_050997675.1 Solirubrobacteraceae bacterium
GCTGGTATGTCGTAAACACCTATTCGGGTCATGAGAACAAGGTCAAGCAGAACCTCGAGCACCGTGTGGTCTCGATGGCGCAGCAGCGCGCCGTGAAGTCGGTCGTGGTCCCCACGGAGTCGGTGTCCGAGATGAAGGACAACCAAAAGGTGACAGTCGAGAAGCGCACGATGCCTGGATACGTGCTCGTCAACATGGAACTCAACGAGGACTCCTGGATGCTGGTGAAGGGAACACCAGGGGTCACGGGGTTCGTCGGGGCATCCAACGATCCGGTGCCGCTGACGCAGATGGAGGTCGACCGCCTGATGCACAAGGAGGTCGCGGTCCGCGAGCGCACCCGCGCACAGTTTGCGATCGGCGAATCGGTCAAGGTCATCTCGGGTCCGCTGTCAGACTTCTCGGGGGAGATCTCCGAGATCAACGAGGACGCTGCGAAGCTCAAGGTGCTGGTATCAATCTTTGGCCGGGAAACCCCGGTGGAGGTCGGCTTCGACCAGGTGAAGAAGATCTAGATGGCCAAGAAAGTTCTCACGACAATCAAGCTCCAGGCGGTTGGCGGCGCAGCGAGCCCGGCGCCGCCGGTGGGGCCGGCCCTGGGTCAGCACGGGATCAACATCATGGAGTTCTGCAAGGCGTTCAACGCCCAGACGCAGGCCGACTCCGGCACCGTGATTCCAGTTGTGATCACGGTCTACGAGGATCGCTCGTTCACGTTTGTGTGCAAGACGCCGCCCGCGGCGGTGCTGATCCGCCAGGCGATCGGGCTCGACAAGGGCTCCGGCGAGCCGAACCGCAACAAGGTCGGCCAGATCAGTGAAGCTCAACTGCGCGAGATCGCAGCCAAGAAGATGGACGACTTGAACGCAAACGACCTCGACGCGGCGACGAAGATCGTCGCGGGAACCGCCCGCTCGATGGGCGTGGATGTGACATGAGCAAACACGGTAGGAACTACACTGAGGCGCTGGCGAAGGTCGATCGCGATCGCGAACACGCTCCAGCCGAGGCGGTCGCGCTCGTAAAGCAGCTCGCGAGCGCGAAGTTCGATGAATCCGTAGAGGTCCACATCCGCACGGGCCTCAATGTGCGCCACGCAGACGAACAGCTGCGCGGAACAGTTGCCCTTCCCAACGGTCTCGGCAAGGATGTCACGATCGCCGTATTCGCGCAGGGTGAGAAGGTGCGGGAAGCCGAGGAGGCCGGCGCGGACCACGTGGGCGGCGCCGACCTCGTGGAGCGGGTCGAGGCGGGCTTCACCGATTTCGACGTGGCGATCGCCACGCCGGACATGATGCCGCTGGTCGGCAAGCTCGGCCGTGTCCTTGGGCCCCAGGGCAAGATGCCCAACCCGAAGGTGGGCACTGTGACGATGGACGTGCGCAAGGCCGTTGAGGAGTCCAAAGCCGGCAAGGTCGAGTACCGCACCGACCGCACCGCGATCGTCCACATGGTGATCGGCAAGACCTCCTTCGAGGAGCGGGCGCTGCTGGAGAATTACGCTGCGATCATCGACGAGATCGTCCGCGCGAAGCCTTCCGTCGCCAAAGGCCGCTACCTGCGATCGATCACGCTCACTTCGACGATGGGCCCCGGCATCAAGCTCGACCCCGCGCGAACCCGCGACATCCTCGAGGAGGCGTCAGCCCAGGCAGCAGCCGCCTGACCGCACGTCTTCACCAGGCCACCACAGACCCCCGGCGCCAGCCGTAAGTCCGGGATAGGAGCCACATGAACCGAGAGCAGAAAGCTGCGGTGATCGAGCAGATCGCCGCTGAGATAAGGGACTCCAACGCCGTCTTCGCGGTCGACTACCGCGGAATTACCGTCGGCCAGGTCGCTGAGCTGCGCGACCGGCTGCGTGAATCGGGCGCCTCGTTCCGCGTCGTCAAGAACTCGCTCACGCAACGCGCCGCCGAGCAGATCGGCGCCGATGATCTAAAGCCGCTGCTCGTGGGCCCGACGGCGCTCACGCTTGTGCGGGGCGATGTCGCTCTGGCGGCGAAGGCGGTCGCCGATCAGGCGCGCGCCACGCAGCTGCTGCCGTTCAAGGGCGGGATCATGGGAGGGGACCCGCTGACGCCTGAGCAGGTCGGCTCGATCGCGCGGCTGCCGGCGCGCGACGTGCTGTACGGGCAGCTCGCCGGGCTCGTGGCGTCGCCGATCGGCGGCCTGGTGCGCACACTGAACGCGCTGGTTTCCGGGATCGCCATCCAGCTCGGCGGGGTGCTCGAGCAGAAGCGCGCGGCCTCGCCCGTGGCTGAGCCGCCCGCGCCGGCGTCATCCGACACCGAGCCGGCGCAGGATGCCGACTCGGGTACGGACGCGCCTGCTCCGAGCCGCTCTCCCTCGGGTGATGGTTCGGGGGCGACAGAGCCGACGCCTGATGCAGCCGAGGCAGCGGCAGAGACGGCGGCGGAGGGTCCGGCTGTGGCGGAAGCCGAGTCGGGCACTGAGGCGGAGTCGGGCGCGCCTGCTGCGCAGGCCGTGCCCGCGGAGGCGAAGGCCTCGCCGCCGGCCCCGGAGCCGGCGCCCGTCGATGCGGCTGGCCCGCCCGCCGAACAGGCCCTCGCGGAGGATGCGGCCGCGGTCGCCGCCAAGCAGGAACAAGCTGACCCGGAGCCTGGGGCTCCGGCCGAGACCGACAACCAGACGGACGCTTCGGCGGATCCCGTCGAAGCCAAGGAGGACCAGTGATGCCAGCATCAAGCACCCAGGATTGGATCGAGGAGCTCAAGGGCATTTCCGTGCTCGAGCTCGCTGAGCGCATCAAGGCGCTAGAAGAGGAGTTCGGCGTCTCGGCAACGGCCGTCGCAGCAGCCGCACCCGCTGCGGCTGGCGGCGGGGGCGCGGAAGAAGCCGAGGAGCAGACCGCGTTCAGCGTCCTGCTCACCGCCGCGGGTGACAAGAAGATTCAGGTCATCAAGGTCGTGCGCGCCGCGACTGGCCTCGGTCTGAAGGAAGCCAAGGCGATGGTCGACGAGGCGCCGAAGGCGATCAAGGAGGGAATCGAGAAGGACGAGGCCGACAAGCTCAAGCAGGAGCTCGAGGAGGCTGGGGCAAGCGTGGAGCTGAAGTAGCTCGACGCACGCAGGCGGGGTGGCCGCGAGAGGCCGGCCACCCCGTGTGGCGGAGTGCGGGGGGCGCGGCGGCCGGCGTTTGCGCCGGGAGGGCCCGGCCGCCGGGGGTCAGTCGAGGTCTTCGATCATCTGATCGACCCACCTGATCTTGGCTTCCGCGGTGAGCACGCCGTAGAGCGCTGTGCCACGTCCGAAGCGAGCGTCGCGTCGGCCTTCGAGCTTGTCTGCGATGTCCTGCAACT
>JBPCQX010000077.1:0-3893 GCA_050997675.1 Solirubrobacteraceae bacterium
GGCATGGGACGCTGTCGCTGCTGGCGGGTCTGTTGATGGCTCCGTTGTTCGTCGCGCTGCTGTGGCTGGCTACGATGACTGCGAGCTCGTTGGCTCGCGCCGCCGCGGCGCGCGTGCTGTAGCTGCCCCGCGCGCCCCCCCCTCCCCGCCCCGCCCCGCATGCGGCGGCGAGCGACACGGAGCGGGGCCGGGCAGCATGACCGGGGGGAGGCAGGCGGGCTCCACCCAACTGTGAACGCTCGACATCGCAAGCGAAGACTGCTCCTAGCCGCCACTGTGCTGCTGCTGCTCGCCGGCGGCGGGATCGCCCTGATTGCGATTCGCCACCACCGACCAGGCGATGTCTTTCACCGGAGCGCTCCGTTTCACGCCGAGCAGACGCCGCGCGTTGCGCGCGGTAGGCACGTAGCCCCGTGGCCGATGTACGGCTTCACCAAGAACCACGATCGGTACTACCCGGCATCGCCGAAGCTGCGCCCGCCCTACCGGCGAATCTGGAGGTTCTCCGGCAACGCGCTGCTCGAGTTTCCTCCGGTGATCGACAACTCCACGGTCTACCAGCTGAACGACTCCGGCGTGATGCACGCACTGGCAACCGACAGCGGGCGGGTGCGCTGGCAGCGCCGACTGGGGACGCTCGCCGCATCGTCGCCCGCGGCCTCGGGTAGCAGCGTCTATGCAACGCTGCTGCAGCACGGCGCCGGCGATCGCGGCCGGGTCATTTCCGTCCGCCAGCTGGATGGCCACGTCCGCTGGATCCGCGACCTACCGAGCCGCAGCGAATCCTCGCCGCTACTCGACCGCGGGCGCCTGTATCTGGGCTCGGAGAGCGGCGTGGTCTACGGGCTCGACGCCCACCACGGCCGCGTGCTCTGGACCTATCACGCCGGCGGCGCCGTCAAGGCCAGTCCGACGTTGCGCGAGGGCAAGCTGTACTTCGGCGACTACGGGGGACATGTCCAGGCGATCCGCGAGGACAACGGAAAACGCGTCTGGCTCGCCGGCAGCGGCAAGGGACTGATCTCCGGCGGCAACTTCTACTCAACCGCCGCAGCGAGCTACGGCCGCGTCTTCCTGGGCAACACCGACGGCCGCGTGTACGCCTTCGACGCGCGTACTGGCAGGCTTGCGTGGGCCAAGCAGACCGGCGCCTACGTCTACTCCTCGCCTGCCGTGAACGACACCAAAGGTCTTGGACCGACGGTCTATGTCGGCTCCTACGACGGCAGGTTCTACGCGCTCAGCGCATACTCGGGCGCCGTGCGGTGGGAGTACGACGCCCACGGCAAGATCTCCGGCTCGCCCACGATCGTGGGCAGCATCGTGTACTTCGCCGTGCTCGGCTCCCACTACACCGTGGGGCTCGATACGCGAACCGGTCGGCAGGTCTACGCGCGCCACAATGGCTCCTTCGACCCGGTGATCACCGACGGATCACGCATCTTCCTGACCGGCAACACCGGCCTGTTCGCGCTCATTCCGACCGGCCGACGCCGCGTCCCTGCCCCACGACGCCCGGCGTCGTCGCCGCAGCGAGCGTCCAGCACTCACCGAGCAGTAGCGCGCCGCGCCAGCATCTGCCCCACCATGTTCGTCGTCAGCCTCACAAGCCCGGGGTCGGGCGCCTGCTGAACGTCGGACCCGGGATCCGCAAGCGGCGCAACTCCGAAACCCCAACCCAGCGTGCCTGTCGCAAACACCAGGCCGCCCGACGGCGCGGCGTAGAGGGTGCTCTGCGCAATGCCGCTGCCGCGCTGACACGAGGCGCTCCCGACGCCGAGAATCCTGACCCCCGCCGGGCTGTGCGGCGTGCGGGCATCGAGCTCATAGCCGGTGATCATCGCCACACGCGAGCGCGGCGTCAGGCCGGTGCCGCGCAGCAGCGGCCCCGGTGCGGGCGACCAGTCGAAGTAGCGGTACTCCGCGCGGCCGACAGCTGGCCGGCGTGGCGTGATGCAGCCGGTGAAGGCGCTACCGGTGAGTCCGGCCCCGAGGTCCGCAAAGGCGCCGCTACGGCGGGAGCGGTCAAGCGAGGCGTGCTCCTTGTAGCCGACGATTTCGTGGCCGCGATAGGCGACCTTCCAGGCCAGTGTGTCGGAGGAGAAGAAGGCAAGGCTCGCGCCCCGCGCTAGCGCCGCCGCCCACGCCGCTCGCTCGCCCGACGACCAGTACTCGGAGTGTCCGACATCGAGCAGCACGCGAGCACCGGCAAGCGCAGCCGCACCGCCCGTGCTCGTCGTGTAGGACAGCGGGAAGCCCGCGCGCTCGAGGTAGCGCACCATCGCAATGTCGCGCGCGAACAGCTCCCCGGCGCCCGTAGTCGTTGCGTAGGGGCGATCGTAGGAGACGACCACACCCTGACTTGTGCCGGTGACGCCCACGCGCTTGCCGCCGGGATACAGACTGTCTCCGCCCCAGTCGTTGTAAGCCTGGTAGGTCGCCGTCGAGATGTGCGCGAGCAGCGGCGCCGCCCGCGCCGCCTCGAGCACGAACAGCGCATCGCGCTGGCGCGATCCGGCCACGACATTGACGAGGTAGATGCCGCTTGGGAGGCTTTCTGGCACCGCGAACGTCAGCGTCGGACGCCAGGAACAGGCCGTCTCGCCCGTGGCCGATACGTGCACGCACGGAGGCTGCGCGCGCGTGCGCAGCGCACCGCTCTCCCCCATCAACCGCGCTCCGGCCCCCCCGTACCAGCCGACCCGAAACAGCCTGATGCGCACGCTCGACGCCGCGCGGGCCCTGACGAACACCGTCTCGCTCCCCCCTGGCCTCAGATCCTGTGCAGAGACGTAGGCGTCGATCTTCGAGCCCCGCGTATCGCGATCGGCCTCCCGCCAAGCGGACGTGCCGGGATGCGCGTTCTCCGCGCCGACCGACGGCGCCGGGCCGCTCGTTCCCGCGAGCCAGTGCATCGAACTGCTGGCGGCCCGGGGCGAGGCGTGGGGCATCGGCGAGGAGGCCCCGCAGCCGGCGAGCGTCGCCACTGCGGCGAGCGCACTCAGCCGGCGCACGCGGGTCCGCCGCCGAGGCGCGTCGTGACGCGGATCAGGCCGGCCGCGCGCGAGCGCACCTGCGTCCAGCCCCCCGGCGCGCTCGCGACGCACGCGCCGCCATCGGCACGCCACAGCGGGCTGCTGCGCACGAGCACGGTGGCGCTGCCCGCCGATCGGAAACGGAGCACGAATGAATCTTCGTGCAGCGCGCTGAGCCGCGCGGCGCCAGAAGCCAGCGGAAGCGGGTCGACCAGCTGCCACACGCGCCAGTGGCGGTCGCTCCAGACCGCCCGCAGGAACGGCACGCCGCCGCGCAGCAGCGCTGCCTCTTGTTTGCTCGAGGGATCGAGCGGCGAATCCGCCAGTGCCACGTAGCGCACGCCGAGCGAGCGCAGCCAGGCGTGGTAGACCGCAGGACGCAGCGGCTTATGGAAGAACAGGGCGTCGTAGCGCGTGTCGAGCTGCTTCTCCCACCCGCGCGCGAGCGCGAAGCGCGGCGGCAGCCACGCCGTCTCCCAGTGAGACACGGTGAACGGAACTTCGACGCGCACGGCGTGCCGGGAGGCGAAAAACCGCTCCAGCCCGGTGTATGTCGCGCCCCGGGTCAGCGGCTCGCTCCAGCCCTTGGGCACCTCGCGCACCGGAGCGTTCCACTGCCACACCAGTAGCGCCGCGAGCGCCAGCGCGCAGGCCGGAGAGCGGAGGGCCCCCGGCCGCGCGCAGAGCAGCAGCGGACCCATGAAGACGGCACCGAGACGACTGGTGTTGCCGCCCACCGGCGTCGTCAGCGCGAACGAGAGCACGGCTGCGCCAAAGAACAGCACGCCGGCGATCCGCAGCACGCGCTGCGCGGGCGGCAGCAGCAGCACCCACGCGGCCGACAGCGCGAGCGCGACG
>JBPCQX010000099.1:0-7462 GCA_050997675.1 Solirubrobacteraceae bacterium
AGCGGCCCGACCATCGGGATGCGCCGGCCCTCGCCGGCCTCGCTTTTGGACGCGGCGACCATGATCTCGTCGGCATCCCAGAAGACATTTGGCCACTGAGCGCGACCGATCTCGCTCCGGCGCATGCCGGTATAGAACGCGAGGGCCCAGCCCGCCCGATCGCTTGACTCTTGAGCGCGGCACTTCTCGCGCGTCTTGTAAAGGTCGCGGCGGCAAACCTTGCCGATCAGGCTGTCGCTCACCCCGTACCGGCGAGATAGCACCACAGCGCTTTCAGGCGATCGGCGGATCTTGAGCACCGCGTCCCAGTTGAGAGCACTCGCGAGGTCGACGGCGGGCACTGCGGCCAGCAATGCCGCAGCTTCGTCCTTGGTCGCGACTCGTTCGCGAGGCTGGCCATCGTTGGCTGGCATCTCGAGATCGCGCGTCGGATCAACCGGGACAAGCCGACGATTGGCCCGTCTCGCGTACGCGTAAATGTGCCAGGATCACCGCCAGCTAGGTCGCTATCCGCGAAGAGGGATATCCATTTTAGTCAGGTGATCCTGCGACTACGGGTTTCCTCCACGGGCGGTGTACGGGCGCGACCCGGCCGGGGCTGGCCGGGCGAGTTGACCGCCGGCCGGTCGCCCGCGGGTTGGCGACCAGGCTGCGGTACGTGATCGGGTCGGCCGCGATCGACTGTTCAAGCAGGCGGTAGAACAGCATGCCGCGCCGGCGGGAGTGGCGGCGGTTGAAGCGGAACGTGAACTCGTTGAGGTACGCGTCGAGATGGTCAGCGCTGACCCTGCCTTGGTGGGTTCGAGCAGCCAGCGCTGGAGCAGGCTTGCGATGCGGTGGACGCCTGGCATCACGACGTGCGACTAAGATCCGGGGCCACGGTTGCGGTGTCTTCCACCCCGTAGGCAAAGCTCCCGCAGCCGGTCTCCTTGCCCAGCGTGATTTGGTGGATGATCGCGCCCCTTGTCTCATCGAGCTGGTAGAAGATGCCGTTCTTGTCGCCGATGTAGATCGAGCCGTTGTAGACCACCGGGCTCGCTTCAAACCCACCATGGGTGAATGGTGCCGCCCAGGCAGGCGCAAGCCCACCAGCGTTCGCCGGTGTGATCGCCGTCGCGGCGGTGTTGAGCGACGAGTGGCCCGATTCGAACATGTAGCCGGGCCAGTTCACATACGCCAACGCGGACGCTGCGCCGACCAGCGAAGCCAGCAGCGTCACGAATCCCACCATCGATAACACAAGCGTCCGTCTCATCACGATGAGAGCCCCCAAATTGCAATCAGCGGGCGATCCTTCGCCGCTGAGTTGTCCCCACAATTGCCCGCACAAGACCGGATTGCACAAGTCAACGACGTCGGGCGCGGAGCGAACTGCCGGTCGAGCCCGAGCAACAGCGATGGTTTCCCTGTGGAGAATCTCGATCTGACCCGCGGGGCGCCGCGGATGGCGTTCAGATCCCCCGCCGGCCGAGCACGTAGGGCACGGTCCGGATCAGGATCTTCAGGTCGAGCCAGAGGGACCAGTTGGCGCCGTAGAGGTAGTCGATCTTCACCATCTCCGGCATCGGAATCCGCGAGGAGCCGAAAATCTGCCACAGCCCTGTCATGCCCGGCTTGACCGCGAGCCGCCGGCGCCCCCAGCCCTCGATCAGCACGTCCTCATCCTGAACCAGCGGCCGCGGCCCGACGAGGCTCATATCCCCCTTGAGCACATTCACGAGCTGCGGCAGCTCGTCGAGCGATGTCCGCCGTAGGAAGCGACCTAGTCTGGTGATCCGCGGGTCGTCGCTGATCTTGAACAGTCCGCCTTCGACCTCGTTGAGCCCGCGGATCTGTTCCTTCGCCTCATCCGCCCCATGCACCATCGAACGGAACTTGAGCATCCCGAAGCGCTGCCCCCCGCGTCCGATACGCCGCTGGCGAAAGAGTGGCGAGCCCTTCGAGTCGAGGCTGATCGCCAACGCGAGCAGGACGAGCAGGGGCGCCAGTGCCACGAGGCCCAGGGCGGCGCCCACGATGTCCATCACGCGCTTGAGGAACGAAGACGAGGTGGAGAGGCCATGCTGGCGCACCCCGAGCAGGGTGATCCCTGCCAGGTCGTCGAACACCGACGAGGAGCCCACGGCCTCGAGCAGCCTCGGCAGGACGCTCACCTTCACGCCGAGCGCTTTGACCAGCCGGATGCACTCGAGTATCTCATCTTGATCGTGATCGCCGGGTGCGACGATCACTCGCTCGGCGCCATGCTGACGGATCAGGCTCGCCAGGGCATGGCTTTCGCCCAGCTTCGCAACGGTGCAGGGGGTGGCCTGGGGACCGTTATCGCCCAGAGCCACACGCCCGATCAGACTCGCGTTGACCCCCGAGGAGCTCGTGAGCTTGCTGGCGATCCGGTCTGCGTCGGCCGCGCTGCCCACCAGAACGCAGCGTTCGGGCGGCGTGAATCGAAGCGCCAGCGCGCGCACGAATTTCCGACACAGCACGATCAGCACGAATCCGGCGGCGGCGAGCGCAAACACCCCCGGGCGTCCGAGCGCTCCTCGAAGCACAAGACCCTCGGCCAGCCACACCCCGAGTGCATAGAAGATCGACAGCTGCAGGAGCGCTGGCGCCTCGTCGATCGTCGTCTTGCGAACGAGGTACTGGTCGCGATCGTAGAGGCCAAGGATCTTGCCCAGCAGCACTATGAACGGAGCCAGCAGCAACGCGGCCGGACGCGCCCGGATCGTGCCACCGCCATCGATCACCAGGGACAGCATGAGCGCCAGGTAGGCGGCGACGACATCGCCGAGCGCCAGCGATCTGCGGAAGAACGAGTCTCGCAGGAGCGCAATCCGAGAGCTCGTGGCGTCCGATCCGCGATTTAGCCCTGGCAGCAGGTCCCAGACCGGCGCCCCCTCGGGCTCGAGCGCTGGCTTGACTATGACTGACGTTGGCCTATCTGACACGTCGCGGTGAATTCTGGACACCCCACGTCCGGGATTGATGCCGCGGACCTCCGGGTTGGCTTGTCCGCCCTCTCCCTAGGACTGTCAAGCTTCGATGCGGAGCGTAGCGATTCGCTGGTTTTATGTCCAGCGGACCGTCGAGCTCGGGCCGATCAGCGCCACCCTCCGGCCCATGACCGACAACACGGCGTTCGGGCTGCTGCTGATGGACTGCTCAAGCCGTCAGTGCATCCGAAAATACGGCGCGAGCACGAACACACTTGCGTCCGGGCGCAGCGTCCGGGCGCGATCGTAGTCGCGCACCGCGGCCTGTACGCGCCCTCGTTCGGCTTCGATCCTGGCCAGCACGAGCCAGTGCCCATAACCGTCGGGCTCATGGGATATCGCCCGGTTGAGGTCGCTCGCGGCCGCGGTCAGCCGGCCCCCGGACTCGAGCACGAGGCCGCGCTGCTCGTAAGCGCTTGCCGACCAAGGCTCTGCTCGAACCGCGTCAGTGGCTAAGGCGAGCGCGGTGTCGGCGTGACCGGCCCGCTCCGCCGTCTGGCTGCGGCGGATGGCTGTGGTCGACAGCACCCCGGGGAGTTGCAGCAGCGCGACACCGGCGGCCAGCAACGCGAGCACAGCCCGGCCCGGCAGCCTCAGCCTCAGCCCGCCTCGCGCCATGCGCGCGCCCACGATCGCGACGCCGGCGAACGCGAGCACCGTGACGGCGGTCGACTCCCACATCCAATCGACGCTCGCGTGGAGCAGGTAGACCGCGAAGGCGGCCGTGACCGCGGCTGCCGGGCCTGCGCTTCGGCTGCGTCGCACGCGTCGCAGCACGGTCACGGCGACCCCGAGCGAGACCGCGACGACGGCCACGATCAGCAGCAGGCCGGGCAGCCCCAGCTCGGCCAGGTTCTCCAGCCAGACGTTGTGCGCGTCGCGTAGGAACTCCGCATCTGTGCCGTGCCGGTTCCACCAGAACTCAAATGTCCCCGCGCCGGTGCCGTCGAGCGGATGCGCGTCAAACGCCTTGACGGCTGCCCGCCAGGTCGGGTAGCGAGTGCCGGAGAGGCTCGACAGTCGCGCGGTGGGATCGGACTTCCGCTGAGCCACCACCGGGGCCCGAAACGATTTCCAGGCTCGGCTCGCGATCCGCGGGCCGAAGACGGCCCCGCCGGCCAGCAGCACGACGATCGCCGCCGCTGCCGCCCCGCGCGCCAGCGGAACCGGTACCCGCCAGCGGTCGACGCGCCCCACCGTAGGCAGCAGCGAGACGCCGGCGCACAAGACGGCGGCCAACACGAGCGCCCCGAGCACCAGTCCAGCGCCGCCGGTCCCCGTGGCGTGCGCGATCTGGGAGGACCCGCGGATCGCGACGATCGCCAACGCCGTCCCGGCGGCGGCGACAGCGGCGTGGATCGCCGCCGTCATCCGGTTGCGGCTCAGGCCGATCCCGGCGATCAGCGCCAGGGCAGAGCCGGCAGCGCCGGCCCGCGAGTAGGTCAGGTACACGGTGGCGCCCGCGACCGGTACCAGGCCCAGCGCCACGGCACGGCCGACGCGTGAGCTCTCGTGCGCGCTCCACGCGACCCCCAAGGCGATGCACATCGCCCCCCACGCGGCGACTGCGTTCCAGTATCCGAACGGAGCGCTGAGACGGTCCACGTGCAGGGCGGCGTCGACCGGGTCGTGCCCGAATATGCGGGGTGCGAGCCGCGTGCCGACGGCGACCACGCACACCAGCAGGGCGGCAAAGCCGAGCCCGGCGACGGCGGCACGCCAGTTGCGGCGGCCGACGACCGCGGTCAACAGTGCCATCAGACCGAGGTAGTCAAGCGAGCGCACGACCTCCTCGAAGGTGAGCTCGGCGCTGTCGGTCCACAGCAGGCTCAGCGCTGTCCAGCCCGCGTAGGCGGCGAAGGCCGCCAGCAGCAGCAGCGAACCGCGGGACGGGCGCGAACGGGGCCACAGGCCGAGCGCGAGCCCGAGCGCGAGCAGCCACCAGACGACGAGCCCGTTCTCCTCGAACGCGACGATGTCGTAAGCGCCACCTCTCAGTGCGTAAGCGAGCAGCAGGCCGGCCGCGGCGCAGAACGCCAGCGCGCGCTCGATTCGCAGTGCGCGGCTCGGGGACCGGCCCGCCTGCCGCGCCGCTGCAGTGACGTCCGACTCGCCCGAGGCGGTTGTTGGATCGGTTAGCATCGACGGAAGCCTGTCATGCCGAGGCATCCGCGCCCCGTCATTCTTGTCGTGCTCGTCCTGGCCGGGAGCAGCCTTCCGGTCAGCGGAGCGCTGGCTGCGATCGCACCCGGATGTGCGAATCCAGTCAATAGCGCGCTGAACCAGTACTGCGACACGATTCCCGGCCCGACCGGCGCCACGGCGCCCAAGGCCGGCAGTCCGTCCCTGGCCACGGCGCTTCCACGACGGGTCCTCACGCGAATTGAGGGCGCGGGGACCCCTGCAGGCGGGCGCTCGGGCGTGGTCACGCACACCCGCTCGGGCATCCCCCGCCAGACGCGCCACTCGCGCAAGCGGGCGCAAGCGCGTCGGCGGGCCTTGCTCTCACTTCCCGCCCCCGGCCCTCGCACGCCGCTATCGAACTCACTGGCGTTCACCGAAGGCTCCCTGATCCCGCTGTGGCTGATGCTCGTGCTGGTCGGGCTAGCGGTGGCGTTGACCGCCACCACGGTCGCTATCCGGTACCGGAGTCGCGGCGACCACTGAGCACCGGCGCGCGCCCCCGCGCTCGGCGGACGACGACGCTCAGCGGTTGTACCGGGCCGCAATCTTCGCGAGCGCGCCGAGCGCGAGCTTGGGACGCAGCGTCGACGTGAACAGGCCGAGGTGGTAGCCCCAATAGCTCGGGTCCGGACCGTAGACCTTGTCCTGCCAGCCGTACCAGAAGATCTTCTGGACCTGGAGCGCTCGATCCGCGTGCACGCGATCGAAGAACCCAACCAGGTTCTGCGCTTGGCCGCGCTGGTTGGCCACGTAGGCGTTTGAACCGCCGCCCGCCCAGGACACCTCGGTGACCCAAAGCGGCTGGCGGCCAGCCCCGAATCGGGCCATGACTTCACGCGCCACCTGCAGCTTGTGGATCGCCCGGGAGACGCTGCCCGAGTATGGGTGGATCGCGAGCGCGTCGAACGCTCCGCGCGCCCCAGACCTGAACATCTTCGACAAAAAGCTGATCTCGAGCTGCTGATCCGAAAAGGGCATGCCCGCTGTCACGACGGTGGCGTGGCGATCGACCCGCTTGATCGCCCTGTAGGAAGCGCGCAGCAGCCCAGCGTACGCGGCCGGATCGGGCTTCGGTTCCCAGTTGATGTTCAGGTTGGGCTCGTTCCAGATCTGCCACGCCTGAACCGGGTAGTACGGCACACCGGGATTACTGCGCCAGAACGCGCCGTTCGGTCCGTAGCGTTCGACGCACAAGGCAGCGAAACTCGCGAACTGATTGGCATTGGCCGGAGGGTAGAAGCCCGCTGCGGCGGCCGTGGCCGGGGCTGTGGTCGCCCAGGGGGGAGCGACATACAGCAGGGGCAGGAAGCGCAGGTGATGTCGGGCGAGCTCGGCGATCAGCTGGTCGTAATACGCGAACGAGTACGCGCCGGGAACGTTCTCGACCACGCCCCAGCTAAGCACCCCCCGAAAGTAGCCCAAGTGGCTAGCGGCCATACGGCCAAAGCTGCAGTCGCGGTAGGGTTCGCTGCCCCCGTCTACAGTGGCGTCGCCGATCCCTACGTACGAGTGGACTCCGCGCGCGACGGCGTTGCGCGTGGCGCAGTATGAGAACGACTGACGACCGTGAGACGCCGACGAGGCTGTCCAGCCCGAAACCGCGATGATCAAGACGGCGCTCATTCCCAGCTTGCGAAGCAACCCGAGACGGGATCCCATGCTGGTCCTTCGTGAGTATCCTGGCATCACGCGTGAGATTGGGGTCGTCGGTTTTGCGCGGAGATCAGACTGGAACAATGCTGTGAAAGAGCGGAGCTGTGCGCCAAGGTCGATGCGTGGTGCCGGCTAAGACGATGACGACCCCATGACCAACCAGCCCCGGCTCGGCGACTTTACCGGACGGCGCATTCTCGTCACAGGCGGCTCGATGGGCATCGGCCTGCAGGCGCGCCCCAACCATCGCCATGATCTGTACAAGTACTCGCGGCGCGCTCTCAGCTGTTCGGCTTCGCGGCGACTGAGCGCTTCTACGAGATCGGCTGTCCTGCAGCACTGGCGGAAACCGCCAAGTTCTTAGCGAACCAGGCGCTCAGCCGACAACCGAACGCGCCGTGATCCTGGACACAGCCCTGGCGCCGGATCGCACATCGTGATCCCGACACGTCCACCGCTCTGAACGGGACAGAGGCTGCCGGCGCGCCAACGAAGCGCGCGCTCGCTAGTGCAGCGTTTCATTAGTCTCTTGCATATGTAAGGGAGTTGCGGTACGGTGGGTCGGTGGCGCGTGCGGCTGTGGCGATCGAGCTGACGGAGGAGCAGGAGCGCGAGCTGCGCGCGGTGGTGCG
>JBPCQX010000055.1:0-7609 GCA_050997675.1 Solirubrobacteraceae bacterium
CCGGGCAGGCTCTCGCGTTGCGGGAAAGGACGCTGTAGCCGTGCATATTCTTGGCCTGACGACGATGGGGAACGCCGCCGCAACGCTCATTCGGGACGGCGAGGTGATCGCCGCCGTTGAGGAGGAGCGCTTCTCGCGGATCAAGCAGCACGACGGCTTTCCCTTCGAGGCCGTTCGCTACTGCTTAGCTGAAGGCGGAATCGAGATCGCGGACGTAGAGCACATCGGTCTCTACTGGAAGCCGTGGGTGCTGCGCCACAAAGCGATTCAGGCGCTTCGCTCCGGCTTGATCTCATCAGACATGTTTCGCGCACGCATTGACCGGGGGGTTGACCAGGTCGGCGCCAGCTATGTCGGGATGTTGCGCTATCCGCGCCTGATCCGCGAGCACTTCGGACCAAGCCAATTCCGCTTTCACTTCCTAGATCACCATCTATGCCATGCGGCGAGCGCATTCTACGTGTCGCCTTTTGAAGCAGCCTCGATCCTGACGTATGACGGCACGGGCGAGGCTACGACGACGATGCTCGCCGTTGCGGACGCGCGGGGCATCAGGCCGCTTAAGCGCATCAAGCTGCCGCATTCACTTGGGCAATTCTATTCGGCGGTCACGAATTTCCTCGGCTTCGACATGATCGCTGGGGATGAGTGGAAGGTGATGGGGCTGGCAGCCTACGGCAACCCGACCTACGCTCAGTTCTTTGCCGAGCGAGTGCTGCGCTCTTCCGGGGACGGAGACTTCAGCGTGAATGTTCGCGTACTCGATCATCACCTGGCCAAGAGCTACCAATTCAGTGAGGAGGTCGTCCGCGCACTGGGACCGCCACGAGGTAAAAGCCAGGAGGTTGAACAGCGACATCAAGACATCGCAGCGAGTGCTCAGTTAGTGCTGGAGAATGTGGCATTGGGTCTCGCACGAGACCTCCACCGCCGGACCGGATCGACGAGGCTCTGTCTGGCTGGAGGGACGGCACTGAACTCGGTTATGAACGGCCGGATCATCCGGGAATCGCCGTTTGAAGAAGTGTTTATCCAGCCTGTTGCCGGCGATGCCGGTTGCTCGCTTGGGGCGGCTTTCATGGTCCACCACGCCCTGGGCGGAGGGCGCGGCTATGAGATGAAACACCCGTATCTCGGGCCTGCCTTCACCTCCGCGCAGTGTGGGCGTGCGCTGACCGACTCCGGTCTGGAATTTCAGACGCTCGAGGACTCGGAGATGCTTCCGTTGGTCGCTCGCCTGATCGCCGACGGCGCGATTGTCGGCTGGTTTCAGGGGCGCGCTGAGTTCGGACCGCGGGCGCTTGGAAATCGAAGCTTTCTCGCGGACCCGCGCCGTGCGGACATGCGCGAGCTGCTCAATCAGAAGGTCAAGCTTCGTGAGTGGTTCCGGCCGCTCGCCCCGTCTCTGCTCGAGGAATCCGCTGAACAGCTTTTCGGACGTGATTACCGCGATCCGTTTATGGTCACGGTGCTCTCCGTTACCGAGTCTGAACGGGCGCGCATCCCGGCGGTCGTGCACGTCGACGGCAGCGCTCGCCCGCAGACCGTTAGCCGCGCCACGAACCCTCGTTACTGGCAGCTGATCAGCGAGTTTGAAGCGATCACAGGCGTTCCGCTGCTGCTGAACACTTCGTTCAACGTCCAGGAGCCGATTGTCTGCACCCCCGCCGACGCGATCGCGACGTTCCGCAAGGCAAGCTTCGATGTGCTGGTGCTCGAAAATAACATCGTCCGCCGCAGCGATGCTGCGACGCCCGCAGCAGGTTAGGGGACGAACTCTTCCGCGCGAATGCTCTTGGCGGCTACACCTGTGCCAGCATTGCAGGCGTAAATCGCGCGCGGACCGAGGGGTACTCGCTTTGACACGGTGCGGGTAGCGGGTGCGTCGTCCTGCAATGAGCGCAGTTTGGGGGGTGATCGATCAAGCGGTTTCGAGCGCCAGCAACCTGCTGCTCGTGGCGACGATCGCACGCGTGTCGGATGTGGCCGGCTTCGGCGAGTTCTCCCTCGTCTACCTCTTCTACGGCGTCGCGATCGGAGTGATGAGATCCGGTGGCGGAGACATCTTGCTCCTCCAGACCCCGGGGATGCCCAGCGAGCTGCGCTCGAGCTCCCGGGCCGTGCTCGGACTGGCGTTGGGTCTCGGGGTGATCGCGGCCACTATCACTTTGATCGCGACCGCACTCAGCGGGGAAAGCCTCGACTCGGTCGGCGCCGCGCTTGGGCTAGTACTCGCGGTCGTCCTCGTGCAGGACGCTTTCCGCTACTGCCTGTTTGCTGCTGGCCTTCCGGCCCAGGCTGCGCTCAGCGATTTCGTCTGGCTATCCGTGCAGGTCGCGCTCACCGCTGGCCTGTTGCTGGTCCTTGGGCATCTGACGGCGCCGGAGGTAGTCTTAGCCTGGGCGGCCGGCGCCCTTGCCTCCGTCGCCGTCGCCCTTTGGCAGACGCGAATCCTGCCTGCTTTTCGCGGCGTGGGAGCCTGGATCGGGCGGGAGCGCGCGCGCGCGGCGAGCTTCGTCGCCGATTTTCTGCTGATGTCCGGGGCGAACTACTTCGCGGTCTACCTTGTGGCGCTGTTCGCGAGCGTCAGCGCCGTCGCCGCGGTGCGTGGGAGCGCGTTTGTCTTCGCCCCGCTCGACGCGCTGTCGCTCGGCGTCCGCATTTTTGTGCTGCCCGCGTTCGCCAGGGCGATGCTGCTCGATAGTGCGGTCCTGCGCCGCCGCGCGGGGCTTGTCGCAGCAGCGTCCGGTGCCGGCACTGCTCTTTGGACAGTGCTTGCTCTGCTGCTGCCGCATCGAGCTGGGACGGCGCTGCTCGGGCCGACGTGGGACGTCACGCGACCGCTGATCTTCGCCATGGCGATCGCCTCGGGTGCCAGATACGTGGCGCTGCCGTTTCAGACCGCTCTGAGGGCCCTAGGCGATGTGCGGCGGATCGTTATCCTGCGGGTGCTGGTCACCACCCTGGTCCTCACGGCCACCGTGATTGGGACCCTCGCAAGCGGGGCGAGGGGGGCAGTGACGGCGCTCGCGATCGCCTACAGCGCTGACGCCGTCCTGTCTTGGGGTGCCTTCTCCCTTAGCTCGCGATCCCATGCGTTGCGCAATTCAACACCGCAGTGATCTGAGTCAAGCTCGGCGGCGGGAGGAAGCTCTCACGACTCCGACGGTAGGCGAGTCGTTCAGGCGGGTGCGGCGTCCGTAACCAATGCTGTTGCACCGCGCACGAGCGAGCCGGCGCGTTGTCGGTCGATCACGTCGGTGAGGATTTCGTCCAGCGCGAGAGACGGCTCCCAACCAACCGCTGACACTTCGATTGCCATGCTCGCCTGGATGGCCCGTCGACACGGCCGTGACGAGTCGCCGGCACGGCTCGACGATCACGCGCGCCGGCCGCGGAGCGCGTCGAGTTCCGTACGCAGATCGGCGACCTCGGGAACCGGCATATCCGTCGCGTCGAGCAGTCGACGCGCTGCGGAGCGCCGGTGCCCCTCGGTGGCCGGCAGTCCGCGGTCGATCGCCTCGCGGACGACCATTGCGACCGAAATGCCGCGATCGTGTGCCACGGCAAGGAGCCGATCGTGTCGTTCGGCGTCCACGAGGATCTGAAGTCGCTTGTCCAGGGGCATACTCATACAGTGGCATGTGTAGGTACCGCACGCCAGGGCGTATCGCACGGCTGAGCCGGAGAGCCTGCGACCCTCTGACCGCGCTCCCTCCTTACCCTGCGGCCAGCCCTACCCCCGCGGCCCGCAGCGAGGTACGAGCAAACCGCAGCAGCGGCTCGTGGAGTTCGAGGAGCTCCGCGGTGCGTCCCGCGCAGATCCGTTGAGTCACGAGCGCGCTCGCAGCAGCGACCAGAGCCTCGCAAGCAAAGCGCTGCTCGTTGCCGTGCGCCCCGACGAGTTCAGCAACGGCGTCGACGAAGCGGGCTTGCACCACCACGCGGCGGGCTAGCGCGGCGGGACCTGCTGCGTAGACCTCGACGAGGAAGGTCCGCGCGACGGCCGGCTCGGCGGCGAGCACGGAGAGGTACTGCGAGAGCGCGAGGTCGATCAGCTCACCACGCGCGCCGCGCTCCGGGCCAGTGGAGCCCAGCGCCTCGCCGACCGCAGCGACCAGCATCGCCACACCCTCGTCAGAGGCAGCGAGGAAGCACTCCTGCTTGTTGTCGACCTGCTCGTAGAACGTCTCGCGCGAGACCCCGGCCCGGCTCAGCACGTCCGCCACCGGAGTGTTTGCGTAGCCGCGCTCGGACACTGCCTCGGCCATCGCTCGCAGCAGGCGCTCGCGTTGCGAGCGCGCGACTTCCGCGCGGCTCAGGCCGTGCCGGCCTCTGGGGAGCTGCTCGACGGACTCGATGCGCCAGTGTAACCCATTGCGAACACGGCCGTTCGCCAAATGTGTATAGTGCAAAGCCATGGGTGGACCCGACGCTGCGCCACGAATTCCGCCAGGCGAGCTCGCCGATATCGGCGTCGTGAACTTTGCGCTCACGCGAGTGCTCGGCGCCGCCACCGGCGGCGGCCCGCCCAACGTCTTTACGACACTGGCGCGCCATCGCAAGTTGTTTCGTCGCTGGCTGCGCTTCGCCGGCACGCTGATGCCGGGTGGTTTGCTGCCGCGCGAGGAGAGCGAGCTGGTGATCCTGCGGGTTGCCCACAACTGCCGTTGCGAATACGAATGGCAGCACCACGAGCGCTTCGGCCGCCTCGCGGGCCTGAGCCCAGACGAGATCGAGCGGGTGCGCCAGGGTCCTGACGC
Source organism: Solirubrobacteraceae bacterium (assembly GCA_050997675.1). Taxonomy (GTDB): domain Bacteria; phylum Actinomycetota; class Thermoleophilia; order Solirubrobacterales; family Solirubrobacteraceae; genus Palsa-513. The sequence continues at coordinate 4,764 of JBPCQX010000055.1, forward strand.
TGCCGGGTGGTCTCCGCGCCGCTCGCTGCTGCTCGCAGCCGCCGACGAGCTCCACGCCGAGCGCCGGGTCTCCGACGCACTGTGGTCGCAGCTCGCAGGGCTGCTCGGCGACAGAGAGCTGATCGAGCTGTGTCTGCTCACCAGCCACTACGAGATGCTCGCGATGACGATCAACTCCCTCCGGCTCGCCCCGGACGCCCTTCCTTCGGGTTCGCCCTCGGCGCTGATGCGCGTGGGACAGAAGGCACTCGGCTCCCGACGGCGGCGGGCGGCAGCGGTCCCAAGCCGGTGAAGCGGACCGAGACAAGCCTCGACGGGCGGCGCGTCGTGATCACTGGCGCGGCTCGCGGGATCGGCGCGCTCCTCGCCCGCAGGCTGCACGAGCGCGGAGCTCGCGTCGCCCTGATCGGCCTCGAGCCCGATCAGCTGCAGGCAGTCGCAGAAGCGTGCGGCAACGCGCCGTGGTTTGAGTGCGACGTCAGCGACCGCGGACAGGTCGACGAGGCGCTCTCGCAAGTCGTGGAGGCGCTCGGCGGGTTGGACGTCGCTGTCGCAAACGCCGGCACGGCCGCCCAGATGCCGCTGATCGGCGGCGACCCCAAAGTGTTTGACGCGACGATCGCGGTCAACCTCACCGGCACCTACAACCTGATCCGGGCAGCCGGACCGCACGTCTCCCACGACGGGGGCTACGTGCTGGTGACGGCGTCGCTCGCCGCGGCCGTGCATCTGCCGCTGATGAGCCCGTACTGCGCCTCCAAGGCCGCGGTCGAAGCACTCGGCAACGCGCTGCGGATCGAGCTGCGCCCGAGCGGCGCACGCGTCGGGATCGCCTACTACGCCGAACTCGACACCGAGATGACCTCGCGCGGGTTCGCAACCAAGGCAGCGGCGCGGATGCCGCTCGGCGGCCACGGCCACCTGCCCGTCGCGCCCGTCGGGCCGGCGATCGACGCGCTCGAGCGCGGCATCCGCAACCGCTCGCGGCGGATCGTCTCGCCGAGCTGGGTCGCCGCAGCGCTGCCGCTCAGCGCGGTGATACAGCGCGTTGTCGAGCTCCAGGTCCGCCGCGGCCTCGCCAAGACCCTCGAGATCGCGCGCCATGAACACGTCGCGCTGACGACGGAGCAGCCTGCCGAGCCCAAGATCGCGCGCGCGGCGTCGACCGCACGGAGCGGCTCGTGAGCAGACGCTTGGCCCGTCACATCGCAGCGCTGCTCGGCTTGGTTGCGGCGTGTTCCGCGCTCCCCGCCGCGGCACAGGCAGCCACGGTGACCCAGCCCGTCACGTTTACCGCGAGCGACGGGGCGGTGCTGCGCGGCTACGTCAGCGGCGACGGGGACCTCCGCGCGCGTCCGTTGATCGTGCAGTTCAGCCCCTATGGCGAGACATCGTTCGAGCAGCAGTTCGCCGGCCCCGCATCATTCGGCCGCTCCTTTGGCCCGGCCTACAACTACCTGATCGTCAACCAGCGGGGCACCGGCTCGAGTACCGGCACCTGGACCGCCGAGGGGGCGCGCGACCAGCAGGACATCTCCGAGGTGCTCTCCTCAGCCTGCCATCAGTCCTGGAGCAGCGGGCACATCGGCCTCTACGGTTTCTCCGCCAGCGCGATCGCGATCTACAACTCGCTGCACCTGCCGCTGGCATGCGTCGACACTGCGACGCTGATGGCCGGCACCGCCGATCTGTACCGCGACCTGCTCTACCCGGGCGGGATTCCGAACATCGCACCCGCGGCGGTCGTTGGACTCAGCGTCGGCGGCATGCTGCTTGGAAGCGCCCAGACCGGCCTCCAGCACGGCGAGTCGCCGGCCTCCCAGCTGCAGGCGGGCACCGGTCTCGCGGCGCTGTCGGCGCAGATCCTTGCCCACCAGAGCGAGGACAGCTTCTGGGCCGACCGCACGCAGCGCCCCGATGTAAACACCTTCCCGGTGCTCGCGGACACGAGCTTCTACGACCCCGAGGCACGCGGCCCGTTCGAGAGCTTCAAGCTGCTGCGCTCGCTCGGCAGCCATTTTCTCACCTTCGGCGCCCATGATGGCTACCCAGTCGGGACGCAGGGACCATTCCCCGAGTTCCAGCGCTGGTTCGACCACGCCCTGCTGCGCGCGAACAACGGCGTCGAGCGCGACCCGGTGGTCCAGTTGTTCGTTGGCAACGGAAGCCGCGAGGCGTTGCTGTCGGGCAACTTCACGCGGATCAACGCCGCCGACTGGCCGGTCCCGGGCACCCGCTGGGAGCGGTTGTACCTCGATCCGTCGCGCGCTGGGAGCGCCAGGTCACTCAACGACGGAACCCTCAGCCCCGCGCCTCCGAGCGTCCAGAGCGCTCAGGCTTACCTCGGCGTGCCCTCGTTGCCGACGGCCAGCGACCCCCACACGACGGCCGCGCTCGGTGCGGGCGTCGACACGGTCCCGCAGCTGACACAGATGAACGTCGTCGACCCGGTGTCGCTCACCTACACAATGGCGCCGTTCAGCAAGCCGGTTAACGTGGTGGGCCCCGCGAGCCTCGACGTGTTCGCCTCCACGACCACGCCGGGGGCCGACATTCACGCCGTCGTGGCGGACGTGGCGCCTGACGGTACGGCGTATCCCGTTGGCCAGGGCCGCCTCCGCACGAGCTATCCCAACATCTTCTCCAGCCGCTCGCAGGCCGACGCTAACGGCGAAATCGTCCAGCCGTACGGCGACTACAGCGCGATGGCGCCGGGCTTCCCGCTCCAGGCGCGCGAGTACCACGTCGAGTTCTGGCCGCTCGGAAACCACTTCGCGGCCGGTCACCGCCTGCGGCTCTACCTCCTCGGCACCTCCGGATTCATGCTGCCCTCACTCCCTGGCGTG
>JBPCQX010000113.1:0-2639 GCA_050997675.1 Solirubrobacteraceae bacterium
TCCTGGGAACGGTGTTCTTCACCGTCCTGAGCCACGAGGGCTTTGCCCCCGCCCTGCGGCACGCGATGTGGTGGCAGGTCGGGCTGCTCGGCGTGACGCTGGTCATCTCACCCCTGCTGCCGCGCCATGCGCTCCAGACGCCGGTGGAGCTGGTGGCGGAGTCCGCGGAGACCCCCACGCCGGCAGCCGTCTGAGCTTAGGCAGAAGTTTTCGGTGTTGAACGTCTGAATCCCGCGCGAGAGCGCGGGATTCGGTGTTCCGGGGCTGGTTGGGCTTTGGCTACGTGTGGAGCTTGACGTTGAGCAGTTCGAGCGCGTGGGCCTGGAGCGGGGTGGGGGTCGTGAGCCGCGGGAAGGAGTCCTGTGTGGTTCCGATTCGGAGTTGGTTGCGGCAGAGGGTGCCGAGGTCGGCGAGTAGGTCGGTGAGGTTGTGGGCGGGGAACTCGTCGGTGGTGAGTTGGCTGCCGGCTTTTGCTTTGGCTGCTGGTGAGCGGGTCGCGCGGGCGACGGGGTCGACGGGCGCGAGCGGGGTTTCGTCGGTGAACAGCAGCGGCGCGAGGCGGGCTTGGAGTTCGTAGCTGACGTGGTAGGCGAGCATGCAGAGCAAGATGTGCGCTCTGACGCGGTCTTCGAGGTGGTGATGGATCGGGCGGATCTCGAGCGTGTCTTTCATCGTTCGGAACGCGCGCTCGGCCATTTTCAGTTGCTTGTAGGCGCGCACAGCCGCTCGCGAGCCGAGCTGCTGTGGCTGGCAGGTGGTGCGGATCACGTAGAGGCCGTCCAGCGCGGCCTCGGTGGTGATCTGGTCGGTCTTGCGCGAGTAGGCGAAGCGGCCGTCGCTGATCTCGAGTTCGAAGTGCTTGGCGACCTTGTACTTGTTGATGACGCGTCCGGCGCGCTGACCGATCATGCCCGCGTTGGCGGTACGCAGCGTGCCGCGCGGACCCTCGACCATCCGGACGATCTTCTCCAGCTCGGTCTCGGTGCCGGCGAGCAAGTCCGCGCGTTTGCGGGCCCGCTCGGCCGCGACGGCGGGGTTGCGGCACACGACCAATCGCTCACCGGGAAACAGTGGTGAGCTGATCTCAGCGAGGTTTGTCTGATCAAACAGCGAGAGCTGCAACTCGCCCGCGTTCACCAGCGTCCGGATCTGCGGGCCCTTCAGCGCGCTGATGAAATCAACGCCCTGGTCCTTGAGCGTCTGCGCGTGCGCCTGGGTGATCATCCCGCGATCCCCGACGAACACGACGTGCTCGATCCCGAAACGATCACGGATCGTTTGGACCGCTTCGAGCGTGGTCTGCTGATCCTGGGTACGGCCATCGTGCACACGCCCGGCGACCGGCCGACCCTCTGGGCTGCAAATCAGCCCGTAGTTGACCTGCAGCGTGCCCCGTTTCCCGTCACGCGAGTACCCCAACGACGCGAGCGGACAGTGACGTCCTTCGACATAGCTCGAGGACAGGTCATAGAGCACGAACCCATCGCTTGAGAGATGCCGACGCGCCAAGGTCTTCTCGATCCGATCCTGGCGCTCTAGCAGCCAATCCATCGCCGAGAGCAGCTCAGCCTCCTTCACCTCGCCGAGCTCCAGCTCAGCACTCAGCGTGGTCTGTGTGAAGCGACGGGTCGCTGAGAGCTTCGATCCCGGGGCGATCAGCCGCTGGCAGATCATCGCGACAACGAGATCGCGCTCACGACACCGCTCCCGGCCAAGCACACGCTCCAGATCCAGGTCACGCAACACCCCGAGCACCGCGGCGACATGCCCGTGCGGGAGTGAGCGCTCAATCTCGAACTCCTGATCGAGATCCACGAGACGTCGCCCGGCGAGCATCCCGCGGATCGCGTCGATCACCTCGACCGGAAGATGCGACAGGTTCCCGAGATTCTCGTGGCGGACCTTGCCGTGCTCGTCACGAAAGGAGCGACGCAAGAGATGCGACGTGTACACCACGCCGCCCTTGCCCTTCGTCTTGATTGTGGCTACGTGAGCCGACCCACCGCACTTTGCCATGCAAAGAACAATAACTCAACCCCCGGACAGACCCCGACCATAACTTTGGCTACAGACAACCACCAAAAAGAAGCCCGATCCCCGCAAACACGGACGATCGGGCCTCAAACCCTCAAAAACTTCCGCTTAGGCATCGACCCGGGACGTCGAACCGGGTGGGATTTCTTCACCGGTCGGCGCCCCGGTGATCCGGGCACGGCCGTGATGCTCTGAACTTCCGCATGCAGTTCGTGCCAATCTCGCTCCGCCCAGGCGAGCTTGGTCCCAGACGCATGCACGGCAACACATTTGGGCCAAGGTCGCCGCGCACCAACCGGGTTTGGCACGCACCGCATGCCCGGTCGCCCTGAGTTCGGGAGAGCGGCGCCCCGCCCCGGAAAGCCAGCGGCCGCGCCCCATAGGCAGTTCGCGGCCCTTATCTCACGCGCTCGGTCCCGGGCCTGCGCTGGCGGCGGAGCTCGGCCAGCAGCAGCTTCGAATGCATCGCGCCGATCAGCTCGCGCAGCGGCTCGGCCCCGGAGGCAATGATTTGCACCGCACGCTCGACTTCCACGTCGCCCAGCCGTTGCACCAGCACCCGCACCTCTTCCTCCACCAGCGGCGCCAGCGCCTCGCGGTAGCGC
>JBPCQX010000122.1:0-38389 GCA_050997675.1 Solirubrobacteraceae bacterium
GGTCGCGCGAACCGGCGGATCCTTCCCGTCCTCCCCAGCGACACCGTGCTCACGCTCGACGGTGATCCGCACCAGACGCGCCGTCAACTTCTCGCTCCGCTGTTTCACGGCGACTCCCTCGAATCCCTGGCGCCGATCATCCGCCAGATCGCCGCCGATGAGATCGCGCGCTGGCCGATCGGCGTCTCGTTCGCCGCCCTGCCGCAGACGCGCCTGTTGACGTTGCGCATCGCCGCCCGGTTGCTGCTCGGAATCCAGCGACCGAGCCTGGTCGACGACCTCCAGCGCCACCTCTCTCAGGCCTTGCGCCCCTACGCGATGCTGTCCGCAGCCAAGTGGCTGGGGCGACTCGGCCCGGCCAGCCCACAAGCGGCGGCCCGACGTTCTCGCGTGCGCTTCGCCACAGGTGTCGCGGAGGTTTGCAGCGCCCGAGCCCGGAAATCGGTTGACGGCCCGACCGACGCGCTGGACCTGTTAGGCCCGATCGCCGGTCAGTGCGACCACGACACGCGGGTCGCGGATGAGCTGTTCGCACTCCTGCTCGCCGCCCACGAGACGACCGCGACCGCGCTCGCCTGGTCACTGGAGCTCCTAGCCCACGACCCCAACACCCTGAGCCTGCTGGCCGGCGAAGCCGACAGCGAGGACCGCCCGCACCTGGACGCCGTCGTCGCCGAGATCCTACGGGTACGACCGCCGCTCGTCGACATCGTCCGCGAGCTCGCCGCGCCTGCCCGTCTGGGACACCACGCCCTGGCGGCCGGGACGCTCATTCTCATCCCGCCGCCGCTCATTCATCGACACCGGCATTCCTCGCCCGACACGTTCGTCGCAAACCGGTTCCTCGGTCAGCGCCCCGATCCAGACACCTGGCTTCCGTTCGGCGGCGGGGAACGTCGGTGTCTCGGAGCGTCACTCGCATTGCTGGAGCTACGCGAGGTGATCACGCTTCTCGCGCGGCGATTCGAGCTGCAGCCCGCCGACAGTGCTCGCGAGAATGCTCGCCTGCACGGGACGGCCCTGATTCCGGGCCGGGGAGCACCGATCATCATACGGCCTCGCTGAACAGCCGCGCTCCCGACAGGCGACCGGCCGGGCGATCACGGGCCGCGGTCGCGCACGATCCGAGTCCCTGCGATCGAGCTGGACTACTGCGGCGACGATGCGCGCGAGCAGCGGCTCACCTTCAGCGACGTTCCGGTCGTCCGGTGCAGGCCGAATGGCACGAGGCGAGCGACTACGCCGGGCTCGATGAGGGGAAGTGGTCGTCGCCCCTCCGGAATCGATCGCCCCAGACTCGTTATCAACGGGCCTCGTCCGGCCAGCCGCCGGGCTCAGGCCTGCGGCAAGAAGCGGGGTGGCTGGTCACAACTCTCCGACCCTGTGCTCACAATCGGGGCCGTGAGTGTCATCGACTCGAGGCCGACCGGCCATGAGATCCAAGACAGCGGCGGCGCATTCTCACGCACTTCGCTAAGAACCTATGCCGGTAGGAGTTATGTAGCCCCCGTCGAATTCCTCGGCGACCGCCGATTGCGACCGAGGGAGGTTGACGATGGGGCTCGTCTCCAAGGACGATGGCTGGCGCATGCCGGACTGGTTGTGGGAGCGCGTCGAGCCGCTTTTGCCCGAGCGGCCCTCGCACCCGTTGGGTTGTCACAACCCGCGGGTGCCCGATCGCGATGCGATGGACGCGATCTTGCTGGTGCTGCGTACGGGGATGCAGTGGAACGCGCTCGACCTGACCGGGTCGTGCTCGTCATCGTCGGCGCACCGGCGCTTCCAGGAGTGGGTAGCGGCCGGCGTGTTCCACGAGATCTGGCGCCAGGGCCTGCTCGGATACGAAGAGGTTGTCGGCATCGACTGGGCCTGGCTGGCCGCCGATGGGGCGATGACCAAGGCGCCGTTGGGCGGCCCCGCGACCGGCCCGAATCCCACTGACAGAGCCAAAAGGGGGCGAAACGCTCGGTCCTCACCGACGCGGCGGGCGTCCCGATCGGGCTCGCGCATGATGGCGCCAACCGCCATGACATGAAGCTGCTGGAGTCGACGCTTGCGTCGACTCCGATCGCCCGCCCGATCCCGACCGAAGACCAGCCCCAAGGGCTGTGCCTGGACCGCGGCTATGACTACGCCGCGGTGCGTGACCTCGCCGTCGAGCAGCGCTTCGAGCCGCACATTCGGACCCGCGGCGAGGAGCTCGCCGAGAAGGTCCGCGACCCCTCATGGCGCGCTCGTCGTTGGGTCGTGGAAGCCGCGCACTCGTGGCTGAACCGCAACCGCGGCATCCTCATCCGCTGGTCAAAGAAAGACGACAATCACCTCGCCCTGCTCCAACTCGCCAGCGGCCTGATCGCCTTCAAGAAAGCACGCGCCGCCGCCCTACCGGCATAGGCCCTTAAGCAGTCTCAGTTGCGGTTCGCTGACTGTCTCGACTTCAGTTCGTCTGACAGCGGAACCCCGGAAGCCGCCGGATCCGGGGTTCCGCCATCATCAGCAGCTCCTCAACCAGGCGAACCTGCGCTACAGAAGAACGACTTTGCAGCTGCGGGATCAAGCGCGTTCTCGGTCAAATGCCACACATTGAGGTCGTAGGCCTCGTTGATGTGGCCGACTGGGTCATAGGCGCAGGTGTCCTGCACGTACTGGTTGGTGACGCCGGGCTCGTGCACGAAGGCGGTGTCCGTTGGGGTGACCAGCTCGTCGTATCGCGATGTGATGATCGTGTAGCTGACGCCCGGCCGGGCAATCGGCCCGTTGTCGAGCGTGGCAACAGCCGCGCCACCGACGCCGAGGTCAGAGCACGCCGCGCAGCCGAAGGCGTGCAGGGCCTGGTCGACGGCCGTACGCTCGGATTGTCCGAACACGTATGCGAGGTTGTACAGGCCGGCAAAGGTCGTGCCATGAGTCGGCGGCGCGATTGCGACGACCTTGTCCACCTGGCTTGCGATTCCCTGCGTCTTGGTCACGTAGAGCGATTGAAAGCCGCCCTCGGAGTGCCCGACGATGTCCACCTTCGGAGATCCCGTCTCGGCCAGCACCTGCGCGATGAACGCTTTGATCTCGCGGGCGGAGTCGGCAATCGGGCGCAGGCCGCCCACGTACGGAAAGCCGGGCTGAGCGCCATAGGTAGCGCTGAACGTGCAATAGCGCCTCGCGGCAACATCGCCCTGAAGGAAGTTCAGATCCTCGTAGTAGGTCGCCCCCAGTCCGTGCAGGAACACCACCGGGTATGGGTGGGCGCTGCTCGGCTTGCACGAAGGGTCATTGTTGCCCCCCGAGGCCGCTTGGGCCGCCGATCCGCTGAGCAACGCCAGCGCGATGAGGCTGACTGCGGCGATCGCCGCCAGTCGAGCGAGGCGATGCGGGATCCTGGTCAGGGGCATGTTGCTCTTCTCCTCGATCGGTGCTTGGGTGGTTGAGTCCCGCCGTCGAACGGCGTCCGGCGATCTGAAAACTTTCGCGTACCTGAGGTACTGTACAGTTTCCGGTGGATGAGGACAAGTCCTGACCTTTCATCCCCCGTGCGGCTGCCCAGTGGACGCCACGGCCTCACGCGGGAAGATGTTGCGGGCTCGCAGCGCGGGCGGATTCTCGCCGCCATGATGAGCGCCGCACGTGAGAAGGGCTACGCAGTCGCGACGGTCGGCGACATCGTCGAGCGAGCAGGGGTTTCGCGGCGCACCTTCTACGAGCACTTCGCGGATAAACCGGACTGCTTCCTCGCGGCCTACACCGCTGGCACGGAGGTGCTTTTGGCGGGCATGCGCGAAGCCGTCAGGGCCGTCGACCAGGCGAACTGGCGGGTTTGGGCCCGCGCCAGCGTCGAGTCCTACCTCGAGTTGCTCGAAGCCGAGCCCGACTTTGCCTGGGCCCTGCACGTCGAGGTCTTCGCGGCAGGCCCCACGGCGCAGGCCCGCCGGGCCGAAATCGTGTCCCTGTTGGCCGGTCGGTGGCGTCGGCTGTACGACCGGGCGCTCCGCGAAGACCCTGGGCTCGGGCCGGCGCCGTCGGAATCGCTGCTGCGTACGATCGTCGTCGGCCACGAGGAACTGGTCCGCGAACAGCTCCGCAACCACCACCCGCCGCGCCTGCGCGAGCTGACCGGTGCGGCAGTGGAGATCGCGCTGCGCATGCTCGACCCCGGAGCCGGCGTCGGCGCAGCCGCAGCCGTGGTCGACCTCTCGCAGGATCCATCATCAACGCCAGCAGACTGAGGAACCCCACACACGCCGCCAAGCGCTACTTCCGCGAGGTGCTCAGCAGGCGCTCGAAGCCAGGGACGAGCAGGTCAGTCGCAGCGCGGACGATCTCCTCGCGTGGGACGTCGGGATGAGCTTGCCACCAGAGCGCGAGCCCGTGGGTCACGCCCATCACCCCCTCGGCAAGCAACTCGAGCCGCCGGCTCCTGCCGCGCCCGCGCAGGCCCGCGCGGCGCCCAATTTCGCCCGCGATTCCCGCGCGAGCCTCGGCAAGGATCTGCTGGTGCTCAGCAGCGACCGTCGGATCGCCCGTGGTCTCTCGGAAAAGCATCCGCCACGCATGCGGGTGGCTCTCCACGTAGACGAAGAACGCTTCAAGCGCGTCAGCGGGCGCTTTGGCGGCGCTCGTGAGCGCGAGCAGGCGGTCGCGCTCATGCGCAAGCAACTGTAGGTGCAGATCCGCCTTGGAGATGAAGTGGTCGTAGATCACCGGCTTCGTAATTCCCGCAGCGCGCGCGATCGCGTCCAGCGACGCAGCGTGGTAGCCGCGCTCGGCAAACAAGAGCGTGGCCGCGTCGGCGATTCGCGCGCGTCGCGCCTCGGCGGTCAGCCGGTGATGGCCAGTTTCCTCCATCGCTTGACAACCTACCAGATGGTAGGTTAAGTTGCTCCCATGCAGCAGATCTCCGAGCCCACGCTGCGAGCCTTCTTCCTCGGTCTGGCCGCTGTCAGCCTCGGCATCGGGCTGTGGATGTTCCTCCTCCCCCACTCTTTCTACACGACGGTCGGCGCCTTCGAGGCCTACAACCGCCACTACGAGCGCGACGCTGCAACTTTCTATTTTGCCTTCGCGCTCGGTGCGTACTTCGCGGCTCTGCGGCCCTCGTGGCGGATCCCGGTCCTTTCGATGGTCACGCTTCAGTACCTGATCCACACGATCAACCATGGGATCGACGCCGGGCATGCCAACAACTCATGGGCCGGCCCCGTTGACGTCGCTTCACTCGCCCTGGCGACGATTCAGTTCGCTGGCCTCCTGTGGCTTCTGCAGCGGCGCCAGGGTGCAGCGCGATGAGAGTCTTGATCGTCGGGGCGACGGGTGTGGTCGGGCGTCCGCTCGTGCGCCTGCTCAGCCAGGGCCACGAGGTCCTGGGCACGACCCGAAGCGAGGGTAAGACCGCTGCGCTCCGCGAACTCGGTGCTGAGCCGCTCGTCTGCGACGCGCACGACGCGGCATCGCTGCGCCGCGCGGTGCTCGCGGCCAAGCCCGAGGTGATCGTCAACCAGCTCACCGACCTTTCGAAGCCACTCAACCCGCGCAGGTACACCGAGTGGGTCGAGCCCACCAACCGGCTAAGGATCGAGTCCACACGAGTGCTCACTGCAGCAGCGGTCGAGGTGGGCGCGCGTCTGCTCGTCTCACAGAGCATCGCGTTTGCATATCGGCAGGACGGCACCGCTCTCAAGACCGAGCAGGATCCCCTCTACGTCGGCGCTCCGGGCGGCTTCGACGCAGCCGTCGCCGCGGTGCTCGAACTCGAGCAACGCACGCTCGATACACCTGGGCTCGAAGGCATCGTCCTGCGCTACGGTTACTTCTACGGACCCGAAACCTCCTACGCCCACGACGGGCAGATCGCGGACATGGTCCGCCGCCGCCAGTTTCCCGTGGTTGGGCCCGGCAGCGGGCGCTTTTCGTTCATCCATGTCGACGACGCCGCCGCAGCGACGCTCGCTGCGATCGAGCGGGGGCAGCAGGGCGTCTACAACATCGTCGACGATGAACCCGCCGAAATGCGCGATTGGCTGCCGCTCTACGCAGCCGCGGTCGGAGCCAAGAAACCGCGACGTGTGCCGCGCTGGCTGGCTCGCATCGTCGCCGGCCGCTTCATGGCCGACAATGCCGTTGAGCTCCGCGGCGCCTCCAACGAGAAGGCAAAGCGCGAGCTCGGCTGGCAGCCACGCTGGACGAGCTACGCAGCAGGGTTCCGCGACGCACTCGGGTAACTCCGTTGCGTGGCGTTGCGAGCTGAGGGCTTGACTGCGGTCGGCTCCTGACGCTCAGGCGCGTGCGGGGCCCATCTCTGCGCGCAGCTTCTGCAAGCCGAGGCGCATGCGGCCCTTGACCGTGCCGCTGGGCAGCTGGAGTTTGGTGGCGATCTCGCTGTGAGTCAGCTGGCCGTAGAACGCAAGCGCGATGACCTCCTGCTGGGCGTCGGGAAGTCCTGCCAGCCTCGAGCGCAGGCCAGCCGCGTCGGCGAGCTCGACAGCCTGCTCGGCGACATCACCAGCCGCGTGCAGACGCTCGATGACTTCCTCGCCGGCCCTGCGGCTGGCGTGGTTTCCGTTGCGGCGCGCGATGTCGATCGCGCGATTGCGCGCGATCGCCAGCAGCCAGGCCGCGGCGGTGCCGCGCTGAGGGCGGTAGCCGGCGCGGTTTCGCCAGATCGAGGTGAAGGCCTCTTGAACGGCTTCCTCCGCGCGGCCGTCGTCGCGACAGATCGAGCGTGCCATCCAGTACGCGCGTGAGCTGTAGCGGTCATACAGCTGTTCGAACGCGTCGACGCTGCCGGCCTCGATCCGCGTCATCAGTTGACGGTCGTCGCGCTCGACCACGGTGCCGACGGCGGTGGGGGCCGAGCTCATCTGCCCGCCTCCGTGGGCCGCGCGAGGAAGAACAGTTCGCACGCGACACCGGGCGTGGTCTGGTTGGCGCTCAGGAACGCAGTCACCTCGCGGCCGGTGAGGCGTTGGATTGCATCGGTGAACTCATCCTGGGTGTCCGTTTGGAAGGCGACGCGGCCGTCGATCACCTCACCACGGGAGCCGCTCGCGACCAGCGCGTCCTCCTCAGCGGTGAGAATGCTCTCGAGCACACAAACGACAACGTTCTCGTTGAGGTAGGTGGTGGCCGTCGTGCGGTGGTGCTGATAGACCGTCGCGTAGAGGTCGACGATCGCTGCCGAGATCGCCGCGGTGAGCGCCTCCTCATCGGGCCTGACGGCAGCAGGGCTCATGCCGCGGTGAGGCCCGGCATCAGGTGGCGCGGTGACGACTCGGCTGGGCCAGGGGCGAACACGTCGAGCTGATCGCAGGCTCCGGTGAGTGTGAAAAGCCGCACGGCGCGGTCCGGAATGTTGATCAGGAGCAGTTGGCGGCCATCACAGCGGGCCTCGACGCTGGCGTTGACGAGCGCGTGCACGCCGGCCGAGTCCAGAAATGTGACTTCCGTCAAGTCAAGAACAACGATCCGCGTTTCGACTAGGGCGTCGCGCAGAGCTCGGGTGAGGCGTGGCGCGCCGGCCAGGTCCAGTTCTCCGACCGCTTGGATCAGCACCGCGCCGGCGCCCCACTCGCTCGCGATGCAGGTGAACACGGACGGTACGGGCCCGAGGTGTCCGGCTGGCGGGGAGTGAAGTGTGGGCGGCTCGGGCATTGTGGACCTCCGGATCGCCTTACCTGGTAGCGAATACTCGGAAGTCACGTCGCAGTGCCCGTCCCGCCGGACCGACCTCACACTGATGCCCTCTGGCCGGAACTTTACTACATTCGCAGCGACGCGAACGGCCGCACGCTTTGACCTCACAACCGCCACGATTCCAGGAATCAGGCCCAGAAAGAGGCGTTGCCTCAGTAAGGTTCTGCGCCGGACGGACGCCCAGATATTTCAGGACACCAAACGCCAGGAAGACGGCACCCACCGCGATACGCAGCGCCGTGATGCTGTGCTCCACGAGCTGATGATGGATGTGGGTTTCGATGTGCAGGAAACGTCGATCGAGCGCTCTCACACAAGGTTTCTGCGTACAAGCTTCCGAAAACGGTTCACTCTCAGCGCTCAGCGCCCAGGCCCAGCGGAGCTCAGCGAGCTCAGTCGCCCCCACCACCAAAGGAAACCCGTGACCGCTAGCGCCGAACCCCACAGCCCGATCAATGAAGCGCTCGTGCTTTCCGGGGTGGCGCAGGTCGCCGTCGGAGCCCTGACCGGCTGGCCCTATGCCCTGCAGGTCGCCGACGCCGAGCGTGCGAAAAGACTGGGCATCCGCTCCGGCCATCGCATGCGCCAGTGGCACCTCGACCTGATCGCGCTCGGCGCTCTGTCGGTGCTCGCCGGCACCGCTGTTCCCGACCTCCCGCGCCGCGTCGCGCTGCCGCTCGGCATCGGCGCCTGGACAAACGCCAACGCCTTCGGCGTGCTCGTCTTTCGCCCTGAAGCCAAGGACCATCCCATCTATCGAGCTGCCGTCGGCGCATCGTTCGCCTCGGTCAGCTTCGGCTGGGCATCGATGGCCGCGCTTCTGATCCGTCGGCGTGCCCGCTCGCGCAGGTGACCGACCTCGACGGCCGGGTGTGCCTCAGGCAGTCTCCGCAGAGAGCGCCTCAAGCGCCGAGCGAACAAGGTCCGGCCGCGCGTCGACGATGAAGTGCCCGCAGCCACCGACGAGCGAAAGTGAGTAGTCCGCTGCGCGCGCAGTGGCCTCCGCGGCCAGTGACGGATGGATCGCACGGTCCTCAGCACCGAACAGCGCGCGCACCGGAATGTCGACCCGGCGGCGCTCGGGCGACGCAGCCAAACGCGGGAGCTCGTGGAGCAGGAACGTGCGGTAGGTGTCGCGCGCGCAGCGCGCCACGTCGCGGCCGCGAAACGGAGCAGCGTAGGAGTCGGCCTCCAGGCGATCAAGCGATGCCCCGCCGAGCTTCAGGATCCACCGCACCAGTGCGGTGCGGCGGTGCAGCGGGGCTCCGAACGCTGCGATCAATGGTTGGTAGGCCAACAGTGGCAAGCCGCGGGCAAGAATCGCGCGCCGGCCCGTCCAGGGATGTGCAATGTTCAGCGCCAGCAGGCCGCGGAAGCGCTCCGGCTCTCGCATCGCCATCAGGTACGCAATCCATCCACCCCAGTCGTGGCCGACGGGCAGTATCCGCTGTTCGAGCTTGAGCGCGTCGAGCAACCCGAGCAGATCGCTGGCGACCTCCTCCTTCGCCCAACCATGCGGCGGCGGCCCCGACCACCCGTATCCGGGCAGGTCAGGCGCGATCAGGCGCAGCCCCGCGGGCGGATCGGCCAACAACGAGCGCCACAAAAGCCAGTGCTGGGGCCAGCCGTGGAGCAGCAGCACCGGAGCGCCGCTGCCCGCCTCCGCGACATGGAAGCGCACGCCGCGCGCTGAAACGGTGCTGTGGCGCACGCCGGGTATCTCGGCCAGGGGCGGTATCAAGGCTCAGCGGGCCGGTGCCCCGAGCTCCTGCGCGACCCGCTCGCCGGAGCGCACCGCGCCGTCCATGTATCCCGCCCAGTAGTCGGCTGTTTCGGTGCCGGCAAAATGGATTCGCCCGACCCTGCGGCCAAGAGCGGGCCCGAAATGGCTCAGCACGTTCGGCGGGAAATGCGCGACCGGGCAGCCTTGGGTCCAGCGCTCGCGCGTCCAATCCATCTCGAAGTACTCGACCGGGCGCCGCGCCTGCGGGCCAAGATACACGGCGAAGTTCGCGAGCACGGCGTGGCGCCGCCGGGCCGGCGAAAGTCTCGCAAACTTGCGCGCCTGGTAGCCGCCGATGAAGCCAAAGAACACCCCGACCGACCCGTCCGGCGGGCTGTTGTCGAAGGTCGTGGTGCACGGCCCCAGATCCGCGGCGGCCTGGCCGCTGAATCCGCTGGCGCGCCAGAACGGGCGGTCGTAGACCGCCTCGGCCTTGACCAGGTGTCCGTTCGGCGCATGGGCGAAGAGGCCGCGCGTGAGGGCCGGCAGCCGCGGTGCGTAGGCGATTTGCCCCGACAGCCGCGGACTCATCGCGACCACGACAGCCTTCGCATCGATCGTGAGGTTCCGGCTCTGGACCCGCACACCGTGCCGATTCTGATGGACGCCGGCCACGGGCTCTGCGAGCTGCACGCGCCGCCTTAGCCCCAATGCGACCCGCTCGGAGACCAGCTGGGAGCCACCAATCAACCTGCTCTCCTGTGCGCCGCCAGGAGTGGTCAGCAGTCGCAGGATGCTGCCCGGAGTGCCCTCGTTACCCGCGCCCGCGATGTAGGCGAGCACGTACAGCAGCGACAGTTCGTGTGGCTCGGCCCCCCACACTGCCTGCGTGGCGGCCGACAGCAGGCTGCGCGCGCCCGAGTTCGGGAGCTGTGGAAAGGCGAACTGCGCGAGCGTCTGGCGATCCCATTCGGCAGCGCGAGGAGCGGTCCACGGCGCGGCGGCGGGGACCTGTTTCGCCAGCCCATCAAAGGTCGGAGCGAGCTGCACGAGCTGGAGGAAATCCGCGTTCGAGGAGATTCCCGGATCCGCAGGATAGGGCTCGCTGCGACCTTCCAAATGGAGCAGGTTGTGGCCCTGATTGTAGGTCGCAAAGGTCCCGACGCCCACCGACGCCGCCAACGCCCGAATGTGGTCCTGGGTCGGGCCGACGTACTCACCCCCCGCCTCCGCGATCCTGCCGCGGCCGATCGGGTGGTTCAGCGTACGGCCACCAACGCGCCTGCGCGCCTCGAGCACCAGCACCGAGCGCCCTGCGCGCTCCAGCGACCTCGCTGCGCTGAGGCCCGCGAGCCCGGCGCCGATCACCACCACATCGGCACGCCGCACGCGTCTGCGCGCGAGCGCGCTGGCCGCAGAGCCGCCGAGCCAAACGCTGCTCGCAGCCGCCGCGCCGCCGCGCACGAGCCCTCGGCGTGTAAGCGTCCCCCCCCCTGCTGTATCCCCGTCAGTCATTGCATCGCCTCCTCAGGCGCTCGCGTGGCTCGAAGACTAGAGGTGGAAGCGACCTTCGGCATAGATCACGCGCTCACTGCCGTCGCGCAGGGTGGCAGTGACGGTTCGGTCCGCAGTCGAGACGATGTCGGTGTGGACAGTCGAGTCATTGAACCCGAGCGCCTCCCAGCGATCCTTCTTCACCTCTCCCGGGTCCCCCGCATAGCAGTCGTGGTAGGACTTTCCAAGCGCGATGTGGGTATTGCCGAACGGACCGCCGACGTTCTCGTCGAACAGCGTCTCGGCCATGAAGCGAGTGATCTTCGAGAAGCGGCTGTCGGTCAGCGAGAACTCCCCCACCTTGTCGGCGTGCTCGGTGGCGATCATCTCCCGCAGGACGTTCTCGTTCTGCTCCGCGCTCGAGGCGACCACGCGTCCGCTGGCGAACTCGAGGCGGATCCCGCTCACCAGGTTGCCGTAGCGGTAGAGCGGCTGGTTGAAGCGAATCCAGCCCTCCGTGCCGCGCCAGTCCGGGCTCGTGAAGATCTCAAAGCTCGGGATGTTGCGTCCGCTGCCGCCAACCCACTGGCGCTGCTCCCCCAGCAGGATGCGCAGATCCACGTCCACGCCGACGACGTGGAGGCGATCGATCTCGAGTTCGTTGAGCTTTGCGACATACTCGGCGATCTGGTCGCTGACCTGGCGCCAGCGCGCAATCGGATCCTGCTCCTCGAGGAAGCACGCGTCAATGATCTGCTGCCAGTACTCCTGCTCGCTGAGCTTTGCCTCAGCAGCCATCGCGCTGGTGCCGTAGAGGGCAAGCGTCCAGGTAAAGCGGCCCGCGTTCTCCTTCTCCGTCCGCCAGTCCATCCACGGCTTCATCGCCTTACCGCTGCGCATGATCTTCTTCGGGTCAACTCCCTCGAGCGCGTGCATGTCCGTGTCGCTCAGAATGCTGACCTGATGGTCGATCTGATCGACCAGCCCGCGCATGTACTCGGCGGGGAAGAAGTCGAGCTGCCCGTCTCCGGCCAGCTCGTAGAAGTCCCGCGAAAGGTTGAAGTGCTCGTCGTCGTCCGGCAGGTATTGGCTGATCACATGGCCGCCCGCGCGCAGCACCGCGCGGCGCAGTTCGACAAACAGGGGTTTTGCGACTTCATGCGCAGCGATGCGCACAACCTCACCGGGCCTGATTCCGGCGCCGCTCCCAAGCGCGAAGTTGATCAACACATCGGCGTAGCGCTCGAGGATCTGGGGGGCTGGTGTGTACGTCATTTTGAGACCTTTCCGGGAGGCTGTCTCGCTTCGGGCGCTCAGCCTAGCCCTTCACCGGGCGCGGCAGTTGAGTTGTGGCACAGTGGAGTCTTGCCCGATGTGATTCTCCCGGTGCTGGACGAGCTCGCAGCGATCCCAGGCGTGCTTGGCGCGATGCCGCGCGGCTACCGGCCGATTGTCGTCGACAACGGCTCGAGCGACGGATCTGGCGCGCTGGCCCGCCAGCTTGGCGCGCTGGTTGTCGACGAGCCCCGCCCCGGGTTCGGGGCAGCCTGCCACGCGGGACTGGTGGCGGCGACCGACGACATCGTCTGTTTCATGGACTGCGATGGGTCGCTCGACCCGCGCGAGCTGCCAGCCGTTGTCGCGCCTGTTCAGGCCGGCAGTGCCGATCTTGTGCTGGGCCGCCGTCGTCCAGGAGCTGGCGCCTGGCCGCCCCACGCCCGCTTGGCAAACGCGGTGCTTGCCCGTCTGCTGCGCGCACGTGCAGGCGTGGACCTGCGCGACCTGGGCCCGATGCGGGCCGCCCGGCGCGAGTCGCTGCTCAGCCTCGACCTGCGCGACCGCCGCTTCGGCTATCCGCTCGAGATGGTGCTGAAAGCCGCACGGCAAGGGCTGCGCGTGCAGGAGGTCCCGGTCAGCTACAAGCCCCGCGCGGGCAAATCCAAGGTGACCGGAACGGTGCGCGGAACAGCGCGGGCGATTCGCGACATGAGCCGAGTGCTCGCGCGGTGATCCTCGTCACCGGCGGCAGCGGGTTCGTCGGCCTGCACGTGGTCGAGGCCCTCGCCGCCGCCGGCCACGAGGTGCGGGTGCTCGACTCGCTGCGCGCGCACCCCGGGAAGGCACCGGCGATGCCCGACGGTGTCGAGTTCATCCGCGGTGATGTGCGCGACCGCGCCGCAGTTGCCGATGCGCTGCGGGGCGTCGAGCAGGTTTCCCATCAGGCGGGCATGGTCGGGCTCGGCACGAGCTTCGACGAGGTCGCCGACTACGTCTCACACAATGACACCGGCACGGCCGTGCTACTACGCGAGCTTGCGAGCCGCCGCTTCAGCGGGCGCCTGATCCTCGCCTCGAGCATGGTCGTCTACGGCGAAGGGCGCTACGAGTGCAGCGAGCACGCCTTGGTGGCGCCTGGCCCTCGCTTGGCGGCAGACCTGGAGGCGGCACGTTTTGAGCCGCTGTGTCCCGCCTGCGGGCGGGAGCTGATCGCTCGGCCCGTGCCTGAGAGCGCCGCGCTCGACCCGCGCAACGTCTACGCGGCAACCAAGGTGCATCAGGAGCATCTATGCGCCGCCTACGCACGGGAAACAGGCGCCAGCGTCGTCATGCTCCGCTACCACAACGTCTACGGACCACGGATGCCCGCAGGCACCCCCTATGCCGGCGTGGCGTCGCTGTTCGCCGCGGCGCTGGCCGCTGGGCGAGCACCCCTGGTCTTCGAGGACGGCGGCCAGCAGCGCGATTTCGTGCACGTGCGTGACGTCGCGCAGGCAAATCTCGCCGCGCTCGCCGGCGACGCTGATGGCGCCTTCAACATTGCCAGCGGCGAGCCGCGAAGCGTCGGAGAGATGGCCGACGCGCTGGCCGACGCGACCGGGGGACCGCGGCCCCGCGTAACAGGCTCCTTCAGGCTCGGCGATGTGCGCCACGTCTTTGCGTCCGCCGAGCGCGCCGAGCGCGAGCTGGGCTTCCGCGCCGAGGAGTCCTTCGCCGACGGGATGCGCGAGTTCGCCGCGCTAGGCTCGCCGGCGCCGCCCGGCCAGGCGCGCCGCGCAGAGGAAGCCTGACAGCGCAAACAGCCCGCCGGTGAAGATCAGGTAGCGCACCAGGTACAGGGTTTGATGTTGGCCGCTCGCCCGGTTGTAGGTGCTGTCGCCGAGGCGCAGGATCTCCGGTGCAAACGTCAGCAGCACGATCGCGCTCACGATCGCTGGTACGCGCAGGTAAGCACGCGCATCGACCGGTAGGCGACTCGTAGCGGTCCGGTCGAGCAGGCTGTAGAGCGGCAGCAGCACGACGTCGTGCACGATCGCAGCGGCGCCGAACCAGATTAGGACGCGCACGATGTTCGAGCTCGCGAAGTCAAACCAGCGCACGACCGCTGCACCCGCGATCGCCAGACTCGCGAGCAGCGCGATCAGATGCAGCGGGCCTGCCCCGTAGTGCCGGCGGAACACGCTCAGCGCTCCCCAGCGCGGCGGAAGCTCAGCTTGGAAACCCACTTCGTGCAATGCACACCCGGCAGCGCCGGACCGATGATCCGCGCCGGGTAGCCGTGATCGAGCGAGAGCTCGGCGCCGTTCACCCGCAGCGCGAGCAGCGTACGCTCGTCTGCGATCTGTTCCGAGCCAAGTGAGGCCGTCGCAAAGACGCCGTTCTGCTCCAGCGACTGCGCGTCCACTGTGAGCTTTCCGCCGGCGCCCACCAGCGCCGCCAGGTCGCGCAGCCTGACGCCGCTCCAGGACTGAGTCGTCGACCATCCCTCGACGCAGGCGATCGGCAGCTTGTGGGTGTGTTGCGGCATTTGCAACAGCTGCGAGCGGGAGACGTCCACCCTCTTCGCAGGTCCTTGCAGGCTCAGCCGCCAGCTCGCGCCGGTGTCGGCGCCGGCGATCTGCGCCGTGCGCGCAGTGCGGTTGACCTGGAAGCCGTTGGGCCCGCTACCTGAGCGATTACGCGGCCCGAGCACCGCAAGCGCGCGGAGCGGCCCTCCGATCAAGTCCCCCGCGCCCTGCAGCAGCAGCAGCAGCGAGGAGCCGCCGATCGTGCCCACGAGCGCGCGGCGCGACATCGATGCCGGGGCCGGGTGCGGTGCGACGAGGTCGCTCTCGGCCACCTCCGGCTGGGTGTGAGCGAGGTCGTCGAGCAACGGTTTCAGCGCGCCGCGCGCGGTCAGCGCGCGGCGCATCGCGGGAAACTTCAGCGCCGCATGGAACACGAACGCCGCGGTGAAAACCCACGCGCCGTAGTAGTGGGCGTCGGTGAAGAAGAACTTGAACAGGTAGGCGTATTGGATGTCGAGGATTCCGGTTGCGAATTCAAACAGCGCGCCGCCGACAAGCAGCGCGAGCGACAGCCGCTCGAGTGCGTGCGCCGGGTTGCGCGCCGGCGGCCATTCGAACAGCCGGGGAATCACCGACCAGAGCTTTGCGAGCAGGAGCGGCAGCGCTGCGAGTCCGAGCGTGACGTGCAGCCCCTGCGTAGCGGCGTACAGCCACGACGGGTGCGTCGGCCAGGGGAACAGATAGAAATCGAGCGTGCCGATGTGCCGCCCCACGGCGTTGCCGCCGAGCCGCGGGTCGTAGGCGGCATTGGAGAGAAAGCCGCTGATCGCGATCAGCGGAATCGAGGCGAGCAGAGCGGCCCCGAACAACGATGTCAACCAGGGCCCGCGCAGGGGGCTGCGCCAAAACCCGTGCCGAAACGGCCCTGGCGGCGGACTGTCAGGGTCGATCAGGCGCACCACGCCAGCGTTTCACAAACAGCACGGTTGACGTTGCCCACGCGCCGCCGTTAAGCCTCTGTTCACTCCTGCCAGGCGTATCGTCACGCGGGTGGCGACGATGGCCCTGGCTCGCTACGGCGCGCTGCCCGCGCGCCTCCACCGCCGTGAGCTGACAGCGGCGCTCGGTCTCGCCGCACTATTGCTGGGCGGATCGTGGATTGCGTTCGGCGCTGCAAGCAGCGACTTGATCGTCGACACCGCGAACGCCGATGAGCCGAGCTGGCTGACCGGCCCGCTCAGCTGGTTGGGCCTGCCGTTTTCCGATCTCGGCTTCTCGTTGGCGATCATCTTGATGTTCGCCGGCTACCTCGTAGTGCTCGTCTGCGGACGTGAGCTGCGGGCGCGGCACGTCCTGCCTGTGCTCGGCGCGCTGTCCGTGCTGTTCACGCTGACGACGCCGATTCTCTCATCCGACCTGTTCGGCTACGTCGGCTATGCGCGCCTCGGGGTGCTTCACCATCTCAATCCGTACACGCACGGGGTCCTCTCCGCCCCGCGCGATCCGATTCTTCCGCTGGTCTATTGGCAGCATCCCAGCAGCCCCTACGGGCCGCTGTTCACCGCGGGCTCCTACGCGCTCGGCGCTCGCTCGCTGCCTTTTGCGGTGTGGAGCCTGAAGCTGCTCGCCGGTGCATCCTGTATCGGCGCGACGGTGCTCGCGGCCCGCTACCGCGGAGCTCGCGCGGCGGTGCTGATCGGTGGCAATCCCCTGCTGCTCATCTACGGCCTCGGCGGCGCCCACAACGACCTACTGGTGCTCGTGCTCGTCACCGCTGCCCTATCGCTGCTCCAGGCCCGGCGGGGTGTGGCCGCAGGGAGCGTGCTGGCCGCCGCGGTCGCAGTCAAGGTGACCGCCGGGTTGGCGCTGCTGTTCCTGCTCGGACGGCGGACCGTGCTACAGGGGGCAGTCGTCGTGGGCCTGCCGATCGTGGCCGGCACGCTGCTCGCGTTCGGCCCGCACGTGCTCGACACGATCGCTGGGATCGGGACGCAGAGTGCGTTCGACGTTTCGCTGTCAGGTCCCGACCTGCTCGGGCGGCTGCTCGGATCGGGCGTCACGTCCGGCGTGAGGCTGGCGTGCGACGCGGGTGTGCTCGGCGTCGTCGGCATCTGCCTGCTGCGCCGCCTCCCGGCGGTCGATACGGCGGGTTGGACGGCGCTGGCCGTCGTGTGCGCGATTCCCTCGTCGGTCCCGTGGTACATCGCGTGGGTGCTCCCGATGGCCGCCTTCTCGACCTCCCGGGCGCTGCGTGCGACGGTGCTCGCCTTCACTGCGATCGTGATCGCGCTGCACCTGCCCCTGCTCGGGTTTCCCGAATCGGAGTGAGGAATGACACGGGACCGCCCCGGCGTGTCCCGCCGCAGCGCTGACGCGCCGCTCAGGCCGCGGAAGGGAGGCTGAAACGCACGCTCGCGCCGGACGCTGCATCGTCAACCCAGATGCGTCCGCCGTGCGCCTCGACGATCGCCCGGGAGATTGCAAGCCCCAGGCCCGCGCTGCCGTCGCTGCGGGACCCGCGACCCGAGCCTTGGACGAAGGCCTCGAAGATCCGCTCGCGCTCGGGCGACGGGATTCCCTCGCCGGTATCTGAGACCTGCACCTCGACAGCGCCCTGGGCCGCAGCCGCGCGCACTGTGACGCTACCGTCGGCAGGGGCGTGGCGGATCGCGTTCTGAATCAGGTTGAAGAGCACACGCTGGATCTGCTCGGGGTTTGCGTGCGCCGCCGCGAGACCGGCCGGCAGATCGGTGCACACGAGCACCGCCTCGGCTTCGGCCTGCGGGCGCATCGCATCGACGGTCTCTAGAACAAGCTCCTCGAGCGGCACGCGCTCCATCGACCAGCGCAGCTCTCCGGCCTCGAGCCTCGACAACTCGAACAGATCATCGATCAGGTTGCCGAGCGCGCGAACGTGCGTGCCGAGCCGGGCGACGTACTGCTCGCGCAGCTCCGGCTCCTCGATCAAATCGTCCTGGAGCGCCTCGCTCAGCAGCCGCAGGGACGTAATCGGCGTGCGCAGGTCGTGGGAGATCGCCGCGAGCAGGTCACGGCGTGAGGCCTCCAGCTTCGCCCGGGATTGCTCCTCCGCGCCGAGCATCGCGGCAAGTCGCTCGATGTCGCCCGCCACCAGCGCGAGCTCGTCGCCGCCCCGCACGCCGATGTTGACCTCGCGGCTGCCGGCCGCCACAGCCGCCACGCCCACGCGCAGCCCGTCGATGTCGCTGAGCACCCCGCGCCCAACGGTGCGCGCTGCCCAAACCCCGAGCGCGCCCGTGTAGAGCGCGAGCACGGCGGTGAACAATGCATCCTCGCTGGTGCTGCTCATCAGCAGTACGAACAGAGCCGCGGCGAGCAGGAGCTGTCCGACGACGATCGCCACGCCGACCGCGAGTTGCCGCCGAACCGCACCCAGCCGCGCGCGCCGCGCGAGCAGCCGATCGACGACCAGGACCGTGAGCGCGCCGACCGGTCCAAGGATTGCAAGACACGTCCATCCAGCGTGGCTCCCGTAGGCCGCGTAACACAGCACGCTCGCGAGCAGCGCCAACCCAAGCGCGAGCAGCGCGCCGCCCCTCATGGCTGAAACCTGTAGCCAACGCCCCACACGGTCTCGAGAAACCGCGGGCGCTCGGGGTCGGGTTCGATCTTCGCGCGCAGGCGCCGCACGTGGACGGTCACGGTCGAGGTGTCGGTGTAGAACGAGTACCGCCACACACGGTCGATCAGCTCATGCCGCGTAAACGCGCGGCCCGGGTTGCGCGCGAAGAACAACAACAGGTCGAACTCCCGCTGGGTGAGCGCGGCCTCCTTGTCGCCGGCGGTGACGCGCCGGCTCGCGGGATCGATCGACAAGCCATCGAACTCGAAGGCAGCTTCTGCGCTCGGTGCGGTGTCGACCCGCCGCAACACCGCGTCGACGCGCGCGACCAGCTCGCCAGGAGAGAAAGGTTTCACCATGTAGTCATCGGCGCCCAGGCGCAGGCCAACAATGCGGTCTGACTCCTCCCCCTTTGCGGTCAGCAGGATGATCGCGATGCGCTCGATGCCTGCCCCGCGCATCCGCCGCATCACCTCCAGGCCGTTGATGCCGGGCAGCATCAGGTCGAGCACCACCAGATCAGGCCGGCTCTCCCCTGCCCGCGCCAGCGCGGCAGCGCCATCGGCAGCAATCCGCACGTCGTAGCCGGCACGCTGCAAGTAGCGCGAGAGCACCTCGGCGATCGTCGGCTCGTCGTCGACCACGAGCACGGAGCCGCGCTTCGGTCGCTCCAGTGTCTGCATCGATCGATTGTGGCACCGCGTAGCCTCGCCAGCGGGATCCCGGGCCGCCGCGTTCCGAATTTCGTAACCTCGTGTGGGTACGTTGTCGGCGTGCCAGCTCTCGCCGTGATCGCCAAGGCGCCCGCCCCGGGACGCGTGAAGACCAGGCTCTGCCCGCCCTTTCGCCCAGATCAGGCGGCGGCAATTGCCGAGGCGGCGCTGCTCGACACGCTGGCAAGCGCCGGCGAGGTCGCGGCCGAGCGGCACGTGCTCGTGCTTGATGGCGCCCCCGAGGCCTGGCTACCTCCCTCGTTCGAGCTGCTTCCACAGCGTGGCGGCGGCCTCGCCGAGCGCCTCGCCGGTGCGTTCGAAGATCTTGGCGGACCAGCTCTGCTGATCGGCATGGACACCCCCCAGGTGACCGGTGGACTGCTCGCGGACGGACTCGCGCGGCTGTCGGAGTCCGATGCGGTGCTCGGCCCCGCGTCAGACGGCGGCTATTGGGCGATCGGCCTGCGCCAGGCGGATCGCCGGGTCTTCGAGCGCGTGCCGATGAGCTGCGCGAGCACCGCGCGGGTGCAGCTGGAGCGTCTAGCCGCCTGCGGGCTTCGCGTCGCGGTGCTGCCGGAGTTGCGCGATTTCGACACCTATGACGACGCCGTCCAGGTAGCGGCGATGGTGCCGCAGGGCCGCTTCGCCCGAGCGCTCGCGGCGGCAACGTGAGCAGCACCGCGGCAGCGGAACTGTACGGGAGCGGTTTGCTGCATGCGACCGAGCTCCGCGCAGTCAGCGAGCACGGGGAAGAGTTGCCGCTGCTGCTGGAGCGCTACGTCGGCACCGCCGATTGTGACGAAGCCGATTTGCTTGATCGGGCGCTGGCCCCCGTGATCGACGTTGGCTGCGGCCCCGGGCGCCATGTTCTCGCCCTCAGCCGCCGCGGCGTTCACACGGTGGGGGTCGACATTTCACCCGGCGCGGTCGAGCTCGCGCGTCGACGCGGCGCGCGAGTGATCGAAGGGTCGACCTTCGACCGACTACCCGGCGCTGGCTCCTGGGGCAGCGCGCTGCTGCTCGACGGCAACATCGGCATCGGCGGCCGGCCCGCCGGGCTGCTCGCTCGCATCGGCGCCCTGCTGCGGCCCGGCGGCACCGCGCTGGTCGAGCTCGAGCCGCCCGGAACGATCAGTGAGACGCTGCGGGTGCGGCTGGAGAGCGCCGCTGCATGCAGCGACTTCTTCCCCTGGGCCCGCGTCGGAGTGGACGACGTCGAGCGTCTCGCGGCCAGCGGGGGTTACGCGCTCTCGGAGTGCTGGTGTGCCGGGGAGCGGTGGTTCGCGCAGCTCGCGCGAACCCGTGCGGTCGCGCGCCAGCCGCGCGCGGCAGCCTGAAGGTATCCTTCGGCGCGTGGCAAGCGCACAGGAGCATGTAGCTCTGATCGAACGTCTCTACGCGGGCTTGGACTCGCACGACGGGGCGGCGATGGCGGCCTGCTACGCACCGCAGGCGGTGTTCGAGGATCCGGCCTTCGGCGAGCTGCGTGACGGGGCGCCCGCCGACATGTGGCGAATGCTGACGGGCAACGCCAAGCAGCTCGACGCGAAGGTGCTCGAGCGTCAAGCTGACGATCGCGGGGGCACGGCCGTGTGGGAGGCTCATTACAAGTTTGCCCAGACCGGCCGCGACGTGGTCAACATTGTGCACTCGCGGTTCGTCTTTGAAGACGGACTGATCGTCGATCAGCGCGACTCCTTCGATTTGCGCGCGTGGGCCGCGCAGGCGCTCGGCCCAGCCGGCAAGATCCTCGGCCTGACCCCACTGCTCGGTCCGATGATTCGCCGCCGGACAGCCGGGCAGCTCGCGGCCTACCGCGCCGGCGCCTAGCCGCGCAGCGCCACGAGGGCCGCCTCGCGGCTCTCGTGCAGGTCGAACTGGCCAGTCAGCGCCGTGAGCTCGAACAACCGGCGCACCGGGCCCTCTGCACAGGCGACCGTCAGTGAGCGCCCCTCAGTTGTTAGCCGCTTGATCGAACCGAGCACCACGCGCAGACCCGTCGAATCGATGAAGTCGACCTCGCACAGATCGAGCAGAACCCCGCGCTGCGGTCCGGACTCCGCATCCATCAGCGCGCGCTCAACCTGCGATGCCGTCGCCAGATCGACCTCGCCCTGAACGGCCACGAGGGCGGCCTCGCTCAACTGCTCACCCCGCACTGAGAATTCTCCAGCCATCGCGTGCAAGCCTAGTTGACGATCGGTGCCCTCCGCTTCGCTACGCTGGCTGCATGACGCTGCTCGGCGCCGTGACGCTGACCGTCGCCGATCTGACCTGGTCGGGCGCGGCGGGCGCACCGCCGGCCGGCGCGCTGGGTCTGCGCAGCTTTGAGATCGGCCGACCGGACGCCGGGGCGCTCGAGCTTGCCGACCCATCCGGCAACCGGGTGCTCGTCGCGGCATAGGCCGCTCGCAGCTGCCGTCTAGACTCTTTCGGATGAGCAGCGACAAACCACGCCTGTGGGCGTTCGAGTCATCGCCTTTCGCCGGCAAAGCACGCGCTGCGTTTGCTGAGAAGGGAGTTGACTTCGAGCTGATCGAGATTCATCCGGTCAAGCGGCCAGGCCGGCTGCGCGAGCTCAATCCCCTGAATCGTGTGCCGGTACTCGAGCTGCCGGACGCCGCAATACGCGAATCGTCGATCATCTGCGAGTGGCTCGAGGAGACCTACCCCGAGCCGCCGCTCTGGCCGGCCTCGCCAGGCGCCCGAGCGGCAGCACGCGGGTGGGCGAAGTACATCGACGACACGCTGACAGCAAACTTCTTCCTCGGTATGCGGAAGCTCGCGTTCGGCCCTGACGAGGGTGATCCGCCGGACATCACCGACCGCCTGCACCGGCGCATGGAGCGCCATTGGGCGACAATCGAAGATGTCCTGGAGGCCAGCGATGGCCCTTGGGTCTGCGGCGAGCAGTTCACCTATGCCGATGTTGGCGCTATGCCTCTGGCGGTACGACTGCCCCAGTGGAAGCCCGAACTCGTGCCCGACACACCGCGCCTGACGGCATGGCTCAACGCGCTGCGCGAACGGCCCTCTGCCGCCGCCGTGGAGCAGCGCGGCGAGCAGCGCCTCAGCGCCTGATCGCCTTGGCTACCCGGGAGGACCTGCGGAACGTCGCGATCGTCGCCCATGTCGATCACGGCAAGACGACGCTGGTCGACGCCATGCTCTGGCAGTCAGGCGTCTTTCGCGCAGGCCAGGAGGTCGCAGAACGCGTCATGGACTCGATGGATCTCGAGCGAGAAAAGGGCATCACGATCCTCGCCAAGAACACTTCCGTGCGCTACGGCGCAGTCAAGCTCAACATCATCGACACCCCCGGTCACGCTGATTTCGGCGGCGAGGTCGAGCGCGGGCTGACGATGGTGGACGGCGTGCTGCTGCTGGTTGACGCAAGCGAGGGGCCGCTCCCGCAAACGCGGTTCGTGCTGCGCAAGGCACTGGAGGCGCGTCTGCCGGTGATCCTGGTCGTCAACAAGGTCGACCGCCCCGACGCACGCATCGACGAGGTCGTGGACGAGGTGTACGAGCTGTTTCTCGACCTCGACGCCGACGAGGAGCAAATCGAGTTCCCGATTGTCTACACGAACGCGAAAGCCGGCCGCGCGGGCCTCACCCCGGGCGCACTGGCCGAGGACCTGGCGCCGCTGATGGACCTCCTGCTCGCGCGAATCCCGGCCCCGACCCACGAGCCCGAACACCCCCTCCAAGCGCTCGTCACAAACCTCGACGCATCTCCGTACGTCGGACGGCTGGCAATCTGCCGTGTCCACCACGGTACCGTCCGCAAGGGTCAGGCGATCGCTTGGTGCCGGGCCAACGGCGATGTCGAGCGCGCGCAGGTCACCGAGCTCTACGTCACCGAAGCGCTTGAGCGAGTCGACGCGGAAGCGGCCGGGCCAGGCGATGTGATCGCGGTGGCGGGACTCTCCGAGGTGACGATCGGCGAAACGCTGGCTGACCTCGACGACCCACGCCCGCTGCCCGTGGTGGGCGTCGACGAGCCCTCGCTGTCGGTCACGCTCGGCATCAACACCTCCCCCCTGGCTGGGCGCGAAGGCAGCAAGCTGACCGCACGCCAGGTCTACTCGAGGCTCCAGCAGGAACTCGTCGGCAACGTTTCGCTGCGGGTCCTCGACACCGAGCGTCCCGATGCGTGGGAGGTTCAGGGCCGAGGCGAGCTGCAGCTCGCGGTGCTGGTCGAGCTGATGCGGCGCGAGGGCTTTGAGCTCACCGTCGGTCAGCCCCAGGTGCTAACACGTGAGGTCGACGGCAAGCTGCACGAGCCGGTGGAGCGCCTGGCGATCGATGCGCCCGAGGACTACGTCGGCGTGATCACGCAGCTGCTAGCCCTGCGCAAGGCTCGGCTCGAGCAGATGGTCAATCACGGCACCGGCTGGGTGCGGATGGAGTACCTCGTCCCCGCCCGTGGGCTGATTGGCTTCCGCACTGAATTCTTGACCGAAACCCGCGGCACCGGACTGCTGCACCACGTATTTGACCGCTGGGAGCCGTGGGCCGGCGAGCTGCGAACACGGCCCAGCGGGGCGCTCGTCGCCGACCGAACCGGTGACGCTGCGCAGTTCGCGCTGATGAACCTGCAGGAGCGCGGAGCGATGTTCGTCGGACCCGGTGCGGCGGTGTATGAGGGGATGATTGTCGGTGAGAACGCGCGGTCTGACGACCTCGACGTCAACGTCTGCAAGGAGAAGCAGCTCAACAACATCCGCTCTTCCACGGCCGAGGTGCTCGTGCGCCTCGTACCCCACCGCCAGCTCTCACTCGACCAGTCGCTCGAATTCCTGCGCGAGGACGAATGCGTTGAGGTGACCCCCCAGTCGGTGCGGCTGCGCAAGGTCGCCCTGTCGAAGATCGATCGGGTCCGGGCCGCGCGCAAGCGCAGCTAACGGTTGCGCTTGCGCGCCCGCCTGGCGCGCTTGGCCCTCGCACGCTCGCGCTGCTGCTTCAACTCACGTGGCGTGGCTGTCTTGCGATCGGCGGCCGCCCCAACGCTTCCGCGCCGAGGCGCATGGGCGCGGGCGTCGCGCAGGATCACCCACGCGATCAGGGCGAGCACGGCCCCGGCACCGACGAACACCAGCACCTGCGCGGGGGTGGAAAGGCCGCCGCCCGTTTGGCTCGTGCTCGTCTGCACAGCCGTCGTCGTGTCCGGGGGCAGCGCGGGCGGCGGCAGCGGCTGAAATGGGCTTTGAGCCGCGGCGGGCGACGCGCCGCACACCAGCATCAATGCGAGCAGCGCCGCGACTCCCGTGCGCCTGAAGCGCTGTCTCCCCAGCATCGGCGCGAAAGCCTAGCGGCCCGTAGACTTTGCGGACATGGCGCCCAAACAGCGACAGGTTCGCATCGAGCAGCGCGTACCGGCGAACCTGATGGAGGATATGCAGACGCGCAGCGACGAGCAGCTCGAGGCAGAGACCAAGTACCGCTCGATCGCGATGTCAATTCTCGGCGCGCGCGCAGCCGAGCGCTACGACGCGCCTGCCGCCCGCGCCTACTTCCAGCGCGCGATCGCAGCATCCCGGCCGCAGGAGCGGATGCAGATCCGGCGCATGGCCGACGCGTCGCTCGCACTCGCCGAGCGCCGCGCGGACGACCTCAAGGACGCGGTCGAGAAACTCGGCCAGACACCGCCGTCCACGCGCGCCCTGATGGGGCTGCGGCTGATGGGGTTGATAGCCCCGCCGAGCAGCGCTGGAGCGTTGCTGCGAGCCCGCGGGTTGCTTATCGTCGCGGTGTTGATCGTCCTTTTGATCGCGATCGGCCTCGGGCTCGTCGAGTTGCTGTCGCTGCCATTCGGCGGGATTGGCGTGGCGCCGGGCGTGCTCCTGGGAGTCATCCTGATGGGCATCGTGATCGCCGTGCTCGTGTTCGTCGGCAGGCGCCGGCAGAAGCGGGCGCGCGGCCCGTCGGACTAACCGGAGACCGTCAGCCGCTTGATCACGACCGCATTTGCGGGTACGCCCGACTGCGGATCGGCCGGTACCGCCGCGATGCGCGCGACGACGTCGGCACCCCCGCTCACCCTGCCCAGCACCGCGTAGTCGGGGGGCAGAGCGGCAGATGCGCCGACGACAATGAAAAACTGGCTGCCGGATGCGCCGGCCGGCTGGACCGCGGTCTTCGCCATCGCAACCACGCCCTGCGTGTAGCGGGTCGAAGCCGGTGGGCGCTCGACCACGGTGTATCCCGGACCACCGTGGCCGGAGCCAAGTGGATCACCGCCCTGAATCACAAAACCCGGGACGACGCGGTGAAACGTCAGCCCGTCGTAGAAGTGGCGGCGCGCGAGATAGACGAAGGAGGCTGTCGTCTTCGGCGCGGTGCGTGCATCGAGTGCGAGGCGGATCGTGCCGCAGGTGGTCTCGAGCGTGGCGGTGTAGGTGTGCGACGGGCTCAGCCGGAGCGCGGGGGCGTGCAGGTGCTGTACGCCCTTCGGAGCGGGTGTGTCCACTCGCGGGCAAGCCGCGGCAGCGGGCGCCGCGGACGCGACTCCCGTTTGACTGGCCGCGGGGGTGCTTGAGGAGCCGCCACCGCACCCGGCGAGCGCAACCGTGCCGAGCAGCGGGAGAAGCTTCGAGCCGAGCATCGCCGGAAGGATAATGACCTGATGACCCTGTCGCGTCTCGCGGATGCCTACGACCATCTGCTGCTCGATCTCGATGGCTGCGTGTGGGTCGGCGAACAGGCGACGCCGCGCGCGCAGCAGGCGATCGCCGAGTTGCGGGCGGCGGGCAAGAACATTGCCTTCGTCACAAACGATGCGCGTTGGACCGCCGAGGAGTTCGTGCGCAGGCTTTGGGGTCATGGCATTCAGGCGGCACTCGAGGAGATCGTCACCTCCGGCGGAGCAGTGCAGCACGTGTTGGCCGAGCGCTACGAAGGGGCCAGCGCCGTTGTGATCGGATCACAGGCCGTTCACCGCCATGTACGTGACGCCGGCGTCAGGGCTGTCAACGGCACCGATTTCGCCAGCCGCGCCAACGTCGTCGTCGTCTCCGGCCATGACGCATTCGACTTCGCCGAACTGCGCGAGGCGACGCTCGCCCTCCATGGGGGTGCGGAGCTCCTCGCCACTGATCGCGATGTGACCTTCCCGACGCCGGCCGGACCGTGCCCCGGGACGGGCGCGATCCTCGCAGCTGTCGAGGCGGCGGGCTCCACGCGCGCCGAAAGCGTCGGTAAGCCCGCTCCGCAGCTGTTTCGGACCGCGCTGGACCGCCTGCCGCCGGGTCGGGCCCTCGTGATCGGCGACCGTCTGGATGCCGACATCGAAGGGGCCGCCGCTGCGGGTCTTGACTCGGCGCTGGTGCTCTCGGGGGTTACCGGGGCAAACCAGGCGGCGGCAGACGAACGACCACTCGCGTTCGCCCCCACGCTGGCGGAGCTCGTCCTCGATGGCTAAGCAAACGCATCACAAGCACTCCTCGACAAAGGACTACCGCCGCCTACTCGATCGGCTGGCAAACCACCCCGCGGTGCACTCCGTCGCCACGGGACGGGTCAAGCCTCGCATGGGCGCGGGCCGGCCGATCGCCGCAATCTCCAAGGTGCGCGTCGTCGCGAGCGGTCTGTCGATCACGATCAACATGGACGGCGCGGTGATCGACGCCTACGTTGTTTGTGCCGACCCCAACGCGGTCATTCGATTCATGGCAGAGCAGGGCTGGACGACGTAACAAATACGCTACCCCAGCCTTGCGTCCCGTCCTCCTGATCGTCAATCCAGCCGCCGGCGGCGGCCGTGCCGGGCGCGTACTGCCACGCGTTGAGCAGACGCTGCAAGCACTCGGTCTCGAGGTCACGACCGCCCGCACCCAGAGCCTCGGGCACGCGGCAGAACTCGCCGGCGAGGCCTTGAAGTCCGCTCGGCTGCCGGTCGCGCTTGGTGGCGACGGTCTGGTCAGCGCCGTTGCCGGCGCGCTCGCCCGCGTTCCCGGCAGCGTGCTCGGTGTGCTGCCCGGCGGGCGCGGCAACGACCTCGCGCGGGTCCTGGGGATCCCGCTCGACGCAGCGCAGGCGTGCGAGACGATTGCCTGCGGCGTGGAACGCGCGCTGGACCTCGGCGCGGTCGGCGACAAGCTGTTCGTGGGTATCGCCAGCGCGGGATTCGACTCCGAGGCTAACCGCATCGCCAACGAGGCGAGCCCGCGGCTCGGAAACCTGGTGTATGCCTACGGAGCCCTGCGCGCCCTGCTCGCGTGGACGCCCGCGACGTTCGAGCTCGAGCTCGACGGCGAGCGCCGCACGCTCTACGGATATTCGATCGCCGCCGCAAACTCCAAGGCCTACGGCGGCGGCATGTACCTCGCCCCTGACGCTGAGCTCGACGACGGCATGCTCGACGTGGTGCTCACCGAGCACGTCTCCAAGATGAAGTTCCTTGCCAGCCTGCCGAAGGTCTTCAAGGGCGAGCACGTCGCCGAGCCCACTGTGCACGTGCTCCGGGGGCGAGAGCTGAAGGTCTCAGCGGACCGCCCGTTCACGATCTACGCTGACGGCGATCCGCTCGCCGAGTTGCCGGCGGTGATTGGCGTCGTCCCGAGCGCCGTTCGCGTGCTCGTGCCGGCCTCCCCATGAGGCTCGCGCTCGCCCGCGCGGCAGCGGCGCTCTCCCGCCGCAGCGGGCGCGGCGGGACCAGCCTCCCCGGCAAGCTCCTGCTACGCATGGACTCACGCGCGATTGCTCGGCTCTCGGCGCGATTGCCGCTCGGCAGCGTTGCGATCTCGGCGACCAACGGAAAGACGACCACGGCGACGATGGCGGCGGCGATTCTCGAACGAGACGGAAAACGCCTCGTGCACAACAGCGCGGGCGCCAACATGGCCGGTGGGATCGCCTCGGCGCTGCTCGCTGCAAGCGGAGACCTGGGCCTGTTCGAGGTCGATGAGTTCTACCTGCCGGCCGTTGTAGCGCAGCTTGAGCCGCGTGCGATCGTGCTTGGCAACCTGTTCCGCGACCAGCTCGACCGCTACGGCGAACTGGAAGCCATCGCCGACCGCTGGGCCGCTCTGCTCTCGGGCTCTTCCGCGCGGCTCGTTCTGAACGCAGATGACCCTTTGATTGCCGGACTGGGGCCTGCGCTCCGTGGCGGCGACGCCGTCCCCCCCCTCTATTTCGGCATTGAGGATCCTGCGATGGCGAGAAGCGGGCTTTCGCACGCCTCAGATTCCAAGCACTGCCGCCGTTGCGGCGCCCCCTTTCGCTACGAGCGCGTCTATCTCGGGCACCTCGGTGTCTACCGCTGTCCTAACGGCCACGCTGGACGCCCGGCTCCTGACGTCAGCGCGCACGAAATCGAGCTGCGGGGTGTGCGCAGCGCGAGCTTCACGCTGCGCGTCCCGGGAACCCCCGGGCGGCGCGTGGAGCTGCCACTGCCCGGTCTTTACAACGTATACAACGCGCTCGCTGCTGCCGCGCTGTGCAGCGTCCTGGGCGTGAGCTTGGACGGCATCGCCGCTGGCCTCGAAAGCAGCGTGCCGGCGTTCGGCCGCGCTGAGTCCATTGCGCTCGCCGGGCACGAGCTTCGGATCATGCTGATCAAGAACCCGACCGGCGCCAACGAGGTGCTGCGCACGCTCGCGCTCGAGCCTGGCGAGCACCACCTGATCGCCGCGTTGAACGACGGCGCAGCTGACGGGCGAGACGTCTCCTGGATCTGGGACGCGGATTGGGAGACGCTCGCGCCGCGGATCGGGTACGCGACGTGCACCGGTAAGCGGGCGCCGGAGCTCGCGCTGCGGCTCAAATATGCCGGCGTTCCCACGGAGCGGATCACTGTCGAGTCGCGATTGGAGCGGGCGCTCGACGATGCACTCAGCCGCGCACGGACCACGCTCTACGCGCTCCCCACCTACACCGCGATGCTGGAGCTGCGCTCGGTGCTGGTCGATCGAGGGCAGGCGGGGAGCTCTTGGCTGTGATCTGGCACGACCTCGAATGCGGCGCCTACAGCGCGGACATCCCGCTGTGGCTTGAACTCGCAGCGGAAGTCGAGGGTCCGGTTCTCGAAATCGGCGCTGGGACCGGCAGGATCGCCCTCGAACTCGCCGCCGCAGGGCACGAGGTGCACGCGGTCGAGCGTGACGCACAGCTTGCGGCCGAGCTTCGGCGTCGCGGCCGCGGCCTACCGCTACGCGCGATCTGCGCCGACGCCGAGAAGTTCGAGTGCACGAGCCGCTTCGAGCTCGTGATCGTGCCAATGCAGACATTGCATCTGATGGAGCGCCCGGAGGCATGCCTGGGTTGCGTGCGCCGCGCGATGCTCTCCGGCGGCCGGTTGGCAGCCGCGCTGCTCGGCGAAGGGATAACGCCGTTTCGCGAGGAGCTCGAAGCCGACGAGACCTGAAGAGATGGGGTCCGCTACGCGAGCCGTCCGAGCGCTCTTTGGCTCGAGCATGGTGCAGTCGTGCGCGAGCGCCGCCGCGAGCGCAACGGAGTGCTGTGCGAGGTCGATGTGACGCGGCTGCGTCCCCTCGACGACCTCGCGGAGGCGGGCGCCCGCTGCGGCTTCGCGGTGCGGGAGGCGTCGCGATGGATTCCCGCGACCGAGGATCACGTCGGCAGCGAAGTGGTGGTTCTGCACGCGGTCTGAGCTGCGCGTCTGTGCGCTCTATCCGGAGTTGATGAACATCTACGCAGACCGCGGCAACCTGTTGATGCTCGAGCGTCGCTGCGCCTGGCGCGGCATCGGCTTCTCGCTGAGCTCGAGCACGATCGGCGAGGAGCTCGACGGCAGCGCTCACGAGATCTACTACCTCGGCGGCGGCCAAGATGCCGACCAGCTGCTGTGCGCGGAAGACCTGGTCGCGCGCAAGCGCCTTGGGTTATCGCAAGCCGCGGCACGCGGAGCAATCGTGCTCGGCGTCTGCGGGGGCTTCCAGTTGCTGGGCCGCAGCTACCAACTCGACGAGCAGACGATCGCGGGCGTCGGCCTGCTCGGTGCCCACACGGTCCGCGGCACTGGCGACAGGCTGATCGGGAACGTGGCGATCGAAACGCCGATCGGCGTCCTGGCCGGGTTTGAGAATCACGGCGGGCGCACCTACCTGGATTCTGACCAGCAGCCTTTGGGGCGCGTTCTGCGCGGGCACGGAAACGATGCCCGCAGCGGCTGGGAGGGCGCGATGCGCGGCAGCGTGATCGGCACCTACCTGCACGGGCCGCTGCTGCCGAAGAACGCCTGGTTTGCCGACTGGCTGATCGCCGAGGCCCTGGGCGCCGACTCACTAGCACCGCTCGATGACGCACTCGAGGACGCGGCGCACGCCGGCGCACGCGCCGCCGCGGGAATCTGACAGCGGCCAGCGCCTCACTTCCTAGCCGCTCGACCCGAACCCCCGTGCCGCCCGTACGGTCTCGCTCAACGCCGCGACCTCCTCCACCTCGTCGGTCCCGACGGCTACGACCACGAGCTGCGCGATCCGGTCCCCCGGAGCGACCTCGAAGCTCGCGGCGCGGTCGGTGTTGAGCATCAGCACCCGTACCTCGCCGCGATAGGCGCAGTCGATCAGGCCTGGCGCGTTGACGAGTGAGATGCCATGTTTGGCGGCGAGCCCGGAGCGCGGGAGCACCAGACCGGCCTGGCCGACCGGGATTTCGACCGCGATCCCGCATCCGACTGAGGCGCGCTCGCCGGGCGCCAGCGCGGCGGGCTCACAGGCGTAGAGATCGAAGCCGGCATCGCCGGGGTAGGCTCGCGAGGGCAAGACCGCCGCCGCAAGCAGGCGCTGGACCTTCACAGCGCGTAGCGCGCGTAGCGCGCGGCAACCGACGGCGGAAGCAGCGCATGGACGAGCACGCCGCGCTCGGTGTTCTCGCGCTCCAACTCGCCCGCCATGTCGTGCAGCTCGGCGAGCTGTGCCCCGTCGGCGTAAGGCAGCAGCAGGTCGACTTCGCGCAGCCCGCGGAGGAATTCCTGCTCGATCCGCGCCTTTAGCTCGTCGAGCCCGGCACCGGTGCTGGCAGACACCAGGAGCGTGTCGCTGCGGGCCGCATTGCGCGCGCGAATCAGCTCATCGGGGCCCAGCAGATCAATTTTGTTCAACACCAGCAGCCGGGGCTGCTCGCCGGCGCCGATCTCCTCCAGCACGTCCTCGACCGCACGGCGCATCTCGACGGCGTCCTCCTCGCTTGTCGAGGCGTCAACGACGTGCAGCACGAGCTGGGCGCGGCGCGTCTCCTCTAGCGTCGCCGCGAAGGCGTCGACGAGTTGGTGCGGGAGTTTTCGGATGAAGCCGACCGTATCCGTGGCGAGGTAGGAGCGCCCGCCGAGGCGCAGCGTGCGGGTTGTCGGATCGAGCGTGTGAAAGAGGCGGTCGGCGACCGAGACGCTCGAGCCGCTGAGCGCGTTGAGAAGCGTCGACTTACCGGCGTTCGTGTATCCGGCCAGCGCCATTTCGGGCAGGCTCGCGCGGCCGCGCTCCGCGCGCATCACCTCGCGTGAGGAGTGCACGCCCGCGAGCCGCCGCTTCAGCGCCGAGATGCGGTCGCGGGCGAGCCGGCGGTCGGTTTCGATCTGGCTCTCCCCCGGCCCGCGCGTGCCGATACCGCCGCCGAGGCGCTCGAGGTGGGTCCACAGCCCACGCATCCGAGCGAGGTTGTATTGAAGCTGCGCCAACTCCACTTGCAGCTTGCCCTCCGCGCTGCCTGCATGACCGGCGAAGATGTCGAGGATAACCGTCGTGCGGTCGACGACCGGCAGTCCAACGGCCGCTTCGAGGTTGCGCTCTTGGCGCGGCGTCAGCTCGTCGTCGCAGGCGATCAAATTTGCGTCCCGTTCCTTGGCGTACGCCTTCAGCTCTTCGAGCTTGCCCGGGCCCAGGTAGGTGTTTGGATGTGGCTCCTCGCGATGCTGCACCATCTGTCCCGCGACGGCGACTCCGGCCGTGCGCAGCAACTCCTGAAGTTCCCGCAGATCTTCGCCTGCCGGCAGCGAGGCGATGGCCAGCGCGCGCTGCCGCGCCCTCCCTTCATGCGGGGCAGCTGCGGTGCGTGTCGGTGTGCCGCGCCCGTTGCGTGTGCGATCCATCAATCCTTCAGTTTGCCAAGCCGGGCCACTGCCTCTTCGATGCGCGCATCTGGTGTTGTGAGCGAAATACGAAAATAGCCTTCACCGTTCGGCCCGTACGCTCCACCCGGAGAGATCACAACCGCGGCGCGCTCGAGCACATGCTCGCAGTAGGCGGCGGAGGAGGCGAAGCCGTCGGGTACAGGCGCCCACACATAAATCGTGGCCTTGGGCGGCGTCACGTCGACGCCGATCCGCGCGAGCGCTGCGCAGAGGAGATCGCGCCGACGCTGGTAGACCTGATTCATCTGCGCGACGTGTGCATCGACCCCCGGCTGCAAGGCAGCCGCTCCTGCGAGCTGCACAACCTCGAACAACCCCGAGTCGATGTTTGTCTTCAGGCGCCAGTAGGAGGCGATCGCATCGGCGTTCCCCAGAATGGCAGCGCAGCGCCAGCCGGTCATGTTGTAGCCCTTAGAGAGCGAGAAAACCTCGACGCCGACGTCCTTGGCCCCGGGCGTGGCAAGGAACGACGGCGCCACGTAGCCATCGTAGGTCGTCTCGCTGTAGGCGTTGTCGTGCACGATCAGGATGTCGTTCTCACGCCCGAAATCGACGAGCCGCTCGAACAGGCCGTCGGGAGCTATGGCGCCGGTGGGATTGTTGGGATAGTTGACAAACAGCAGCTTTGCTCGCTCACGCGTGGCGGCGTCGATCGCGTCGAGGTCCGGAGCAAATCCCAGTTCCGGCACCAGCGGCATCAAGTGAGCCCCCGCGCCGGCGAGCAGCGGCCCCCCCGTGTACACGGGGTAGCCGGGATCCGAAGCCAGCGCGAGGTCACCTGGATCGAGAAAGGCAAGGTTGAGGTTGAAGATGCACTCCTTCGCACCAATCGCCGGCATCACCTCGCTTTCGGCATCGAGCTCGACGGCGAAACGGCGGGCGTAGAACTCGCACAGCGCGTCGCGAAACTCGGCTCGGCCGCGGTTCGACGGGTACTGATGGGTGCTCGGGTCCGAGACCGCTGTGCGCGCCGCGACGACGATCGGCTCGTACGTCGGCGTGTCGGGATCGCCGATGCCAAGGCTGATTACGTCGATCCCGGCCGCGCGCTTGGCTGCAATTTTTCGCTCCAATTCGGCGAACATGTAGGGCGGGATGCGCTCGAGGCGCTCACTGTGTCTCATTGTCGAGCTCCTCGAGGAATTCGGGGCTGAGCTCGCCGCTGAACACCGGCACCGCCCAGCCTGTCAGGGTCAGGTTCAAGTCATCCGCGATTCCTACCTCGAGCGTGCCGCCATCGAGTTCGACGGCTACTTCGGACGGGCCGCCCTGTAGGTGGTAGGCGACGGCTGCGCCGCATGCGCCGGTGCCCGAGGACAACGTCTCACCGACGCCACGCTCGAAGATCCGGGCACGGACGCGTCCGGGCCCGAGCTCGCAAAACCAGGAGACGTTGGTGCGGTTGGGAAACAGCTCGTGCCGCTCGATCGGTGGTCCGACGAGCTGTAGCTCGAGCTGGTCGAGATTGTCGTGAACGATCGCACATTGCGGGTTGCCAATCGAGACGTGCTGGAAGCTCCAGCTGCGGCCGGCGGCTTCAAGGCGTCCGCTGCCGTCACGGTTGCCGCTCGGGTAGTCGGGCGAGCGGGTGCTCGCCTGTCCCATTTCAACGGCGCAGCTGCTGGGCCCGATGATGCGTGGGCGGATCGGCCCGGCGGCTGTCAACAGCGAGAACTCCGCGCGGTCGGTGCGCCCGGAGCGGCGCAGGTACATGACCGCCTCGCGCGCTCCGTTACCCGACAGCTCGGCTTCGGAGCCGTCGGGGTTGAAGATCCGCAGCTCGGCAATGTGCTGCGGAGCCGGACTCGGAGAGAGCAACAGCACGCCGTCGGCGCCGACGCCGATGTGAGCCTCGCACAGCCGACGAACGCGCGCCGCGGTCAGCTCCCAGGGAAGCTCATCGGCTTCGAGGATCAGGTAGTCGTTGCCCAGGGCCTGCCACTTTTCAAATCGCATCGGAGCCGGCGATCATGCCAAGCGGGCGGCCAGCTCGTCGGCTGAGCTGCTCCCGGCGTCGAAGATCTCCACCCCCGCGAGCTTGCGCATCCAGGTCAGCTGGCGCTTGGCGTAGTTGCGCGTCCGGCGCTTCATCGCCTCGACGTCTCCGCTGAGCAGCTCCTCGAAGCCAAGCGCCGCACGCGCGGTCTCTGAGGCGCCGGCAGCGTGTGCGGCGCGCACCTGCTCGGTGGCCCCGGCTTGGAGCATCTGCTCGACGCGGGCGTCGATCCGCCTGTAGAGCTGCTCGCGCTCGCGTACGAGCCCCACGAGGCGGGTCGGGTGGCGCGTCGCGTCGGTCCACAGCTCACCCTCGGGTTGCTCTAGCGCGCCCATCTCATGCAACTCGAGCGCCCGCACGATCCGATGGCTGTCGTTTCGGTCGATGCGTCGAGCCGCCTCGGGCGCCCGCGTGCGCAGCGCGTCGTGCAGCGCGTGGGGCCCGCGGCGCTCGAGCTCAGCGACCCAGCGGGCGCGGACGTGCCCGGGCGCAGCGGGGCGCAGCGTCAGCTCGCCGAGCGCCGCCCGCAGGTACAGCCCCGTGCCCCCGATCACAATCGGCGTCGCGCCATTGCGGAGCAGCCCGTCGATCTCGGCGTGCGCGAGCCCCGCGTACTCGGCAACGCTGAAGCGGGCGTCGACCGGCAGGAACGAAACCAGGCGGTGCTCCAACTCGCAACCCGCCGGCGGCGCCCCCGTCAGCAGTTCGAGTCCGCGGTAGACCTGGAGTGCATCGGCCGACACGGCGACCGGCTGCTCCCCCCGCGCGCGCAGGCGGCGCGCCAGGGCGATCGCGAGCTCGGTCTTACCGACGGCGGTCGGGCCGAAGAGGGCGATGATCACAGCTGGAGCGTAGACTGCGGCGCAGTGAACCTGAACGGCAAACGCGCCCTTTTGACGGGTGCCAGCGGTGGCATTGGCCATGCGATTGCGCGCCGGCTCGCCGCTGGGGGCGTGAAGCTGACGCTCACGGGCCGGCGAGCTGAGGTACTGGAGCCGTTGGCTGCCCAGCTCGACGCCGAGGTGCTGCCTGCTGATCTGGCTGATCGCGAGCAGCTCGACCGGCTGCTCGCGCAGTGCGAGGAGGTGGATCTGTTGGTGGCGAATGCCGCACTGCCCGGCTCGGGCCGCCTGTCTACGCTGTCGACACTTGACATCGATCGCGCGCTCGACGTGAACCTGCGAGCACCGATCGTCGCTGCCCGCAGGCTCGCGCCGCTGATGGCCGCCCGCGGCGGCGGGCACATCGTGCTGATCTCTTCGATCTCCGGCAAGACCTCCACGCCCGGCACGTCGATCTACAACGCGACCAAGTTTGGCCTGCGCGGCTTTGGACTGTCGCTGCGCGCGGAGCTGCGGCAGCAGAATGTCGGCGTCACGACCGTGTTTCCCGGCTTCATCAGCGACGCTGGGATGTTTGCCGACACGAAGATCGAGCTGCCGCCCGGACTCAGCACGCGCACGCCTGATCAGGTCGCCGACGCGGTGGTGCGAGGGATCGAACAGAACAAGGGCGAGCTCGATGTCGCGCCGGTGGCGATCAGGCTTGGCGCGGCGATTGCCGGCTTCGCCCCGGAGACTGCTTCGCGTATCTCGCGGATCGGCGGCGCAGAGAAGATCTCGATGCAGTTTGAGGAGCGTCAGTCAGACAAGCGCTGAGCGACGGCGGCGCGGGTCGAGGAGCGCCGGCGCCGAGCGGACGCGGACTGCTCGCCCGCGAGCGTCTGGCTGCTGGCCGAAGCGATCTTCACTCCGACCAGCTCGCCAGGGAGCGCTGAGCCGGCGAAGTTGACCGCCTTGTTGTGCCGCGTCCGTCCGCGCAGCCGAGCGGGGTCCGTGCGCGACGGCCCCTCGACGAGGACCTCCAGGGTCCGTCCGACAAAGCGCTGTGCACGCTCCTGAGCACGGCGCTGGACAACCTCGAGCAGCCGCTGCATCCGCTCGACCTTGACCGGATGCGGAACGGTCTGGGAGTCGTCGAACGTCGCCGCCTCGGTGTCTCGACGCGGCGAAAAGACAAATGTGAAGGCGCTGTCGAAGGCGACGGCGTCGGCGAGCTCGAGGGTCGCAGCGAAGTCCTCGTCGCGCTCCCCGGGGAAGCCAACGATGATGTCGGTGGAGATCGCGCAGTCGGGCACGTGCTCGCGGATCTGCGCGACGCGGTCGAGATAGCGCTCGCGCGTGTAGGTCCGTCGCATCGCCTTCAGGACTCTGTCGGAGCCAGACTGGAGCGGCAGGTGGATGTGCTCGCAGACCGACGGCAGGTCGGCATGAGCGCGAATCACGTCTTCGCGCATGTCCTTCGGATGCGGGCTGGTGTAGCGAAGACGATCAATTCCAGGTATCGCGTCGAGCGCGGCGAGCAGCCCGGCGAACGTGCCGCGCGGTCGCAGGTCGCGGCCGTAGGAGTTGACGTTCTGTCCGAGCAGAGTGATTTCGCGCACGCCCTCTCCCGCCAGCCTCTGCGCCTCTGCGATCAGTTCGCCGGCCGGTCGGGAAACCTCGCGACCGCGCGTGGACGGCACGATGCAATAGGAGCACACACTGTTGCATCCGACGGAGATCTGCATCCAGGCTTGAAACTCGCGCTCGCGGCGCGCGGGCAGCCGCCCGGTGAACCCCTCGAACTCGAAGTAGCCCTGCGCGGTGAGCGAGTCGCTCGTGAGGTATTCAGCGAGCTTGTTGACCTGGCCGGGCCCAAAGGCCACGTCGACGAACGGGAAGCGCTCGAACACCTCTTGCTTGAGCGACTGTGCCCAGCACCCGCCGACGCCGATACGGACCCCGGGCCGCTCGCGCTTGAGGCGTCGGGCCTCGCCGAGGTAGGACAGCAGGCGCCGATCCGCCGTGTCTCGGATCGAGCAGGTGTTGAACAGGATCAGGTCGGCGTCGGCCCGCTCGAGCGCCTCGCGGTAGCCGAGCGAGCACAGCATGCCCTTCATCCGCTCGGAGTCATGGGCGTTCATCTGGCAGCCGAATGTCGTCACGTGGTAGCGCTTCACGCCACGAAATCTATCGCTGCGAGCGCGGGTAGGTTGTTCAGCGTGCGTAGTGCACGGAGCGAGACTCCCGGATCACCGTGACCTTGATCTGACCGGGGTATTCCAGCTCGATCTCTACCTCGCGCGCGATCTCTCTGGCGAGCAGCGCCACCTCGCTGTCGTCGAGCGCTTGGGGCTGGACCATCACTCGAATCTCGCGTCCGGCCTGCATCGCGTAGACCTTCTCGACCCCGGCGTGCCGAGCGGCGATCTGCTCGAGCTCCCGCAGGCGCCGAACGTAGGACTCGAGCGATTCTCCGCGGGCGCCCGGGCGAGCACCCGAAAGTGCGTCGGCAGCCTGCACGAGCACGGCCTCAACGGTCTGCGGCTCGACCTCGTTGTGGTGTGACTCGATCGCGTGGGCCACGGCCTCGGGCTCACCGTGGCGCCGCGCGAGCTGCCCTGCCACCAGTGCGTGAGGCCCCTCGATCTCGTGCGTGACGGCCTTGCCGAGATCGTGCAGCAGCGCGGCTCGACGCGCGGTCTGAGCGCTCGCGCCAAGCTCGTCAGCCATCATCGAGCACAGCAATGCGCACTCGACTGAGTGGGCGAGCACGTTCTGGCCATAACTGGTGCGGAACTTCAGCTTGCCGAGAAAGCGAACAAGCTCGTGGTCGAGCCCCTGCACGTTGGCTTCCAGCACCGCCGCAGCGCCGGCGTCCTGGATCGTCTGCTCGAGCTCAGTACAGGCCTGCTCGTAGACCTCCTCGATCCGCGCGGGCTGGATACGCCCGTCGGCGATCAAGTGCTCGAGCGTGATCCGGGCGATCTCACGCCGGACGCCGTCGAAAGCTGACAGCACAACCGCGCCCGGTGTGTCGTCAATGATGAAATCCACCCCTGTGAGCGTCTCGAGCGTGCGGATGTTGCGGCCCTCGCGCCCGATGATCCGTCCCTTCATGTCGTCGCTTGGGAGCTGCACGACCGACACCGTGGTCTCCGCCGAGTGACGTCCGGCGAGACGCTGCATGGCAACCGACAGGATGCTGCGCGCGCGCCGCTGGGCATCCGCGCGCGCCTCCGCCTCGATCTCTCGCACCATCCGTGCAGCTTCGTGGCGGGCGTCCTCCTCCACCCGCTTGAGCAGGCGTTGGCGAGCCTGGGCCGGCGTTAGGCCCGCGACCTGCGCGAGCTCGGCATCGAGCCGGGTCAGACGGGAAGCCAATTCCGCGGAGCCCAGCACGGCCGCCGTGCCGTTGGCGCCGGCGCCGCCGGCGGCGCCCGGATCCGCAGGCGGGCGAGCCGGGGGCTGCGCGCGGGCGTGCCA